>JBKGYK010000063.1:0-19656 GCA_046546095.1 Bacteroidales bacterium
TTCTTTATACAACTCATTTCATGTCATGCTATTGCTCTTATATCAAGGAAGTAACATCAATGAATAAATTACGTGTAATGGCATTTTAATACAATTAATATCACTGAAAAACCCGCGCCCTGCCGCAGATGGAAAGCTCACTGCCGGCTGTGGCTGCATATTTGCCGGCAGGGCATAGCGACCGGAGGAAGCTCCTGCCTCGCCGTGCAAATGCAGACAAAGCGGGTAGTGACTTGCAAGCGAAGGCAGATAAAGGCGCCCAAAAGAAAAAAGCCGGCAAACACCGGCTCTTAACTATGAACAAAAGGAATTGGAGAAATCGTTTATTTAAAGGCTGCTTCGGAAAGGCCTTCATCCTGCAGTCTTAGCTTGTCGAAATAGTCAGGAACAATCTTGCCGGTAAGCTTATCAACATACAGTTTGGCCAGATACTGACTAAGCATAAAGCCGTGGCCACGAAGTCCGACGAAAAGGCCAAGTCCGGGATCAACGATATATCGTGGTTCCACGTAATAGCCACCCCAGACGGCCTGGAATCCCACACTTGAAAGCTCAGGAATCCAATCGACAAAGACTTCGGAAACGATGTTGATGAATTCGCGGGAATTGATTTTCAGGTTTTTATCGGTTTCCATGGGATCAACAGCCGGGCTGGCGCATCCAATGATCTGGCCTGTTTCCGCAAGCTGTTGCCCGTATACGGCAGAAAATCCTTTATAGTTTTGGCGGTCGATCATCATGGGCAAGGGTTTACCGTCAATGCCCATATAGGGGAGTCTGCGAGTAATGAATGCCTGATGCCTGACAGGAAAAAGACCGGTATGGATATTGAGTTTGCGGGCAAATTTTTCAGCATCGGGTCCAAGTGCATTCACAAAATGTTCGGTTTCGTATTCAAGGTAGGTTTTATCGTGGAGCAATACCAGTGCGATCACTTTATCGCCTTCTTTCCGAAGATCAATCAGCTCACAGTCTTCCTGAATCAACCCACCTGCCTCAATGCCCAGATGCCTGATCAGGTCAAGGGTTTTTCCGGGAGTTGCCTGCCAGCAATCGTTGGTTACCAGTGCGGATTTGTATTTTCCGAGCTTGGGGTTAAAGTGTGGCGACAGGTATTTCGGAAAATCTTTGGGTTCTATCATAATGGCATCGCTCCAGGCTCGCGAGGCATCAAGTGATTGATAAGTAGCCTCATCATGAGCAAAGCTAACATAATTGATGTCCCGATAATCGATGTTGGATTTTTTCTGCAGGTCTTCGAAAATCTGCTTGTTATGAATGGCTATATCCGCAAGGGCGGGCAGTGAAAAAGCCGGTCTTCCACCTGCAATATTTCGCCAGGATGCACCCCTGCCCTTGTTCATCAGCACCGGTTCCAGGCCGGCTTCGGACATATAGCGAAACAGTGCAGATCCTGCCATTCCACCCCCGGCAATCAGACTTTTCACTTTCACCCTTTTGGGTTTGTCACCATTTACGCTGGTAAATATCTGTTCGTCAGGTGAATGAGGATACATTTCCGCCATGGTCAACTGGTTTGACAAAGGTGCTCTGGGTGTTGCTTCTCCGGTTATTTCGATGCCATAAGGAGCAATCATCTGCCGCAGTCTCTTTATACAACGTTTACCACGACAGGCCCCCATGCCTATGCGTGTGGTATGCTTAAGTTCATCAACGGAAATAAATTTTCTCTCACCAATAACAGTGAGTATTTGCTGCAGGCTGACATCCTCACAATGGCAAACAAAGGTTTTTGCAGGATGCTCGTCCTTTCCCGCTTTGATTTCAAGTGATTGCGGGTAGGTATTCTTTGCAATAAACCCACGTGCCTTCATGAGGTCTTCTCCGTGAAGGTCAAAGGAGGAGACACGTGCGACATTGGTTTTATTGGGTTTTTTCAGTATTTTTTCAATTTGTCCGGTTCCCAGTTTTTCTCCCTGATTGTTGACAAGGAAAACATCTTTTTTCTCTTCCACTTCATATTCGATGGGAAGGAAAAGCCAGTCCTTTTGGAGGTTATATCCGAAAATTGCAAGGCCCGGGCACTGGTTGACACATTTCATGCAGCCGATGCATTTATCGAAATCGATGTGAGGAGCGGTACTGGTTGATGATTTGGTGATGGCATCATACGGACATGCGAAAGCGCAGGGGTTGCAGGCGAATCCATGCAGGCAATCGATCAGCACAAAGGGTTTTTCTTTGGCCCGATCGGAAGTAGGCTTGAGGGGTTCTTCCAATACTTGAACCGGGTGTTGTTGTGAGTCGATATATTCTTTGGAGACATTCAGGTATGTATCATAATCAAAGCGGGTTTTGCTTTGTTCGAGGATTTCATAAGCGGCTTGTTTGCCTCTGAGCACAGCGCTTGTCCCCTCGCCAATTCTGAGGGCATCGCCTACTGTGTGTACCTGCCGGCCAAATACTTCTTCGCCTTTATCTTTCAGTTGATCATCCGGAATAAGACCGGTACAGACATTGATGGCATCAATGCCGTAGATTTTTTGTTCAGTACCCGGCACAGGTTTAAAATTTTCAGCTTTGGCAATAACTGCTCCTATGATACCGGTATTGTCTTTGTTTGGGATTGCTTTAATCAGGATATATCCTGTCATCACAGGAATGCCGAGTCTGCGCACACGGTTTGCCTGTACAGGGAATCCACCTTCACGGGCTTGTGCCTCAATAATGGCTTTAACATTAGCGCCTGCCTGCATCAACTGATACGAGGTAAGGTATCCAATGTTTCCTGCACCAATGGTAAGCACATTTTTCCCGAGGAGGGTAAATTCAGTATTCATCATTTTCTGCACAACAGCAGCTGTATAGACCCCCGGCAGGTCGTCGTTTTCGAAACCGGGCATAAAAGGCACAGCCCCGGTGGCGATGATGAGCTGGTCAGCCAGAATGTAAAAAATTTCATCGGTTTTGATGTTTTTCACACCCAGTCGTTTACCTTCCAGAATATCCCAGACGGTGGCGTTCAGAATAATTCCGGAATGGTCTTTTCCTGCGAGTGTTTCTGCTATATCGAAGCCACGCATACCACCGTATTCTTTTTCTTTTTCGAAAAAGAAGAACTGGTGAGTTTGCATGATAAACTGTCCGCCGATTTTCTCATTGTTATCAATGACAAGATTGTCCACACCGTAGTTGTTCAGGACTTCTCTGGCAGCCAGTCCGGCCGGGCCAGCGCCGATAATTGCAACCCGTGTTTTGAAGGTACGGTAGGGTTCACCGGTGCTGGCGGGTTCAATATCAGGCTGATAATCTTTTGGGATTTCGCGTACTTCTTTAACGCCATCAACTTTGGTGATACATATGCGTTTGATTTTTCCATCCACCAGCATTTCACATGCTCCGCATTTTCCAATCCCACATTCCAGAGAACGGTTTCTGTTTTGAATTGAGTGGGAATGAACCGGATAGCCGGCCTGATGAAGTGCTGCTGCTATGGTAAAGCCACTTTCTGCAACTATTTCATTTCCTTTATACCTGAAGCTCACTTTCCGTGATTCCGGCACATCAAGGATGGGGTGTTTTTCAATTTTCCGCATAATTCCTGAGATTCATCTTGACAGCTTAAAGATGATGATACTTCAGACTGTCACCAATGAGATTTGTCAGGTTTTTTTCTGGCGACTCAGGGAAAATTAAGGATAGTAAAATCTTATCCACCAAGCAGGTGAACTCACAGAAAAAGAAAACGCTCCAAAGAGAACCGGGCTTTACGGCTTACTAAAGTCAGTTCTTTTGTTCGAGCTCATTAAAAAAAGTCCGGAGTTCTTGTTTACGATTCTCCGGGATTTTGTGCCATTTCAATCCTGAAATAGCTCCATCGAGTGAAAAGAGAATACTGCGTCCGGCATTGCGGTCAATTTTTTTGACTTTCTCAAATGCATTTTCAGCCCCAACTCCTTTGAGATCTTCGAGGCTTTCAATGCCAACACTTCTCAATTTCAACTCGAGCACTTTTCCAATGTTTGGTGCTTCACTAAGTTTTGTCATTGCAATCATCCTACTAAATTTATAGCAACCTATTATCTGAACAGGATAAAAATACGAATAAAATCAGACAATAAACACGGGAGCCTGCGTGGCATGTCAAGTATTATATTTTTGGTGATTTTCTGGGCGTTTTCTTCGCTATTTTAACTACCACACAAACAGATCGCGGATTCTTCGCGGTCTTAAATCACTCAGCCATTGGAATTGGTTCAGTCTGAGTTCGGAAGGATTTGTCTGGTCATCCGGGAGGAGAGCCCCATCGGGCTTATCGACGAATTTGATTTGTTGTATCTGACCGTCTTCGCGGAAAATTGTCATTTCCCGGCTTGTTTCTTTATTTACTCCGATGATGTCTTCGGTTTTATCGTCGCGGATATAATATATAGTTTCGGCATTTTCAGGCACAAATATTCGTGAGAGCTCATTGTTTTTAAGTTTAGCAAACATATTGTTTCCTGATATTTGGGAGAATCTGACGGAATCTTCTTCAATGACAATCAGTGCATTTGCCAGCATATTGATCCGGTCAGCCTTGTTGTCTTTCAGGAACAATTCAATTGTATCTGCAGTTATCTGACTTTCTTCCGCCCACAAAACCGGGTCATGGAACATTCTTGCCAGTGAATCGCCTTCAAGGTACAAGAGGGAATCGCATCGTCCCTGGAAATCAGATGCAAAAATCTGCACGTGATAATACGCCTGAATGATACGTTTGTTGAGGGAGTCATTATACAGGAAAACTGTATCTCCGTGAATATAGGTAGTATCGGTATCTTCAAAATACATAACGAGAGCAGAATCTGTCATCATGGATTCATTTTTCTTATCATTGTATTCGGCATAATTTCCGGTTCCGGCAAAGTTTTCAGCAGTATCAAGCATATCCACATTCTTCCAGGCCCGTCCGTCCCCTGTTTTCTGATCATAGAATATTGAATCTGCCTTGATGGTTTGGCTTTGCTGGTAGATGGTGGTATTTTTTCCGAAGGCGGAGATTTCTTTTTGGGAATCATGATAACCAGAGCTGCAGACAATGCGTGAGGAATCACTGACAATATGTGTTGGTCCCACGAAGGTAGTAATTTCGCTTTCTGTGTTGTATTTCAGGGAGTCGGCAAAAATGGTATAATCGGGATGAACCATTTCCACATCATATACCGCATTAAAATCTTTTGAATCGGGATAATAATAACCTTCCCTGCTGGTCATGTTTATGTCCTGATGAATAATTTCACCTCCCTCAAAAAAATACCCGATATTGTCTGTTCTGTCGAAGTTCAGGGAATCGGTAAGCAAACGTGAATTTTTATGCACCAGCACAACAGAATCCCGCACTTTTGCCAGCCGTGTGTATCCGTTATAAGACATATATTTTCCGGTCATGGTAACAGAGTCGCCTTGTTCGAGTACGACATTGCCAAAGGCATCCATTGAATTTGTTTCACCATAGAACCATGCACTGTCGCAATACATGTAGGCGTCTTCATGTTTGAATCCCACATTTCCAATGAGACGTCTGGCGTTGGTTCCAATTTGTTTATCAAAGCGGGCTTCATCCGCAGAAATGATGTTGATCTTTTTTCCGTCCTGCCCGGAGGCAAAAGCAGCAATCAGCAAAAAAACAAAAAACAGACCGTATTTAAGGCAAAGCTTCATCAGTCTTTCAGATACGCATCTATAATTTCCTCGGTGGTGAGGCGTTCGGCTTCGGCTTTGTAATTTTTAATGATGCGGTGCCTGAGAATAATTTTGGCCACTGCTTTGACATCTTCAATATCGGGAGAATATTTTCCATGTAGTATGGCATGGGCTTTTGCGCCAATCACGAGATATTGAGAAGCCCTGGGCCCTGCGCCCCACTGAATATACTTTTCTGTCCACGGATGTTGTCTTTCTGTACCGGGTCGGGTTTTGGCGGCAAGATTGACAGCATAATTCAAAACCTGGTCATTTACCGGAATTTTTCTCACAAGATTCTGGAAGCCGATAATTTCTTCGGCACTCATGACAGGTTTGATTTCAGTTTCGATATCTGAGGTAGTATTTTTAACAATGGTGATTTCATCCTCAAAGTCCGGATAATCCACATTGATATTGAACATAAAACGATCAAGCTGTGCTTCCGGCAGAGGGTAAGTACCTTCCTGTTCAATGGGATTTTGTGTTGCCAGCACAAAGAAGGGCTTGTCAAGTTGATAATTGATACCTGCTGCTGTCACTGCACGTTCCTGCATAGCTTCAAGCAATGCTGACTGTGTCTTAGGCGGCGTACGGTTAATCTCATCTGCCAGAATAAAGTTTGCAAACAAGGGACCTTTGATAAACCGGAATTCGCGTTTTTCACTGAGTATTTCGGTGCCGATAATATCGGATGGCATCAAGTCAGGCGTAAACTGTATCCTGTTGTTTTTCAGGCCAAGAGCCTGCGCGATGGTATTAACGAGCAATGTTTTTGCCAATCCGGGTACTCCTACAAGCAAGCAGTGACCCCGGGAAAAAATACTGATCAGCACTTCTTCGATCACCTGATCCTGACCGAAAATTCGTTTATTTATCTCTTTGGTAAGTATTTCGTATTTCTCATTCAGTTCCCTTACCGCTTCAACATCATTTTTTTGTTGTTCCATGGATTCAATTTCAATTTGTAACAAATGTACAACTAATTCAAGAAAAAAAAAGTATGTATTTTACAACAAAAATCGAAGGCATCGGTTTTTCTCGAACCATTTGATCCATAGAATGGTGGATTAATTTGCAATCCGTGATACAATAATTCAGGATAATATCGTAATTTTGTCAAAAATGACACGCTATGATTCAGAGAATTCAGAGTTTATATCTGTTGGGTGCTGTAATTACCGGCATCATCATGTTTTTCATTCCACTAGCACACATAATTGCAGGACCCAATGTGCTGGAATTTTATCATTATGGAATTAAGCCTGGCGATATTGCTGTAAATGCGTACAATGCCCTGCCGCTGACAGTTTTGTTTGTTTTGACAACGGCACTGAGCTTTATCATCATTCTGTTGTATAAGCGCCGTCAGCTTCAGATACGCTTATGTGGGGTAAATATTTTCCTTCTGATCGGACAGATTGGCCTCATTTTGTTTTACATTTTTGATGTTGCCAAACAACTGGATGCTGAAAAAGATTTCACCATAGCCATTATTTTGCCGGTGGTAAGTATTATTTTCATTTACCTTGCCATGAGAAACATCGCGAAAGATGATGCGAGGGTAAAAGCTGCCGACAGAATCAGATAATCATATAGCAAGCAAGCCATTTACTGATTTCTGGCACCAAATATGGTGCTTCCCAGACGCAGCATTGTAGATCCTTCTTCAATGGCTACCGGATAGTCATTTGACATACCCATGGATATTTCGCAAAAATCATCCTCTGAGCTGAAATATTCTTTTTTCAGTCTGTCAAATATGCTTTTCAGGTTATTGAATTCCCTGCGAACCTGATTCATGTCCTCAGTAAAAGTTGCCATGCCCATCACACCACAGATCCGAACATTTTCCATTGCTTTATACTCGTCAGAATCAAGCATTTTCCTGGCTTGTTCAAGGTCAAGACCGAATTTTGTAGACTCCTCGGCAATATGAAATTGCAGGAGACATTTGATTTTTCTGTCCTGCTTTTTTGCCTCTTTATTGATGAAGCGAAGTAATTTCATTCGGTCAACAGAATGGATCATGCCTACCCAGGGAGCAATGTATTTTACTTTATTGGTTTGCAGATGACCAATCATATGCCAGTCAATATCAGGCGGCAGCTCCGGTTGTTTGCTCATAAGTTCCTGCACCTTATTTTCACCGAAAATCCTCTGCCCTTCATGATAAGCCAGCATAATATCTTCATTGGGTTTGGTTTTGGACACCGCTACCAGAGTAATGTCTGAAGGAATTTCTTCCCGTATTTGTTTCAGATTTTTCTTTATATCAGCCATAATCCAGAATTTTAGACAAATTTAGACAAAAAGCAGATGCATACAAAGATTTCATGATATCCAAAATTTACTGCTGAACTGTTTTATTATTCCGGCATATTTCCATCCGTCTGATAATCCGGAGCTTCATGATGGTGTAACTTCCTCAAGCCTGCCATAACTCCGAGTCGTTATATTTTTGTATCTTTGCCATGTAATGACATGATAAAAAATATGTTACACCCAATTACCACAAAGTCAGCCGCAAGGATCACCGTAAAGCCATTTATTCTTGCAGCCTTATGCCTGGCTACAGCTTTTTTCACTGCCTGCAATGACCAGTGGTACAATGTACCTGATAAGGCAGAGCCATATGTAGATGCTTTTGATCAGTATGCCAATGAGCACGGATACAAATTTGATTTTGAGGAAGCCGGTCTGATAATAGAATTTACAGATCTTGCAGATGACACTGTTTCAAGATGCAATTATGAGGATCCAATCCGCATAGAAATTGACACAGACAGCTGGCATAAAGCCAATGAAAACAGGCGTGAAGAAATCATTCTAAAAAACCTGTCGCTGGGCTTTCTTAACAGGCACAATACCAACCAGCTATTCCCCAACAATGAATGGTCCAGCATCATGCGGGGCAGACCTTTTGATGTTAATCAGGTTGTTTATGAAGGCATTAATTTCTTTGGCTTCCGAAAAAACCATTACATAGATGAATTGTTTGATGAAGATACGAACCCTCCGTGGTGGTCTGATTACACTTCATCCTACGAATCCATTCCAACAGATGTGCTTGAAATTGTATACCAGGAAGAATTTCTTGAAACAGATGATGACTGGAGTGGCAGCAACCAGACATTCAATGCAAATCCGGACAACGGGCAACTCGAAATCCTAAACGACAGCGATGAACCTTGCGTACACCTTCGGGAAATTGATTATAATGCCGATGAGACATTTCTGATTGAGTGTATTTTCAAGCTCGAATCAGGAAACAAGTTTGACATCAACGGCCTTGTATGGGGAGGAAATGATGACAGCGCTTATTATATTGCCGGCTATAGTATGAACAAGGCGGTCTGTTTGCATAATAATGAGGAAAACCACACCTACCTTAAGTTTCACAATCCAATGGAAACCCTTGACAATGTCAATGCTTATCATAAAATCAGCCTTTATTATGATGAAGAATATGTCCATATGTTTATGGACGAAGAATTCATTTACATCACTGATATCCACGACATATACGGCTCTGTGCTGGGTTTTCTCACAGGAGCCAACAGCAAGTTGATTGTTGACAGACTACTTATCTATCAGTAAGCTTTTTCGAATTACCAGGATCAGGCCTCCACTTTTATTCTGTTGGTAGGAGAAGAAAGTAATGCTAATATTCTCACTTTCATGCTGATATAATATGCAAAGCTTTTTTACCAGGTATGGTACAATTTTTGTAATTTTAGGCATTCCATTTTAAAAACAAATCCAGCATGAAAAAAACTACCATTTTACTTGCTTTCTTCAGCCTGTTTGCTCTCCAAATTACAGCACAAAGCATCACACTCACATCACCTAACGGCGGCCAGACATGGGCCGGATGTACAGAACAAACCATCACCTGGACATCTTCAGGAACATCGGATTATTATTCGCTGGATTATTCCACCGACAACGGCAATTCCTGGACCTCCATCACAAGTTA
The DNA here is from genome assembly GCA_046546095.1 of Bacteroidales bacterium. Taxonomy (GTDB): domain Bacteria; phylum Bacteroidota; class Bacteroidia; order Bacteroidales; family ML635J-15; genus JAQIBY01. Next base: position 9,665 of record JBKGYK010000063.1, read on the forward strand.
TTACAACACCACCAGCGGCTCCTACACATGGACGGTTCCCAACACTTCATCAGGTGATTGCCTGATCAGGATTACGGACTCCAACAACTCCGGCACCAGCGACATCAGTGATGCTGTTTTTACCATCACCTCCCCCTTAACCGTTACAGCCCCTAATGGTGATGAAGTCTGGGAAGGCAGCACACAGGAAACCATCACATTCAACCGCAACGGCACATCGAATTATTTTGATTTGTATTATTCTACCGATGCCGGCAGTAGCTGGAACCAAATAAGTTACAACCAGTACATATCAGGTAGCTCATACAACTGGAATATCCCGGATGATCCATCCACCCAGTGTTTAGTAAAAATCACGGACCATTCCAATTCATGCATGACAGACATCAGCGATGCACTGTTTGAAATCAGTGAAGCCGCCTCATCAGTTACACTGACTGACCCCAACGGCGGGGAAGTCTGGTACGTGGGAGACAGCCACAACATTACCTGGTCGGAAAGCAATACCTCGGAACTATACAATCTGGATTATTCCACCGACAATGGTGTAAGCTGGACATCACTTGCAAGCAACTACAGTGGTACAAGCTATAGCTGGACGATTCCAAATACCCCTTCAACCAACTGTATCGTGCGGGTCATGGATTCCAACGATAATCCGGTGCAGGATCAAAGTAATGCTACATTTACCATTGCAGAGCCCTATATCACAATCATCAGCCCCAATGGCGGAGAAAACCTTGAAGGCTGCAGTAGTGAGTACATCAACTGGGAAACCGGCGGCACAGGCAATTATTTCAGAATTGAATATTCAACAGACAATGGAAACTCATGGATTACGCTATTATCATCCATGTACAGCACAGGCTCATCAGGCTCTTATCAGTGGGATCCTGTGGTAAGCACCGATTCAGACAACTGCCTGATCCGCATTACCGATATCAACAATACATCAGTATTTGACCAAAGCGATGCAGTTTTCAGCATCACTGCCAATGAGGACATCATTGTTACATCACCCAATGGCGGCGAAAACTGGGAAGTAGGAACCACAGAGGATATAGAATGGGTATCTGCTTCCACAACGGATCGGTTTAACCTGTACTATTCCGTTAATGATGGTAGTTCATGGACATATCTGACAAACACTTACAACAACAGTTATTCCTGGAACATCCCGGAAAACGAAAGCAATCAGGCTTTAATAAAGGTTGTTGATGATGATAATTCCTGCATCAAAGACATCAGCGATACAAACTTTAACATCACGCCACCAACGCCTGTTATTGATCTCAACAACCCAAACAGTGACATAAGCTTGTATCAGGGTAATAATTACAACATCAGTTGGTCGAGTTCATATCTAACTTCAGATTTTGTTAGTCTGTATTATTCTGATGACAACGGTAGCACCTGGAATGAGATTGAATCAGTAACGGAAGACGACGGCTCATACAACTGGACCGTTCCCGATATCATTTCCTCACAATGCCTTGTAAAGGTTGAAGAATACAACAATGCATCTGTATTTGATGTGAGCGACAACACGTTTTCAATCGAAGAACCCTACATTGTTGTAAATTCGCCCAACGGTGGTGAAAGTTATGAGGGCTGTTCCGATGAACACATTACATGGAATGCCTACGGGACCGGCAATTATTATGACATTGAGTTATCAACCGATAATGGCAGTACATGGACAAGTCTGGCAAATTCATTATACGAAAGCGGAATAAGTGGCAGCTTTGCGTGGGATCCGGTGGATGATATCAGCTCATCCGAATGCCTGATCCGCGTAATCGACCACAACTCACCTTCCGTCACCGATCAGAGTGATGCAGTTTTCAGTGTCAACGAAAACACGGATATCATCCTTACTACGCCCAATGGAGGAGAAGCCTGGCAGGTAGGTGATAATCATACCATTGAATGGGTTTCTGCATCCACCTCAGACCGTTTTTATGTTTACTACTCTGCGGATGACGGAACCAGCTGGACAAACCTGACAAATACTTACTCAAATTCTTACAACTGGACCATTCCTGATGATGTGTCAGACGACTGCTTAATCAAAGTCAGGGATTACGATAATTCCTGTATAAATGATGTATCGGATTCAGTATTCAGCATTACCCCGCCAACACCTGAAATTAACATTACATACCCGAATTCCGGCAACACGCTGTATGCAAGAAATAATTACAGCATCACATGGAGCAACGCATACAACGATGTTGATTTTGTCACACTGGAGTTTTCCTCTGACAATGGCAGCACATGGACGGAAATTGTCAACACAACAGAAAACGATGGGTCTTATAACTGGGAATTTCCGGATGTGGTTTCCGGCGATTGTCAGATTCGCATCAGCGAATACGGTAATCCGGCCTTTTTTGACATTACGGATGTTAATTTTGAACTCATTGCACCATACATTACTGTCACCAGTCCCATTGGCGGCGAAAGCTATCAGGGATGCAGCGACACTTACATCAACTGGACAAGCGGAGGAACCGGAAACTATTTTGACATTGAATTATCGACCGACAACGGCAGCACATGGACAAACCTTGCTTATTCCATGTACGAATCAGGATCAAGCGGCTCATTTCACTGGGATCCGGTGGATAACCTCAGCAGTACAGAATGCCTGATCAGAATTACTGATCACAATGACAACCTTGTCACCGATCAAAGTGATGGCACATTCAGTCTCAATCCAAACACCGACATCATTGTCACCAATCCCAACGGCGGAGAGATATTTGAAGTAGGTGATTCCTACAGTTTATCATGGGTATCTGCATCTTCTTCGGATCATTTCAAAATTTATTATTCAACCGACAACGGAACATCCTGGGATTACATTGCCAACTCTTATTCAGACTCATACAACTGGACAATACCAAATGTGCCTTCCACAGAGTGTTTGTTTAAGGTTGTTGATTATGATAATAGTTGTATTGAGGATATTTCAGATGCTGTTTTCACCATTTCTGATCCATTACCGGAAATCACTGTAAATTATCCAAATTCCGGCACCTATTATTTCAACAACAACCTCAATATCAGCTGGAGCAGTGAATACCTGTCATCAGAATTTGTTGAGATTGAAATTTCTTATGACAATGGCAACACATGGAGTGTCATCGAATCTCCAACACAGGATGACGGGTCGTACAGCTGGCCAATTCCGGAAACAGCAACTACTGAAGCACTGATCAAAGTCAGTGAATATGGCAATCCTGCAGTAGCAGATAGCAGTGATGCCACCTTTACCATCACCGAACCCTGGATAGAAGTAACATCCCCCAATGGAGGTGAAAGCTGGACAGGTTGCGATAGTCACAACATTACATGGACATCAGCCGGAACAGACAATTATTTTGATGTTGAATTATCCACCGATAACGGCGCTAGCTGGGAAACCATTGCCTATTCTGTTTATGACAGCGGCTCCAGTGGCAATTATTCCTGGGATCCTGTAGATAATCTTAGTTCAGATGAATGTCTGATTCGCGTTACCGATCATAATTACACTGCCATACAGGATGAAAGCGATGCCCTTTTCAGTCTGAACCTGAACACAGACATCGTACTTACTACACCCAATGGCGGGGAAGTCTGGGAAGTCGGCAGCACTCAGGAAATCAACTGGGTGTCAACACTCGGCTCAAACAAATATGACATCTACTACTCCACGGATAACGGCAGCAGTTGGAATTACATTGATTATACCTACTCAACCTACTATAACTGGACAATTCCTGATGCTGTCAGTGATGATTGTCTGATTAGGGTATGGGATGATGAAAACACCTGCGTGCGTGATGAAAGCGATACTGTATTCAGCATTATTCCTCCCACTCCGGTGATAACTGTTACCAGCCCAAACACAGCAAGCACATACTATACAGGCAACAATACCACAATATCATGGAGCAGTGAATACCTGACCTCTGACTTTGTCAGCATAGACTATACCATGGATGACGGTAACACGTGGACAGAGATAACCAGCCTTACCGAAGACGATGGCAGTTATTCATGGACATTTCCTGACAGCTTATCAGATCAATGCAGAATACGGGTAAGGGAATATGAGAATGCGGCAGTCTTTGATGAAAGCGATAACAATTTCACCATTGCCGAACCTTACATTACAATTGATACACCCAACGGTGGTGAAGTTTTTGACGGCTGTGAAAGCATGTCAATTAGCTGGTCAGAAGGTGGAGCAGGAAATAATTTCAAAATAGAATATTCGCAAAATGGTGGTTCCGACTGGAACACCTTATCCAACAGCTATTATACCACAAGCAACAATTACTCATGGAGTACCATTGATGACATTCAATCGGACAACTGCCGGATTCGGGTCAGCGATGCAGACAATGCTGAAGCCACTGATGTAAGCGATGCTTCCTTTACCATTAATAAAAATGAGGACATCATCGTCACATCACCCAACGGCGGTGAATTCTGGCAGGTAGGAACCAGCCAGACCATCGAATGGGTGTCAGCCTCAACATCCACAAAATTTAAGATTTACTACTCTGTGGATGACGGCCCCTGGACTTATCTGGATTACACCTATTCCGATTACTATAACTATACAATCCCAAACAATCCATCTTCACAGTGGAAATTCAAAATTGTAGATTATGATAACTCATGCATCTATGATGTAAGTGATGACTACTTTTCAGTGACACCCGGAGATGTGGCTTTGACCAATCCCAATGGCGGAGAAACATATTACATTGGAAGCAGCTATAACATTACCTGGACGGATGAATATATCGACGGAAATTATGTAAAACTTGAATATTCTGATAACAACGGTGCATCCTGGCAGGAGATCGCTGAAGTAACTGAAAACGATGGTTCCTATAGCTGGACCATTCCTGACAATCCCGGTGATCAGAACCTTGTGAAAGTAAGCCACTACAACGATCCCTCTGTTTATGATATCAGCGACGATGTTTTCAGCATTGAACCCAGCATTGTCCTGGTTACACCAAATGGTGATGGTGGCGGTGAAGTCTGGCGTGTGTGTACAGAAACCAGTATCACCTGGACATCCGGAGGAACCGGCAATTATTTCAAAATTGAATATTCCATTGATAATGGCCAGAACTGGAGTACCATTCAGTCATCCTATTACAGCACAGGATTTAATAATACTTACGACTGGACATTGCCCAATTCTCCGTCATCTGGATGCCTGGTGCGTGTTACGGATAACAGCAACAGTATAAAAACCGATATCAGTGATACCACATTTACCATTTCACCTGCCATTACAGTAAGCCAACCAAACGGTGGTGAGAGCCTCACAAATGGTTCCACTTACGACATACTGTGGAACAGTGACGGGGTTTCCAACTACTATGATATTGATTACTCTACTGATGGCGGAAGCAACTGGACAAACATTGTTTATAACCAAAACATCACGTCTGATTCCTACAGCTGGACTGTTCCCGGCAACACTTCTCAAAATTGCCTGATCAAAGTAACAGACAATGTAAATACTTGTAAAACCGACATGAGTGACCAGGTTTTTGCCATTGGCACAGCAGCTATTGATATCACAGTTGATGCACCTGCAGGAGGTGAGATATGGAACGGATGTACAACCGAATCCATAAGCTGGACACCAAACGGCACGTCAGATAATTTTGATCTGGCTTACTCTACCGACGGAGGTTCTACCTGGACTTCCATCGTGGATAATTACAACACCAGCCTATACACGTATGACTGGACAATTCCGAATGAAGCATCACAGCAATGCCTTGTCAGAGTTAGCGATGCCGATAACAACAACTTTTACGGAACCAGTCCTGCGGAATTTGAAATAAGTACCGTTCAGGCCGATGCAGGTAGTGATGCAGCCATCTGCGCAGGTGAAAGCCATCAGCTCAATGCAAGTGGTGGCCTTACATACTCATGGCTACCAACCAGCGGACTTAGTGACCCGGACATTGCCGATCCAACCGCTGATCCGGGAAGCACAACAACTTACACTGTCTTTGTTACCGATGCTAACGGTTGTACCGATTCTGACGAGGTAACGATAACAGTCAATCCCATACCTTCTGCGCCGGTAGCAGGCAGCAATTCACCTGTGCCGCTGGATGGGACACTGGAACTCACAGCCAGCACAGTAGACTACGCTAACTACAGCTGGACAGGTCCAAACGGCTTTACCTCAAGCATACAAAATCCTGAAATTGACAATGCCACCTCTGCCCTTGACGGCGTATATGAGGTTACAGCCATTGTTTACGGATGCGAAAGTGCTCCCGGAAGTACTACCGTAAGCGTTTCAGGAACTCCGGCCACAGTTACCATTGCAGGTGCTGTGATGAATGAAGCAGGCCTGCCTGTAAATGGCGTCAATCTCGACTTATCCGGTGATCAGACTGACAGCATGACAACCGGAACCGAAGGCTTGTACAATTTTGATGTTGACAATGGCAGCACGTGTGTGATTGCACCATCAAAAAACAATGATGTTACCACAAACAATGGTGTATCAACCCTGGACATCATCCTGATGCAACGACACATACTCGGCGTACAAAACCTTGGCTCAGCATACAAAGTAATTGCAGCTGATGTAAACCGCTCCCAATCTGTCAGCACACTTGACATCGTTTATACCCGGGCTATGATTCTCCAAACCAGCACCAGTTTCCCTGGTGGAGACCTCTGGACTTTCGTTAACAGCGATTATGTGTTCCCGGATGCGATGAACCCCTTCCCGTATGAACATACACGTTCATACAGCAGTGCAACAGAAGCCGGAGACCAGAATTTTGTTGGCATTAAACTGGGGGACGTAAACAATTCATGGAACAACAACATTGCTAAGTCTGACAATGAAGATCTTGGCTTTGTGATTGAAAACAGCCAGGCATTTGAAAACGATGTTGTCAGCATGCCGGTTTATGCCAGTGATTTCAGCAACATCAGTGGTTTCCAGATGAGCATTGAGTTTGATGCTGACAAACTGGAATTCCAGGGCATTGACAACAATGCACTGGAAACATTCACCGGCACGAGCATGGCAGATAACGGAATCATCACCTGCCTGTGGAGTACAGAAAATGCAACCGGTCAAACGCTGGATGAAAACACAGCGCTCTTTACCCTGAATTTCAGAATCACTGATGCCACATCTGATGCCGGTACTGCAATTGGTTTCACTTCGGCACTGACGGCAGCAGAAGCTTATACCAGCGATCTGGACATCCTGGATATCAATCTGCAAGGTGGAAGCATCAGCATTAATCCGGTAAGCACAGGAATGGATGATGCTCAGGCTACAAAGCTCAGCGTTCATCCTAACCCAATGCATGAAATGACCCATATCGAATTTTACATCAGCAAAAAACAAGAAGTCAGGATGGAAATTCTGAGTCTGACCGGGCAAAAAATCTGGACACATAATCAGTCATACAATGCAGGTGTGCATGGTCTTGAATGGAACAGCAACAGACAAACCGGGCAAAATCTTAGTCCCGGAACCTACATTCTGCGCTTTATTGCAGGAGACAAAACACTGAACCGCAAATTAATTATCCGGTAATCAGTATTGGTTGAATGCTTTAAAATCAGAATTATGAAACGATTATTTTTAATCATATTAAGTATCTGCATCGGCATGACCACAATGGCTCAGACCGGTTCAGTTACCCTACGACTGGGTAGTGACAGCGGAATTCCCGGCTCTGAAGTCGTGATTGCCTTTACGGCTGAAGATTTCACGGACATTTTGTCCATGCAGGGAACCATCGAATTTGATGCATCACAACTCAGCTTCATTGAAACCGAACAATACGGATTGCCCGATATGAGCAGCAGTTCATTCGGAACAAGCCAGACAGGCTCAGGTTACCTGACATTCTCATGGTATGACTCAGGCCTTTCGGGACAAAGCCTTCCGGATGGCAGCACCCTCTTTGCCATGCGCTTTGAAGTGACAGGAACTGCAGGAAACAGCACTCCGGTTTTACTCAGCGATGCCGTGACACCAGTGGAAGTTGTTGATGACAGCTACACCGAATTAACTGTGTTTGACCAGACAGGACAGGTAAACATTCTCGAAGATCCACAACCCGGAGATGAACTCACCATTGAAATCGCTGACGACAGTGTGCAAAATGGTGATGAGATTCTTGTCCCCGTTAAAGCAAGTCACTTTAGTGATATGTTGGGAATTCAGGGAAGCATTAACTGGGATCCGGCTGTACTCGATTTTGTAAATACCGAAACTTACAATCTGCCAGACATGAATTCCGGTAATTTCGGCACATCAAACACAGCATCCGGTATACTGACATTTAGCTGGAATGATGCAGATTTCAGCGGTGAAAGCCTCTCTGATGGGGAAACAATCTTCGCCCTGCGTTTCGAAGCCCTTGGCAGCAATGGCACGCAAACTGATGTAAGCCTTGATAATTCGCCCACCCAAACCGAATTCACAGACACTTCTTACAACCCGGTAGACTTCACACACATTCCGGAAACCATTTTCATCACCAATACCAGCATATCTGATTCACTTGTTATTCATGCTGATTCGGTTGAAGATGCTATTGGGGCGCAGGTACAAGTGGCTGTCAGGGCTGACGGGTTCCAGGATATTATGGCTATGCAGGGAAGCATCAGCTTTGATCCTGCCATCGCAAGCTTTGATACCATCAGTCAATACGGACTGGATGATATGGCTTACAGCAATTTCGGAACCGACAATGCGGGTAGTGGAAACATCAGCTTTAGCTGGAATGATCCAAACCTGACAGGCCTCAGCCTAGCAGATGATTCCGCCTTGTTCGTCATGCAATTCACCCTTGTCGGGAATATTGGAGACATCTCTCCTGTGGAATTTATTAATACACCTACCGAATTTGAATTCATTGATGTTAATTACAATGAAGTTGAAACCGGACTAATTAGCGGACAGATCGAAATCATTGACCTTTACGAACTGGAAATCACTAACCTAAGCGGTAGTGAATTTTGTGCTGGAGAATCATTTACGATCGATTATCAGGCTACAGGCGATTTCCTTACAGAAAATGTATTTACGGCTGAACTTTCCGATGCCAGTGGCAGCTTTGCCTCTCCGACAATTATCGGAAGCCTTGCCAGCAATAACTCAGGAAGCATCACGGCAACACTGCCTGCCAACTTATCTGACGGCTCCGCATACAAAATCCGTCTCCAGGCTTCCCACCCGGTTTACACGAGCGACATCTGGACCACCGATCTCACAATACATGCATTACCAACTGCGGATGCCGGTGCTGACACCGACATTTGCGATGGCAGCAGCACAACGCTTTCTGCTACCGGTGGCGTGGATTACCTGTGGAGCACAAGTGAGACAACGGCTGATATTTCTGTCAGTCCGGCTGCAGATGCTGAGTACAGCGTCACCGTAACCGATGCTTTTGGCTGTGAAAACGCCGATACCGTACAGGTCACTGTCAACCCGCTGCCAACAGCGGATGCCGGCGCTGATCAGGACATTTGCCTTGGCGAAACGGCCGGCATCACCGCTACGGGCGGGGTGGATTATGCATGGAGTCACGGTGCCATCACTGCTTCTGACAATGTCACACCAAGCAGCGATACCGAATACATTGTCACTGTCACCGATGCCAACGGCTGCTCCGACAGCGATTCGGTGATGATCAATGTCTTTTCCGTAACTGCTGATGCAGGTGCCGATCAGGAGATTTGCATGGGTGAAACAGCAACGCTTTCTGCCAGCGGCGGAAGTTCTTACGCATGGAGTACAGGTGACAACACGCAGGATATCAACGTATCTCCTACCGCGGATACCGAATATTACGTGACGGTAACCGGTGTAAATTCCTGCACGGATGAAGATACCGTTCAGGTCACTGTACATCCGCTTCCAACTGCGGATGCCGGTGCTGACACCGACATTTGCGATGGCAGCAGCACAACGC
>JBKGYK010000064.1:0-19611 GCA_046546095.1 Bacteroidales bacterium
GCATCCGTGATGCCTGTACCGCTCCATGTTCCGCCTGCTGTTGCTGCTGTCAGGGTAATGCTGCCGTCGGATTCACACATGTCGGCTACGGCATCAATGCTGGCATCTGCAACATCTGTTACATCAATGGTGATGTTGTCTGTTTCTGTACACGCACCGTTTGTTACTTCATAAGTGACAGTGTGTGTGCCAATGCCGGCAGTTGCAGGGTCAAACTGATCGCCGGATACGCCTGTGCCGCTCCATGTGCCGCCTGCTGTTGCTGCGGTGAGAGTGATGGCTGCATCGCTAAGGCAGAGTGAGCTAACCGGGTCTATGGTAGCATCGGGCATGGCATCTACGTGAATAGATATGTTGTCAGAAGTATTACATTCTCCATTTGTTGCTTCGTAAGTAATCGTGTAATCACCGGCGCCGGTGCCGGGATCAAACTGATCGCCTGTGACACCTGTTCCACTCCATGTTCCGCCTGCAGGTGTTGCATTGAGTGTTAATGCTGCATCGGTTTCACACAAATCTCCGACTGCATCAATTGCAATGGTCGGCATTGCATCTACAAGCAATTCAACAGTATCTTCAGCATCGCATCCATTGGCATCTGTTACGGTAACAGAATAAACATCAGCTGTATTTACTGTAATACTTTGGTTGCTTGAGGCATTTGACCATGCGTAATTTGAAAATCCTGCTCCGGCATCAAATGTGGCATCGTCGGTTTCACAAATGCTTTGATCTGCACCAAGATCTACCGTTGGTATGGTGTTTACAGTTGCGGTCACCGGAGTGCGGGCACTTACACAGGAGCCTTCAGAGATTTCCCAATCATAGAAATAGTAATAGTAGGCTGTATTGTCAGCAGTGTTGTAATGTATGTTGACGACATCTGCCACTTCATAAGGGTAAGTAGATCCGTTACTGTTTCTGTACAGGTCTGCATCTCCGTCACATTCAATGGTATAATTTACGCCGGCAGGAACATCAATGTTCAGATCAATTCTGCTTTCACCATCGGGCACAGCAACCGTGCGAGTTTCAATGACGGTGCCGGATTCATTTTTAAGATTAATAACCCTGTCTTTGGCACCATCAGCATAAACTTTTACACTGTTTAGGGTAAAATCTGTATAAGCATCAAAAATCAGTCCGTGCACATAATTTACATTACCGAAATAACCGCCATCACCTGTATTATCAAGTTTGCCAACAGAATATGTCGTTCCAGGTATTTCACTTTCTACATAATATGTGGTTGTTACATCAAAATAATTGGTATAGCTGGTGCCGCTGGAAATCAGGTTTCCTCCGGTTTCAGCATCGTACCAGTTTAACGAACCACTTCCACTGGCAGAAAGCGTTAAGTCAGCAGGACCGCAGGATGTTGCATCGGTTGTTACAGGCGCATCCGGCATATCCACGGTAATATAGTTTGTTTCTGTATGTGTATCGGTGCCATAGGCATTGGAAACCGTAAGTTCTGCGGTATAAGTACCATCAGCAGTGTAGGTGTGCGTGGGGTTTTGCTGGGTAGAAGTGTTTCCATCACCAAAGTCCCATGCCCATGATTCCGCATAGCTGGATTCATCAGTGAAATCAACAATACCATCGCAAGTTGAGAGTGGACTGGCAGTAAATGATGCTACAGGTGGTACATCGGGACTAATAACATTGATTGTATAGTCTTCAACTTCACCAAAGTCTGAATTTCCGCACGGATCATTCACAGGTCCGCTTCCATTGTCTTCAAGGCGTACGCGTACTCTCACAGGGCCAGGTGTCGTGCCTGCCGGTACCGTAATGGTGGTTGAATGTGGCCCTTCTCCATCAGCAGAAGTATACACCGATTCACCGGTATCAGTAAAATCGCCATCGCGGTTCCAGTCAGCCCACACAAGCACATGATCAGAAGAATAAGGATTGCTGATGGTTGCCGTAAATGCAAGCTCATCACCGGGAGCGGCGTCGGTTGTCATTGCTGTAAAATCAGAATAGGATGTTTGGTCGGAATCGTTGTCAATGGTTCCAAGCACAACATTTGAAAGGTATTCATAAGCAGTACTGTTTGAGCCTGCATCGCAATAGGAAGGCAATTCTACGGTAATGTAATCCACTTTGGTTTCCGTATCGGATCCGTAACTGTTGGATGCCGTGAGTTCCACGGTGTAAGTGCCGGCAGCATCGTATGTTACCGATGGGTTTTGGTCTGTACTTGTCGCAGGTGTGCCGCCCTCAAAATTCCATTCCCAGGAATCCGGCAGATTGGTGGATAAATCAGTGAAATTTACTGTTCCGCCGGTGGTTACCGTTGTTACATCCGCTTCAAAATCAGCAACCGGTGGGTTGGTGTTTGGATTTACCGTGATGTAATCAACCTTTGTTTCGGTATCATTGCCCAAAGCATTTGTTACCTCAAGGCTGACGGTATATGTTCCGGCAGTCATATACGTATGTACAGGATTGGCTTCTGTTGATGTATTGCCATCTCCAAAGTCCCAGTTGTATTCTGCTGCATAATCAGACAAATCGGAGAATGTGACAGAGTCTCCTTCCAGCAGTGTGGTTGGTGTTCCTGAGAAATCCGCTACAGGTGGGTTTGGAGAAATGGGTGTGAAGTCATTGATATCAGGGGCTCTGTTTTGTTTTGTTCCCACAATGCTTGCCGGATCACTTGTAAGTGATGCGAAGCTCAGATCAACCGTTGTTCCGGAACCGCTCCATTTTGCATCCAGAAGTTCTCCGTTTTGTGAAATTGCCACATAAGTATATGGTTCTGTGGTTACAGTAAGTGTAGTAGATCCCACGTAAGGGTCTGTGTAGTTGATGGAAAGGGGGTCCGGCTCGGTCATGTAAGGCATGAGGGAAGGGTCTCCGGAGTTGTGATAAATTTCCCAGTAATACTTTTTTCTGCTTGTAGAACTTGCCTCTACCTGCAAGTTGCTGCAGTATACCATCTGTCCACCTGTAAAGAACCACTGGTCAAAACTTTCTCCGTGTTCATGCCAGATGCCATCATATCCACCCTGACCTGTATTGCTATAATCGTGGTTTGGCACATTGGTTTCATTAATTTCAAGACTGGTGAGACCAATACCCCAGTGCACATCTTCATCCCAGTATGAGTTGTTGGATGTCCCGATATAATTGATAGCTCCTTTATTTGCTGTTTGTAGTACCTCTTCGCCAAAAGCATCGCTTTCATCAAACTTGTATGAAAGGCAACAATTTCCAATCATAAAGGCATATTCATCCTGGTTGTTAAAAGAGGCGATATCTGAGTTTGTCACTGAGGGGTCACCCCATCCATTCCAGTTACAATGCGCAGTATAGTTGGCAAAACCCACACCATCTGATATTTTGCTGATGATATCTCCTGCAGCCGCGCCGCTGGTGGAACTCATTACATGATAATCACCACTTGTGTAGGTGTGATAGTACGCATAAATATCGGAGAAGCCATGGGCGGTATTGAAATATTCACGGATGCCATAACTGATGGTACCATCGCCGTGGGTGGGAGCATAATTCCCATCTACACCGGCAATCAGCATGGCTTTGTTGAGAAAGTTTCCATCCGGAATGGTGTATTTTTCGTACGGGATAATTTTATCCATTATGTTTTGTAATTCTGTGGTACTGTTGGCTGACATTCTTCCCATGTATAAATCGGGAATATTATCATTGCTTCCGTCATAGCATGCGTAATATAAATCAGTTACATGATCTCCTGTTTCTGCGTCAAAAGCCGGGACACTGTAGCTTCCGTCCTGATCACCGACAATCAGCACGTAAGTAGGGGCCGGGTCTGATGCAGTTCCGGCATCATACAATCCCTGAAGGTAATTTTGAATATCCGTGGTTGTAGTTCCAATGTCGTCTGTATAGGCTTCAACAACATTATAACCTGACTTTGTTTTCCATTCTATGAAAGGTTGCAGGGTTGTTTCAAACTGTCTGTCAGCAACAATAACATATTTGATGGGATAGCTGGTAAAAGAATCTTTGTTAGCGGGTTCCTGGTAATTCAGCAACATGCTGTAAGCCGGAGAAAACTGAGGTGAATAGTATTGTTGCTTCTTGTTTTCGGTGATCGACTGGTTTCCACCTTCAAAGCTGATGTCAATTTTGATGTTATTCAAAACTGCCAGTTCATTGGTCCCCGGGTTATACCGGAAAGGGTTGATTGTGATTTGTCCTGTATTTACTCCCCTCATGACACCGTTAAGGCTTGCTGTGACTATTTCGGGATCAATCCACTGATCACTGCTGTACAGGGTTGTATCATAATGATAGATAATATCTTCGGGATCGGTGTTTTTGGCATAGGATGGCTGTAGAGGAGCGATTTTGTCCATGCCAAAATCATCCAGATCATAAACCTGTTCATCATAGTCAACAACTGTTACTACAATCTCAGCACCATGTGGAATCTCAATCATTCGGCTGTGCACCGGCAGATTAGGTGTTCCCGGTGTTCCGGAAAGATTTTTTTGGTAAGATTTCAGTTCAATTTGCGTGAAATCTCCAAGTTCACCTGTCTGACTTTTCAGATCCAGTTCCTTGATTTTGTTTTCCACTTGCAGTGTTGCTGAAGTGGCTGATTTTATGTTCAATTCGGTGGCATCATTCTGCAGATCAATTGTTGTCTGTGCGAATGTCATGCCTGCAAATAGCATAGCCAATAACAGGCTGGTAAATTGTTTCATAATAAGTCCCCTTTAATCTGGTTAAACATAATCTGTCTATGATTTCAAATATATAAAAAAAAATGATTCTTTTTACATTGCTAAAATTCAATTCCGGATCTTGCCGTCAGGCCTTGATCATACGGGTGTTTTACCGGTTTCATTTCTGTGACAAGATCAGCGGCTGAAATGATTTCTTCGGCTGCATATCTCCCCGTTAATATCAATTCAATATTGTCCGGTTTTGCATTAAGCAGTTTCATTACATCTGAAAGTTTGATCAAGCCAAACCAGATTGCAACATTGATTTCATCCAGTATTACAATTTCATAATCTCCGGATTTGATTTTTGCACTGGCAATTTTCAGACCTTGCCTGGCCGCATCAATATGCTTTTGCTCAACTTCCTCTTTTCGAATACAATCTTCTGTACCTGCCTGGACAATATCAATTTTCTCAATGGATTTCAGGCTGCTGTGTTCCCCGTATGCCTGTCCTTTCATAAACTGTATAATACAAACCCGCAAGCCTCGGCCGGCTGCCCTGACTGCCTGACCAATGGCTGCCGTAGTTTTTCCTTTTCCGTTCCCCGTGTAAACCTGAATGCAGGCTTTTTCCATAATTCTATTCTTCCAGTTCTACATTGTAAACGCCGCCGGTTATGATGTAACAATCTTCATCACAGTAGTTTTTGATAAGATGTGTCTCCAGCTCATCAGCGTCAATTACAGATATAGATGCATCATCTTTCAGATAGGTTGCTTTGACTGAATATAAATTATCAACGGGTGTCTGATAAAGATACAGAGGACTTTCTGTAGCCCAGCCTTTCCATTCCAGCATTGAGTCATCAACATATCCACGGTAAACTTCAAACCAGACAGTATCATTAACATCGGTACTGAAATTGATTTTGAGATATGATAATCCGGGCTTTTCTACATAACATTCATCACAGTTGATGTTGTCGTAATCAACATAGTCGGTCTCACATGTTGTTAAAAATATGAAGATACCACATGACAGACAAATAATTAAAACAATATTGCGTAAATCATTTTTCATAGGAGAATGTTGTAATAAATATCTCTGTCAAAATTCAAATAAAGGTGGAAGTTCAGTAAAAAGTGATGGGGAGTGTAGTTATTCACCGGAAGATTAAGGTATTGATAGCCGGATGATATTTTGAATAAATCATATCGGGCATACAAAGAGCCTGCAAATCCTGTGGTAAAATCATCTGCCGGATCTGGCCTGTATCCTGTATAGTTTGCCCATGTGTACATATGATTTATCCCGGCAGTGAATCCGTATCTCCAGCCTGAAATATCTTTGCTGAATTCAAAATTCTTGTTTATTCCAAGGCCAGCAATATACCGGTTTTCATATATCAGATATGTGTGGTTGTCCGTGATGGGGACAGGTACAAGGCTTTTTTTGCCACGTGTGCCGACAATGATGTCAATGTCAAGATTGTATTTGTCTTCATGCAATGTAAGTAAACCGGAAAGAATGGTGTTCTGGCGATTGCTTAGAATATTCATACCCAGGCCGGCACTTGTGAAATAAGGTCTGATATTATTCCTTGCACCCTGATCCTTCAGATACCGTACCAATTTTCGGTTGCCTGATTTTTTTGCCAGAGTGAGTTGATTAAAAGCCGGCCTGATGGAGTCATTTATCTGTGCACCGCTCTCCCTGAGTTGCTTGCTGCTTTCCAGTCTGCCATACATGACGGCCAGGTCAAGGGGCGTGTATCCTTCCTCATTTTTGGCCTCAGTGTCCGCACCTGCCTTCAACAATTCAGCAATTACCTTTACATGTCCGTTTTGGGCTGCCATATGCAGTGCTGTGTTGAGGTTAACATCCCGGTGGTTTACATCAGCACCATTGGCCAAAAGCACCCTGATGCTGGCATCAAAACCGTCAAAAGCGGCAAGCATCAAGGGAGTCCTTTTTTCAATATCTACGGGATCTGCCGGCATATCATAATATATCAGCAGGTCACACATTTCCCAGACCCCCGATAAGGCAGCTTTATGCATGAGGCCTCTTTCCCTGAAATCAGTAATGGTAAGATCAGCTCCTTTGCGGATTAAAAACTCAGCTACTTCAACATGTCCGTTTTCAACTGCAGCCATCAATGATGTGCGGTTAGAATTGTACGGAGTTGCATCAATGCTGGCATCCATTTTGATCAGTAATTCCGTAATTTCAAGATAACCAGCCTGGGCAGCATACATCAAAGGGGTAACACCATATTCTGTGCGGGCATCCGGATTTGCGCCCTCTATAATGGCAATGCGTACGTGCTTCAGGCTACCGGCATCGGCTGCCATCAATAAGTCATAATCCGGCGTGCTTTTTTCCTGTCCATGCAGTACAGTACCGGAAAAACCGACCAGCCAGACAAGTATGATAAATGGTAAGATGCTTCTTTTCATTTGCATATCAGGCTTTCCCAAACAAAAATTGTTCCGTTTGAGTAATTTTTACAGTTTAAAATTACAAAAATTCGCAATACAATAAAATTTTGTATTTTTGCAGCACAAAAGCGGCCCAGTAGCTCAATTGGATAGAGCGTCAGATTCCGGTTCTGAAGGTTGGGGGTTCGATTCCTCCCTGGGTCACAAAAAGGCAGTTCTTATGAGCTGTCTTTTTTTATGCTGCATTGCCCGGAAATTTGTATCTTTAAAAAAACACAAAACCATGAAGAAATTCATTATTTTTTTTAGTAGCATGCTATTGCTGATAGGTTGCCGAAGCTATCATCCCATGATGATGGAACCGGAAACAGACCCCATAGATCCCAAATTGCCCGCAATGCAACTGTACTCGGGTGATGAATATCAAAATCAGTTAATTGACCGTGAAGAATTTCATATGTTTCGCGAAGAAATGGAAACCAACATCATGAATCCATATGGTGACAAATATGGCAGCGCCTTTTACAGTAGCCGGATTTTGAAATCCAATGGTGGTTGGGGATGGTTTCTGGCTTCAGGATTAACGCTTTATACCATCAATTTGCTCGGTTTTCCGATGATGCTTGAGTCTAAGGAAGTTGAGGTTGAGGTGCGCATTGTGGATCTGCAGGGCCGCCTGATAGGAAAATATTCAGGCAGGGGTAAGGGACAGGCTACCTATGCATTGTATTTTGGATACGATGTAAATTCTGCTTACAGGAAAATTCTGAACGAGACAGTGGGAATTGCACTGGAAAAGGTGAGAGAAAAAATCCGCGCAGATTCTGAGCGCCTGAGAACAAAATTGCTGGAAAGCGAAGCTGTACCTGTTGAGGAATAATGCATTCGGCAAGCTAGGTTAGTTGGGCTCTTTGTATGTTGTTTTATTGTCCTTCCTGTCCTGGAGGTTCCTGTATCATAAAAATCAAAACCAGAAACATAACAACAGCTATGACAGCACCACCGAAAAAACCTGACCGCAACCCTCCGAAAACATGACACAGACCGATAACAACCGGTCCCACTGTTTGTCCGATACGCAGAACCATTGAATTTACCGACATAAAAGCAGCCCGTTCGTTGATGCTGGCAAAGCCAATCAACATAGTCTGAAAGTTGGGAATCATTAAACCGTGTCCGCTGCCGAATATGACTACACCCATCACAATGCTCCACCAGTGCTGAGCCGTAGCAAGAACCAGCATGGCAATGACATAGCTGGAAATGCTGTAAAAAAGCAGTTGTTTGTGAGAAAAGCGCTTTTTCAATCTGCCGTTTAGGGTAGAAACTACCGCTGTGGTAAGAGACATGGCTGACATGGTAAGTCCGATTATTGTGGAGCTTGCACCAAAATCCTGCTCAAGTAACAGAGGAAAGAAACTCAGATAAGCACCGTACAAAATGACAAACATAAGCAGGGTATTAAGAAACAATCCCCAGACAGCTTTCCGGTTGATGGTCTTCCAGGTTCTTTTGAGATATTCAACAAGTCGGGTGTTTTTGTGTGGCTCAGGGTTGTTGAGGCTGAATATTACTGCAAAACCAACAGGGATGGCAAGTAGGGGTAAGGTGAACGGAATATTCCAGGCTATGTCTGCCAGAACGCCTCCAATGGCAGGATATGTGGCCGTACCAATGCTTAGCACGCCTGATACATAACCCATAGCTGTACTGCGTTTATTTCCTGAGTACAAATCCCCGATCATGGTGGCGTTGAGCATTCCCAGAGAAGACATACCTATGCCCTGAAAAAAGCGCAATATGAGCAGAGTAGTGAAACTCTGTGCAAATGTGCAGGCAAATCCGGCAATGGCAAATAAAAAGAGGGAAGGAATAATGATGATTTTCCTGCCATAACGGTCGGCCAGCACACCCATTACCGGTGCCAGAAATATACCGGGCAGGGTGAATACCGTTATCAGGTAGGCTACTTCCTTTTTGTTGATGCCAAAAGCCTTGATGATTTCCGGAAAAGCCGGTGTAATACTGGCAACACCCATGACAGCCATCAGGGTGATGGCAAAAATGATATACAGGTTTTTATCCCTGCGAAGTGGTATGTCTTGTTTTGTTCCCGTAATTGTATCTGACATTAAAAGATTCCCGGATTTTTACCATTCAACATCATCACGGTTGAAAGGCATGGTCATGCATCGGGCACCACCACCGCCTCGTGATAATTCAGAGCCTTCAATGGTAACCACGCAGCGTTTGTGATCATCAGGGTGAGCTTTGTCCCGTATTACATCCCTGGCCTTAATGACTTCAAAACCGTGGTTATTAAGTTCATCAATGGTGTAGCTGTTACGCTCGTATCCGACAATTTTACCGGGCGCAAATGCAAAAAAGTTGGCCCCACTGTGCCATTGTTCCCGTTGTTGTATCCAGGGGTCTGTGGTTCCTCCGCACATTACCGGCTCCAGGTCTATCCCCAGACTGCTGAGTGCAGTGAGAATGTTTTCTTCCTCTTGTATTTTTACCCTGCCGTTATCCACGCTGATGTGGACAGTCTGGTAACGGCTGGGTTTGAGAATGATCGGCTCATATATCATGCACTTATCCTTGTCAAGAAATGTAAATACCATGTCAAGATGGATAAAGGATTCCGGAGTATATGGCAATTCCTGAACAATGATGTGCATGTTTTCTTTGCGGTCCCGCAGGCGGTGCAGAATGTAATCAATTCCCTGAGATGTTGTTCTGGAACCGTTTCCGATGAGAAGCACATCTTCTCTGGCAACCAAAACATCACCACCCTCTATGGTAATATCTTCATGAAAAAATTTGTCTTCCACCGGATTTACTGTGGATGCCGAAAATAAGGGGTGGAAATCAAAAATTGACTGCATGATGATGGATTCTCTTTCTCTGACCTTATTGGCCATGCGGGAAATGAGAATCTTATCGTTGATGGCTACGGATGCATCTCTGGTAAAGAAAAAGTTGTGCAATGGCTTCAGTGCGTAGCGTTGCTTACTCAGATAAGCAGTAAGGGTATCTTTTGTCATTACGACCCCTTCTATCATTTGCCGTGCCAGTTCCTGATAGTCCAGTCCGTCAATGATGTGGCTGTGGTGTGATGCATTTTCATTTTCACAAATTCTGTCAAGCAGATTCTCACGCAAACGACTGTTTTGCAATAAATCTGTTAAGAGGGCTTTGACCTCATAAGTATTTGTGATTTTTGATAAGAAACCTGAAAGCTGGCTGTATTCGTCCTGGGCTACTTTCAGGTTTAGAATATCACTGTACAGGGCACGCTCGGCATTTTCCGGTGTCATGTTCTGAACCTCGGCCCCGGGTGTATGCAGAATTACACCATTGAGTTTTCCAATCTCCGAATTAAGATTTATTTTGAATGCATTAGAAGTCATATTCTTTATTATGTTAAAATCGCCGCAAAAGTAATGTTTTTAAGCTTGTGAAAGCCTTAACAACGAGGAATTTTTGTAAAGTGTACAAATATAGTTCGTAAATGTTCTGAAAAGTTGATACTTTGGTGTGGATTAAGTTTGTGTTTATTAGGGGTATATGTTTACATAATCTCCCGGGTTTAGGTATGAGCGGCATTTATATTGCAGATGAGATATTTTGATCTTGCTCATGTATTTTGATTACCTTTGTAGCAGGTTATGATTTGATTTTGCACGTCATATTATTTTCCGCAAAACATACATATTTTGAATTAAAATTACCCGGATGACCGGGATTACATTATGATAAACAGTATAAGAAAAATGGTTCCAATGCAAATTGGGAGACTTAGTATCCCGCTGCCCATCATTCAGGGCGGTATGGGTGTTGGTATATCATTGTCGGGCATGGCTTCGGCAGTGGCAAACCAGGGTGGTGTCGGTGTTATTGCCAGTGCCGGTCTGGGGATTCTGCACCGTCAGAAAAACTCCAATTTCCTGGATGACAGTATTCAGGGCCTGAGGAATGAAATACAAAAATTCAGAAGCAAATCAAATGGCGTTCTTGGCGTTAACGTGATGGTTGCCATGTCAAATTTCGCTGATATGGTGAGAACCTCCATTGCTGAAAAAGCTGATATTATTTTCAGTGGTGCCGGCCTGCCTCTTGACTTGCCGGGATTCCTGAAAAAGGATAGTGTTACTCAGCTGGTTCCCATTGTATCATCCGCCAGAGCGGCTAAAATTATCTGCAGCAAATGGAAACAAAATTATGATTATCTGCCCGATGCTGTAGTGGTTGAAGGTCCAAAAGCCGGTGGACACCTTGGATTTAAGCTATCACAAATTGAAGATGAGAACTATTCCCTGGAACATCTGCTTCCTGAAGTGGTGTCAGTGGTCAGAGAATTTGAAGAAAAATGGAATAAAAAAATTCCAGTGATTGCAGCCGGAGGGGTGTATTCGGGCCAGGATATTTCCGATATGCTAAAACATGGTGCCACTGGAGTGCAGATGGGAACACGTTTCGTTACAACAACAGAATGTGATGCTTCCGAAGCATTTAAAAATTCATATATTGAAGCCAAAAAGGAAGATCTGGAGGTAATTGTTAGTCCTGTTGGCATGCCGGGAAGGGCAATCAGCAGCAGGTTTATCGATAAAATAAAGCTGGGTAAAAAACATCCTGTACGCTGTCCTTTCAAATGCATCAAATCCTGTGATATATCTTCAACGCCATACTGCATTATCAATGCCTTGGTTAGTGCGTTCAAAGGTAACTTTAAAAATGGTTATGCTTTTGCAGGTACCAATGCCTACCTGGCTGAAAAAATTATTTCCGTTCAGGATACATTCAAAGCCATTCAGTCTGAATTCAGGGAATCAAAATAAGCTGTTTCTCTGTTTGCAGAATGCCTGACGTATTATCGGTCATTTTGTTTTGATTCTTTTTACGGAAATCTGAAACACATATTTGTAGTCAAAAAAACTTCCGGGTGAAAATTTTTTCTTCTACAGGCAACGCAGGGCAATATATCTGCGTCTGTTAAGTAACCTGTGAATAAATAACTGGTGCGATGTGAATTGACGCCATTGTTTAAAAAAAGCCTGTTCCGATGAGGAACAGGCTTTGATTTTTTTGAAGTCCTGGATGATTTTTACATCATTTCTTTCATCGCTTTATAGGCTTTATCGCCATAAACGATTGATGGGCCACCACCCATAACAACAGCTACGCCAATGGTTTCCACGATTTCTTCGTGGCTGGCACCTTGTTTGAGTGCATCTTTTACATGGCATGCAATACATCCTTCACAGCGAATAGAGATGGCAATCCCCAGGGCTATAAGTTCTTTGTGTTTTGCACTGAGGGCTTTATCCTCACCGGTGGCTTTGTGCATTGTAGCAAAACCTTCTGCAATGCCGGGATTTTCTTTTGAAAGTGTCCCTATAAAGTCAAATACTGCTTTTGCTTGATCTGAATAATTACTCATAATGTTTCTTTTATTTTGATTTGTGTTCACTGGTTAAACACAAAACTGATGTAAATGTTTATGCCGGCTGTAATTATCATATCTGTTATACAGCATAAAAAAAAGAGCCTTCCCGAAAACAGAAAAAGCTCTTAGAATAAATATGTTTAGATTCCTTAAACCAGACCGGCAAAACCCATAAAAGCAAGGGCAAGAATACCGGCAACAACCATAGCTGCAGGTACGCCACGCATGCCTTTGGGCAGGTTCAGCAGATCGAGGTGTTCCCGCAGGCCCGCAAATAAAACCAGAGCCAGGGCAAAACCACCTGCATTTCCTATGGCAAAGAAAACAGCCTCAAGTAGGTTGAAGTTGTTCTGAATTGTTAACAAGGCAACACCCAGGATGGCACAATTGGTGGTGATAAGTGGCAGGAAAACACCCAGTGCCTGATACAGGGATGGACTGATTTTTTTGAGCATAATCTCAACCATCTGAACCAGGGAGGCAATAACAAGAATAAAGGCAATGGTTTGCATGTACTCTATGCCAAATGGTATGAGTATGTAATTCTGTATCAGCCAGGTTACTATGGTTGCGATAAACATCACAAACAAAACTGCCCCACTCATGCCGGAAGCTGTTTTTAATTTTGATGAAACTCCGACAAACGGACAAATTCCCAAAAATTGCGCAAGAACAATGTTGTTGACAAAAATTGCGCTGATAATGATTAGTATATATTCCATGTCACTGAGATTTTATCGTTTTAATTTTTAGTTATTTGGCGCATGATGGCAATCAGATATGCGAGTCCGAGAAAAGCACCTGGTGCCAATACAAATACCAGCATGCCGTCTCCGGGAGCAATCTGAATTCCAAAAATGGAGAGGCTGCCTAGAATTTCCCTGACAGCTCCCAGCAGGGTGAGTGCAAAAGCAAAACCTAAGCCCATCCCAAGTCCGTCAATAATAGATGAACCCAGAGTGTTCTTTGAAGCAAAAGCTTCTGCACGGCCAAGTACCAGGCAGTTAACAACGATCAGTGGGATAAACAGACCGAGCTGAGCGTGAAGGGCTGGCAAATAGGCATTCATGCTTAAATCCACAATGGTTACAAAAGATGCTATCACCACAATGAATGAAGGGATGCGCACTTTTGGCGGGATGGATTTTTTAATCAAAGAAACAACCAGGTTAGACATCACCAGCACAAAGGTTGTGGCAAGTCCCATTCCCAGACCATTGAAAGCAGAGGTTGTTACACCCAGTACCGGACAAAGCCCCAGCAATAAGACAAATACAGGGTTTTCCTTGATGAATCCTTTACTAAAATTTTTCCATTGATTCATTATTCATTTCCTCCATTCTTTTGGTTCATATATGTATTGTATGCCCGCTCTGCCGCATCACAAAAAGCGCGTGAGGTAATGGTGGCTGCTGTGATGGCATCCACATCACCACCGTCTTTGGTGACAGTGAGTTCAAATTCAGCAGGGTTTTTGTCTTCAAACTGATTTGGGAAATCACCTTTATCTGCTTCCATCTTATCTCCCAGGCCCGGCGTTTCCTTGTGTTCCAGGACCGCTGTGTTTTTGATTGTTCCGTCAGGCAGAAAACCTACCATAATCCAGATGCGGCCGCTGAAACCCATGTCTGTATAAGTCCTTACCGCAGTACCTACATGCTTATCATCTTTGTAGGCCGGATAAAAAGTCAGAGAGTCCGTGCCGTTTTCAGCTTTTACTTTGCTTCCATCTGCAGGTTCAAGTTTGTCAAATTCCGGAAGCACCTGGCTGATGGCCTCCTCAAGCTTTGCTTGTTTGGCTTCAGATATAGGGCCTTTTGTGGCATTGTAAACAAAGCCCAGCGCAAGCCCTGCTGCCGCTGTTATCAGGAACAGCGTTACTACCATGTTGACTATATTTGATTCTTTTTTTGCCATAATCTCAATGCTTTATAATGATGCTCTGTTTACTTGTTGTCTTTGTTATTTCCAAATAATTTGGGTTTCATTTGCCTGTTAATCAGGGGAACAAAGGCATTCATGATGAGGATTGCAAAAGAAATACCTTCGGGATAGGCTCCCCAAACCCTGATGAGGACAGTAATGACGCCAATGCCTATACCATATATCCACATGCCTCTGGTGGTCATGGGAGAGGTTACCATATCAGTGGCCATATAAATGGCACCAAGCATGACACCGCCTGTCAGCAGGTGAAAGCCCGGCCCGGCAAAAACCTCAGGATTGACCAGGTTAAGTATGCCGGTAAATAAAGCTATAGACCCAAAAACAGCCAGTGGAATATGATACTTGATGACTTTTTTCCAAAGCATGTAAATACCACCGAGAATCAGTGCCAGAGCAGAAATTTCACCAAGGGAACCACCCATTTCACCAATCATCCAGTCGCTGTAGGAGGTAGGCATGGATTCCAGAACTTTGCTTACCGGTTCACCATTGGAGATACCTTCCTTCAATATGGCCAATGGCGTAGCACCTGTATCTGCATCTGTCATGGCAAAATTCATTACCTGAACTTTGGGCCAGCTTGTCATTTGTACAGGAAAGGATATCAGGAGAAATACCCGGCCTACAAGGGCAGGGTTGAATGGATTTTTACCCAAGCCGCCAAATGACATTTTGCCGATGCCAATGGCAACCAGTGCGCCAATAACAATAATATGCCAGGGCAGATTGGCCGGGACATTGAATGCCAGCAAAATACCGGTTAGTATCGCTGAACCATCGGGGATGGTATTGTCGCCTTTGATCAGAAATTTCTGTATGGCCCATTCAAAGAAAATGCATGCAGCTACGGCAATTGCCTGTACACGGATCGCATCAATGCCAAAGAAATATACAGAAACCAAAAATGCAGGTATCAATGCAATCACCACTGTGTACATGATTTTCTGCACAGAGTCCTTATGACTTACATGTGGTGATAATGAAACGGATAATCTCGTAGTATTCATTCGTCTAGTTTTTTCTTGATCTGATGATTTGACTTACACTTGATTTTCCCATTCGGATGAAATCCAGCAAAGGAACATTAGCCGGACAGGTATAGCTGCATGATCCGCACTCTATGCAATCCATCACATGTTCAGCCTCCAGCATGTCCCATTCCTCAACTTCTGAAGCATTTTTTAACAAAACAGGTTCAAGCCCCATGGGACAGGCATCAACACAGCGTGCACAACGGATGCAGTTGTGTGTATAATCGCGTTTGCTTTCTTTTTTACTGAAAATCAAAACACCACTAGTGCCTTTCGTTACCGGAACTTCAATGGTTTTTACGGCTTTTCCCATCATAGGACCGCCATTGACCACCTTACCTGTATCTTCAGGCAAACCACCGGCTTCTTCAATCAATGCAGAAAGCGGTGTGCCAATCCTTGTCAGCAGGTTGCATGGTTCTTTTACCGATTTGCCGGTTACCGTCACCACCCGCTCAATCAGGGGTTTGTTTTTTTGAACAGCTTCATAAACAGCTACTGCAGTGCCAACATTCTGAACAACACAACCCACATCCAGTGGTAGCCCGCCGGAAGGAACTTCACGCCTGAGCAGGGCTTTAATCAATTGCTTTTCGCCGCCCTGAGGGTACATTACTTTCAGTGATTCAACCGTAATGCCCTGATATTCTTTTGATAATTTGCTGAGATATTCTATGGCGTCGGGTTTGTTGTTTTCAATACCAATGATGGCTTTGTCAACACCCGTGGCTTTCATCAGCAACTGTGTGCCTACCATCAACTCATGCCCTTTTTCCAGCATTACCCGGTGGTCGGCAGTGAGATAGGGCTCACATTCTACAGCGTTGATGAGTATATGATCTATGCTTTTCCCTTCAGGAACAGAAAGTTTTACATGGGTCGGAAAAGTAGCTCCACCCAAACCAACAATTCCGGCATCGGAAATTTTATTGCGAATCTCATCCGGTGTAAAACCGGTATCTTTTATCAGGTCTTTGCTTTGATCAATGCTTTCTTCCCACTCATCTCCGTCAACATCAATGATGATGCAGGGCTTTTTATACCCTGATGTTTCCATGACATTGTCAATTTTTTTCACTTTGCCGGAAACGGGTGAATGAATGTTTGCCGAGACAAAGCCTCCTGCTTTGGCAATGAGACTGCCCACTTTTACCTGATCACCCCGCTTGACAACTGGTTTGGCAGGGGCACCTATGTGCTGGGAAACAGGAACAATTACCTGTTTTGGTAATGGCATTGTCTTTATTTCCGCTCCTGCTGAGATTTTATTCTCTGCCGGATGTACACCACCTTTTGGAAAGGTTTTAGCCATGGCATTTCCTCCTTACTTATGATTTGGTTTCTTCTGAATTCTTTGTCTTATCTCCCTTGGACTTTTCGTTGGCCACTTTTTCAGCCTCAGGTTTTTTGGGCTTTTCTTTTTCGTCTTCTGCTTTGGCTTTAGACGTTTCTGCTTTTGTGTCTGCTTTTTTCCCGTCTGCAGGTTTGTCCTTTTTGGGCTTGCGTGGTGGAAAATTATCCTCTAAAATTGCCCCCGTCGGACATACAGGTGCACACTTGCGGCATAATTTGCATTTTTCGTAATCAATATAAGCCAAATTGTTTTCCAGGGTGATGGCATCAAACGGGCATTCTTTAACACATTTCCCACATCCGATACAGGCTACATCACAGGCCTTTTTGGCCGGTCCGCCTTTATCCTGATTAACGCAGCTGACATATACCCGACGGCTTTTCTTGCCAATATTTCTCAATTCTATGATATCGTTTGGACAAGCCTCTACGCATGCATTACATGCTGTACAATTTTCTTCTATGACTTCCGGTAATTCGGTTTCGGGGTTCATATGAATGGCATCGAAAACACATGACTCAACACAATCGCCGTAGCCATGACAGCCATATGCACAATCGGTCTCTCCACCATAAGTCTGGCTTACCAGCAAACAACTTTTCGGACCGTCATACTCACTGGTTTTTTTTCTGTGTTTCGGACTACCCTGACAACGTACAACAGCTACCTGCTTTTCTTTTTCAGCAATCTCTTTTCCCAGTATCTTTGCAGCTTCCTGCATAACTTCATTGCCGCCAACCGGGCAATAAAAATCATCCAGCTTGTCAGCTTTGACCAGTGCTTCGGCAAATCCGCGACATCCGGGATATCCACATCCCCCGCAGTTGGCCCCGGGTAACAGTTCATCTACCTCATCAATCCTGGGATCTTCAACCACTTTAAAGCGCTGAGCTACAAAATACAAAATGAGAGCCAGGATAACTCCCAATCCACTCAGCGACAATAATGTGTAAAGTATTATTTCCATATCACTACTGATTTGTTTTGTTTAATATAAACCGGAATGATTTTTTCAAACGCTCTCTGAATAATGTCAATGCCAGATAATAAAGACCTACAGAAGCCAGCGAAATTAATGCACTCATACCTTCGCGTCCTGTTATTCCCATGCTGATGAGCAATGTGACCAGTCCAATGAGGAATGATAAAAGGTAGCCGTAAAATAAAGCTTTGTATCCCAGTTTCTCTGTGATACCAACACTTACCTTGTCACCTTCCTGATAGGCTTCTGTAATATTATCTACTTCAATGATTTTTTCCCGGGTATCCATACCGCATACACCGGTAAGTTTGCAGGATGTACATGCTGACTCAGCCTGTATCTTAACATATACACACTTGCCATCGGAATGGTCAACCGTGCCTTTATGTTCAATAATTCCCTTACCTGACATAATGAGAATAATTTTGAATCAACAAAAGTAAAATATTTCCCATTGTAAAAAACTGTCTTTACTTAGTTTTCGCAGGAAGAATGGCAATTTAGAATGAGTATAAGTTAAGCGTATGCCGACAGCTTGCAGATGGTAATCAAAATCTATTCTGCTTAAGGCATTTGCAAAAATCTGTGAATGTTTTTGAGATGGATTGTAACTGCTTCCTCTACCCGATATTCATTTAAAAAGCTTTCAGGGAATCTGTTGTTCTTCTTTGAATAGTTAAACTCCCACGCGTTGATTTTACCATCAGCATGTTCGATATAATCGACTTCAGCACCATCATAAGTCCGCCAGAAATAAGATTCTATTCCCGGATTCGTCAATGCCAGCAACTTCTTTCTTTCAGATATACAATAGTTTTCCCAGAGTGCTCCTTTATCTTTTCGTTGGCCTGGCGGAGAAAAATCATTTATCACTGCATTAAGGATTCCATTGTCCCAGAAATAATACTTCTTACTTTTCCTTAATTCATTTCTGAGATTTTTGCTGAATGCCCCCAGATTAAAAATAACAAAACTCTTTTCAAGCAAATCAAGGTATTTATGAACTGTGGGTTGCGACATTCCAGTCTGCTGTGCCAACTCATTAATTGAAACCAATGAGCCAACTTGCCAGGCCAGTGATTTTAAAAGCTTTTTCAATACCTCTGAATGCCTGATACGGTCAAATTTCAGAATATCCTTAAACAAATAATCCCCTGCCAAATGCTGTAGCAGGAGCTTTTTCTCACTGAATGGGACATCTATCAAGCCTGGGTATGAACCATATAGCAGCAATGTATCTGCATTTTCCAACCACCACAACCAGTCTTTTTTTAACATGATTTCTGACCAACTGAGTGGCAACATAAATCGTTTAAGGTTTCTGCCTGTTAACGCTTCCTGTATGCGACCGGATAATTCAAAACTACTGGAACCAGTGACAATGAGTTTATACTGGACTTCAGGTTCATCATAGAGCAATTTTAATACCTTTCCAATGTCTTCAATATTCTGTGCTTCATCAAGTACAATAATCCTTCGCTCACCAAAAAGCATTTTAATTTCCTGAATTTTTCGGCTTTCCAGAATCTCTTGAACTTCTGGCTTTTCACAATTAAAATAGTTAGCCTCATCAATTTCATTAAAATACTTTTGAATAAATGACGTCTTTCCTGCCTGTCGGGGTCCATACAAAATAAGAACTTTATCATTTTGTAAATTTTGATCGAACCAGGATTTTATGAAACGATTATACCACATAAGCACATATAATTTAAAAATTAGGCCTAAATTACAAAATAT
>JBKGYK010000065.1:0-19599 GCA_046546095.1 Bacteroidales bacterium
ATAAAAGAAAATGTCATCCGCACACCCAAAGGCAATATGCTGAGCATGGGAAGCAAATATCCGGAAATATTTTTTAACACCCGCTACGGATTTCCCCATCAGATGAATACCAATGAGTACTGGCGTTTTGAAGCACGCATTGCGGATGTAATTGAAACCCGCTGGATAGGAGATTTTCACCTGACACTGGATGCAGCCTGGCTGCACAGCGATAAAAACCCCTACCTGCAAAAATTTTATCTGCCGGGTTCCGGCAAATGGCTCGACTCTGACCGCAGTTTTGCCACCATGCGACCTCATGAGTTCCACGCAGACAGATACCTGGCCGCCTTTTTCAAATACGACATTGGCAGTTTGTTGTTTCATGTTAAAAAATGGAAACCTGAATTTGCGCTTGTCACCAACGCCTGCATCGGAGAAGTGGATGCTTACCCATTGGCAGAAAATGAAATACTTTACCAAAGTCATCTCACACCGAAAAATGGCTATATTGAGTCAGGCATACAGTTTAATGCACTTCTAAGACAGAGCTTTGTCAGATACGGAGCCGGATTCTACTACCATTACGGGCCTTACAGCACGCCGCAGTTCAAAGACAACTACGCCATCAAACTCAGGATGGAGTTTGCCTTATAAGGCTTCAGGTTCGATCCGCCGGTGGGCAGACTAGAGTTCGGGGTTTCATTTTTTCTTATCCGCCAGGCTCTGAAGTTCATCAACAAAAGTCTGGATTTTTTCATCATCGTAAGCTTTTTCCTTAGCTGCTTCTTCAAGTGTACCCCAGATGGGCTCACCGCAGCGCAGGCAGCGAATACCTTCGTCAGCAAGGTAAGATACCGCATCGGGCAGATTATCCACAAGCTCTTCAATCTGTATATCTTTTGTTATTTTCATGGCTTCTCCTTTTGAACGTTCAATGAAAATCAACAAGCTCTATGAACATTTGTTCAATAAACATCCCTTTTGGCATCAGTTGGGAAATTCTGAATAGATTTGTACATTTGAAAACAAGCATACATATCATGATACAATACACATTCAATCTGCTGAAAATGCGCAGCCTGCCCGACAAGCCGGTACGTTATTACCTGCAGGCCGGGGAAACGGAAATCAACATGAACGATTTGATTGACAGGAAAATCAGCATCAGCTACCGGCATCAAATCAACTGCATTGCCTGCGGAGCCAAAACAAACAAATCTTTCCATCAGGGATATTGCTATTCCTGCTTTATCACCCTTCCGCAAACAGACAGCGGGATTTTACATCCTGAAAAAGACCTGTCGCATGAAGGCATTTCCCGTGATATGGACTGGGCAAAAGAAAATGCCCTGACAGACCATTATGTGTACCTGGCATTAACCAGCAACCTGAAAGTTGGTGTCACCCGTGCCAAGCAAGTCCCTGCACGTTGGATAGACCAGGGGGCTTCGCAAGCCATCAGACTGGCAAAAACTCCGTACCGCAAGCTGGCCGGTGATATTGAAGTATTTTTTAAAGCCCATGTGTCCGATAAAACCAAATGGCAGCAAATGCTGCTTGCACCGGCACCGGAAATTGATCTGAAAGCCAAAAAAGCTGAACTTACCAGCCTCCTACCCGCGGATTTACAGCGGTTCATCACCCTTGACAACCGGATAGAACGCTTTGTTTATCCCGGTCAGTACCAGTTTGACAAACTTGAGCAACTCAATCTGGAAAAAACAGATGATTTTTCAGGAAAACTGATTGCTATACGTGGCCAGTACCTGATTTTTGAGCAGGGAATTGCCTTCAATGTCCGGAAGCACAGCGGCTACCTGGTAAACATGAGCATCGAATAATGCATGCATGAAGATTATGACATAATGCTCGAAAAAGCCCGCCGCTATTGCCTGCGCGGAGAAAAATCCCTGCATGATGTGCGGCAAAAGCTGTATCAGTGGCAGACAGAAAAATCATGGCACGACAAAATCCTCAACACCCTGCTGGAAGAACGTTTTGTGGATGAAGAGCGCTTTGCTCGCAGTTTCGCCCGGGACAAATGTTTTCTCAGCAAATGGGGAAAAGTCAAAATCCGCTATGCGCTTCGCCAAAAGCAAATCCCGGAACATCAGATAGAAGCAGCTTTTGAAGAAATTGAAGATGACCGTTACCGAAAGGTATTTCATGATGTTGCGGAGCAAAAACTACGCAGCTTACAAAGAAAATCCAGTGACCCCCGGGAGATAAAACAAAAACTCATGCGCTTTTTGGCTCAGCGTGGGTTTGAACTCAGTCTCCTGGATGAAAGTAATTTGCTGTAGTGAATCTTTTTCCTGCCTTTTGCGTATTCTCAGCGCATTCTTATATCTTTAAGCAGTAAATATTGTCTTGATGACGAGAAACAAACAAACAGCAGGGAAAAAACATTATAAAATCGGCCTGACCGCTGCCATGGCAGTAGTTGTCGCCAATATGGTCGGTACCGGTGTGTTCACAAGCCTTGGATTTCAGGTTACGGACATTACCGATGGTTTTTCTCTTTTGTTGCTGTGGGCACTGGGTGGTGTGCTCGCCTTATTCGGAGCCTTTACCTACGGAGAACTTGGTGCGGCATTGCCACGCAACGGTGGAGAATACAATTTTCTGACCCGCATTTACCATCCCCTGCCGGGATTTCTGGCAGGCTGGGTATCCATCTTCATCGGATTTGCCGCCCCCATTGCCGCTGCAGCACTCGCTATGGGTGACTACAGCCTCGGCATGCTGGGCATTGATAGTGGGGAATCCGTTCAGGAGAAAACCATTGCTACTATAGTGGTTTTATTGATTGGCGGTGTGCATCTGATGCATCTTAAAGCCATCAGCGGTTTTCAAACCCTTTTTACCCTCTTTAAACTGATTTTGATTGCAGGTTTGATTGTAGCAGGATTTGTTTTGACAGATGACCCGCAAATCAGCTTTGCCCCGGTAAAAGATAGTTTTCAAAACATCGGCTCCATGCCTTTTGCAGCCAGCCTGGTGTGGGTAATGCTGGCCTATTCGGGATGGAACGCGGCATCCTACATTGTAGATGACCTGCGCAAACCCGGAAAAGATCTGCCCCGCTCTCTTTTTATCGGAACAGCACTGGTGATATTGTTGTATGTCTTGCTAAATGCAGTATTTCTCTACGCTGCTCCCATTTCAGAGCTGGCAATGAAGAAAGATGTCGGCCATGTAGCTGCCCGTTTTATTTTTGGTAATGCCGGGGGTGCTGTTGTATCAGGTCTGATATCCTTTGCCCTGATATCCACCATCAGTTCCATGACCTGGGCCGGGCCACGGGTAAGTGCGGCCATTGGAGCAGACATGCGCTTATTCGGATTTTTATCGCATCGTAACCGGTATGGCATACCTCACAAAGCGGTCATCTTCCAGCTCATTCTGATTGTGCCTATGATCTGGCTGGTTTCTTTTGAAAATTTGATTGAGTTTACTTCCGTTCTGCTGAGTATTTTCTCTTTTTTGGCCGTGCTCGGTGTGTTTGTGTTACGCGTTCGGGAACCACAGCTCAAACGTCCTTATAAGGCCTGGGGATACCCATTTACACCGGCTGTTTTTCTCCTGATCACAGGCTGGATGATTGTTTATTTTTTACGTATGAAACCGGAAATCCTCATTGCCATACTCATTACCTTGCTGGCAGGAACTGTTTTCTGGTTCATCAGTACACAACTTACGAAAAAACTCTCGGATAAAACCGGAAAATGAGACGTCTGATGCGCACATATCCATGGTTAATTCCAGCCATTATCATGCTTCTTACGGCTTGTGATGATCCCCGGCAGGAGGCTCTGCAGGTGAAATCCCGTCCCCTCCGCGTGGTTGAACCCGCACATCCGCCAAAAGACAGCACACAGGATCGCATTGCAGCCTACCTTTGCGGCAAAACACAAGCTGAAGCAGTAAGCAATCTGCCGCAAAATGAATGGAATGCCTTTTCCGAAAACCTCAGCAAAAACTGGCAGGCACTGGAAACCAATCGCCTCAGTGCCATGGACGAATGGGTGGAAAATTATCTTTACGACCAAATCTCTGACAGCCTGCCCTTGTTTTATCCTTTTTCCGGTCCGGATTTTCTGCATGCTTACCATCTTTTTCCAAACTCAGAAAACTATATCCTGCTGGCAAAGGAGAAAATTGGTAAAATTCCTGATTTTTCTTCCCTCTCAGGAGATGAAAATGCACAATACCTGCATTATCTCAACTACTTCCTGCGCGACATTTACCAACGATCATATTTTATCACCAGCCGCATGCAGAAAGATATCGGTGAGGGCGCATTTGAAGGAATATTGCCTGTATTCTATGTTTTTCTCCATCAGACAGGTCATGAAATTCTGAAGCTTGAATACCTGGAAATTGACAGCAGTGGTCAGAGCATGGTAGTTCCCGATTCATTATGGAGCGGTACACAAACAGGACAAGGCGTGCGTTTTACCATCCGCCAGGCCGGAGCAGAACCTTTGGATGTCAAAAGCATGACCTACCTCTATTGCGACATTTCAAATGAAGGATTCCGGAAACAGCCCGAAGTCAAACGCTGGCTGAACCGCATGGAAACAGGAAACACTTTTGTAAAATCGGCTTCTTACCTGATGCATTACCGCACCTTCAGTGATATCCGCAATCTGATTCTCAACAAAAGTGAAGCTGTTTTTCAGGATGATACCGGCATCCCCTTCCGGCATTTTGATAAAGACAACTGGAACTTTACCTTCTTCGGAACCTATCAGCCTCCGATTTCCGATTTTGGCCCTTACCTGATGCAGAATGATCTGGCCGCAGCCTTTGAGGACACAAGTTACCAGCACAGTAATCTGCCGTTTTCCATCGGATATCACTGGACAAATAGAAAACAACACTACATACTTGCAAAGAAAAAGTAATTGGCGGGAACAGAACCCGGCATCAGCTGAGATTACTGACATAGTAAACTGTCAGGAAAAATTACGACGGTTCTGTCTGGGCTGAAAACCGGAAAATATAACCGTGATTTACTGTGGTTCCATGATCTGAAGTGCCTTCCACAACTTGTTTATCATGCAGACAGAGAGGTGTACTTTGTTCAATCTCCCGGCATAGTTTATCAGGATCCACATTTTGTGCATACATGCTCAGCACAACATGCGCTCCGGGTTTCAGTAAACGGGTAATTTGTTGCATCAAGGGTAATAAATCACGCTGCAGGCGCCATGTTTTTCCATTCTTTCCAAGTCCGAATGCCGGTGGATCAAGTACAACAAAATCGTATGTGTTTCCGCGACGCCCTTCCTTTTCACAAAATTTCACAACATCATCTGCAATCCATCGTATCCCGTCAAGATTGTTGGCAAGCATGTTTTCTTTTCCCCACTGATTCAGTTGTTTCAGGGCTTCTACATGAGTTACCCTGCAACCGGCAGCGGCTGCCACCAGGGACATAACTCCTGTGTATCCGAAAAGATTGAGCAATTTCGCTCCCTCCTTTTCCCGGGCCGCATCCGTGATAAATCTCCAGTTGAGTATTTGCTCGGGAAAAACGCCAATATGTTTGAAGCCACTGCGCCTGAGTTCTATATTCAGATGAAGGTCACCTATGGAAAGTGGCATATTCCACCTGGCCGGAAATGGCTTTATCATTCTCCACTGACCTTTGGTACGGCTTTCCTGTATAAATTCACCATGAGCGATTAACTCCCATTCCTTGCGGCTCAATGCAGGCTTATGCTTTGCCAGTGGTTCCGGCCGTATCAGACTGTAGTCACCAAATTTTTCAAGCTTTGCACCATCGCCGGAATCAATCAGCTTGTATGCAGGCCACAGAGAATGTAAATCAATTTGCATCTGCTTCCCCCCAATACAATTTTGTGCCAAATCCCAGGCGATTGTCTGTCAACTTGAGAAAACTTACTCTCAGCAACCACAAATCTGTTTTTTTCAGAATGGCATAGGGGTAGGATTTTACGTACGCTTTTCTGCAGCTTTTGTACAGATCTCCGCTGGCTTTTTCAAGATGCCCCTGTATCTGCAATCCCCTGACTTTTCCAACATGCCTGGTTTCCAAAACCACAGATGCCGCGACAAAATTGTTTTTTACAGAATCAGAAATATGCCGCGTATCTTCGTCAGATGTAAAAACAAAAGCCTGTTCCTTCTCAAGCCAGACATAAAAACAATTGGCACAATATGGCAAGCCATTCTGACATGTTGCCAGTGTCAACACATGATGCTCTCCGATAAAACGGATGATGCGTTCTGATATACTGTTTTCCATCAACAGGCAGTCTTTTTGTTCAAAGCACAAACCTAATGATTTTTTGCTTATCACAACAAACACAGACATCCTCCCTCATCGGCAGCCACACACAACAGCAAGCCCTGACAAGCTGCAGGTTCAGATAATTCCCATCAGGTTATATCAGTCTTCCAGATACTCAAGAATATCCACCTCCAGAGAGTAATCGGGACTTTCTATTATTCTGCCTTTTTCCACGCCATCCAGCCGGATTACAATGGTAGGCACAAATTCAACATCATCCTCTGGCAAGGCATTTTTTTCCAGACGTTTAGCCCGGTTGAGCGAATATATTTCGGTATATACATCCGATTTCAAACCATCAGTAATTTTCTTCAGTCTGGGCAATTCCCTGCGACTGTCGGGACACCAGGTAGCCTGATACACCCTTATGTCAAGTTTTCTGCCGTCAAGCAATTCAGCCAGTCGGCGCATCACACTGTCATCAGGATGATAGGCCCGGTATTCTGCATCAAACCACTGTGCAAAATCTTCCTGTTCAAAACCTGACCAGTTACATTCTCCTATCAGAATATTCTGATTGGTACTGCTGTCAAACACTACTTTATTTTCCTGAGCCATAGCAACAATAGAAAATAAAAGCAGCATCCATAATAAAGTATATTTTCGCATCATAAGATTCCCTTTTTACAGAATATAACATGGCAGCAATAATTTTGTTCCGAAATGATTAGAATGCTTTGGGCGCCTTCCGCCGGTGGGCGGATCGGGCTGCTCCGGGCTGACGGCCACCGGCTGCCGCCGGGGGTCTGGCCTCCTGCGTCGGCCACCCTCCGTATCCCTGGCGCGAATTTTTGCATGTCATGAGCACTTACCTTACAAAAAGCCCGGATTCCCTCCGTTTGGCTCATAAGCCATTTTTTCCCAAATTCGCAGCATGAAACTGCATGACAGATTTTCCACGAAATCCCTGATATATACCAGCCTTATCGGGGCAATGCTAATCTGGGCAGGCAGCTTTATCTGGAGTAAACAAGCCCTGGAAAATTACAATCCAGTAAGTATTGTTCTGTTCAGATTGCTGATTTCAACACTTTTTTTGTTCCCCTACCTGCTCATCAGCAAACGCTTTCAAAAACTTAAACGCAAAGATTTTGGCCTGATCTTTATTATGGCATTTTGTGAGCCATTTATCTACTTCATGGGAGAAACATACGGTATCAAAATGGTATCTGCCCCGGTAGCTGCAGTAATTGTATCCACCCTGCCACTGTTTACACCACTGGCCGCCGCTTTGTTTTTGAAAGACAAACTATCCGTGTATAATCTTATCGGCATTGTCATTTCCTTTGCCGGTATTGTATTCCTGGTACTCGGACCAAATGCACGTCTGGCCATATCACCCCTGGGACTGGGATTTTTGTTTACCTCCGTCATGGCAGGAGTTGCTTATTCTATACTGATAAAACGCATAGGAAACAGGTATTCCGTACTCAACCTCGTGCTGTATCAAAATATGATTGGCATAGTACTGTTTATCCCTGTTTTTCTGGTGCTGGATTATCAGGATTTTGTCCAGACAGGTTTTGTGTGGTACTCCATGTGGCCAATCATTAAACTGGCAATCTTTGCCACAAGCATAGCTTATTTTTTGTACACTTTTGCACTGAAAAATATGGAAATCAGCAAAGTGAACGTTTTTACCAACATCATCCCCGTTTTTACCATCATTTTTTCCTACATCTTTCTTGGCGAACTCATCCACGAACGCAAAATCACAGGAATCATCATTATCATTGCCGGGGTAAGCGTATCCCAGTACAGCCCGGGACAAAAATATCTATATGGATATATTCACCGAAATATCGTTGCACGATTTAAGCGAAATGGCAACGCGAAACGAAAAAAGCTTTAAACAGCTTGTCCACAAGCTAAATAAGGTAAAAAAACAGGAAGTGGATGATTTTGTCCACGCCTGGGATACTGAACTTTTCCGAGATACCGACTGCCTTGACTGTGGGAACTGCTGCCGGAACCTGGGCCCCATGATCACCGACCATGACATTTCCCGACTGGCAAAACACCTGAAAATCAAACCTTCAGACTTGCTGGAAAAATATCTCCGGCAGGATGATGCCGGATATTATGTATTCAAATCCCTTTCCTGCCCTTTCCTGATGGATGACAATTACTGCACAGTATACGCTTCCAGACCCAAAGCCTGCCGCGAATATCCCCACACCGACAGGGTAAATTTCAAGCAGATCATAGAAATCAGCATCAAAAGTGCCAAAATCTGTCCTGTGGTGCACAAAATCCTGACAGAATTAAACAACAAATACGGATAAGATTAAGATCCAGCCTGAAACAATTTTTTCCGCTTACCAGCTTATCCGTATTTCATTTGCAGATTTTTGATTCAGATACGCCAGCCGTGCAAATCCGACAACCAAAGCTGTGGCAGCAACACAGAAAAGGTCTTGCCCCAGCGTAAGCATCCTTCCAGTTCATTTGCCCACAAAGGAAAGT
The DNA here is from genome assembly GCA_046546095.1 of Bacteroidales bacterium. Taxonomy (GTDB): domain Bacteria; phylum Bacteroidota; class Bacteroidia; order Bacteroidales; family ML635J-15; genus JAQIBY01. Next base: position 8,771 of record JBKGYK010000065.1, read on the forward strand.
AAACAGAGATGCAAGCCAGAAAATGGCTGCAAATTTTGGGGCACATTGGCATTGCCAGGACATTTGAATACGGAGGCAATAAAGGCCGTAGCATTCATAATCCGGATATTCTGCCGGAAAAACATGGCAGCTTTGATCATTACAAAAATCTACAGGCCCCACCATAAACCATTTCTACGAAAAACTCTTGCTTTTGAAAGATCGGATGCATACAAACAGCGGCAGGGCAATCGCTACTGAAAGACATAATTTTATGCTCTGTTTTCTGGAACAATTTGACAAAGAATGGAATTTTTCCGGCATCAAGCACTAAAATCATAAACTCTGCGTTTTATCAACATCTTTTTTTAGTTTTGTGAATTCATTGACAATGATGATAAAGCATATCGTGAAAAAACAAGTTGTAATTGTAATACTTTTCCTGACAAGTTTAAGTGGCATGTCACAGGTAGGCGGTGACAATACATATACGTTCCTTGAATTGCCAAATTCAGCCCGTGTGGCTGCACTTGGCGGATCCAACATTTCCCTGTGGGATGATGACTTAAACATGGTGTATTACAATCCTGCCCTGCTTAACGAAAACATGCACAACAACCTGGCCCTGAATTATTCCAACTATATTGCAGACATCAATTACGGTTATGCCTCTTATGCATATCATCTTGAGGATATTGGGACAATAGGCGCCGGCCTGTATTATATCAATTACGGTGAATTTATCAGAGCGAATGAAGCAGGTGTCATTGACGGAAATTTTTATGCTGATGAGTATTCTGTCAACTTATACTATGGCAAAAATCTTTTGAATGATTCATCCCTGAACATAGGTGGAAGTCTGAAAACTATTTATTCAGCGCTTGAGCGCTACACTTCTGTAGGCCTGGCCATTGACGGAGGCATCAATTATCATAAACCGGGTTCCAATTTCTCCGCATCCATGGTATTTTCCAATCTTGGAATGCAGCTCAGCACCTATACACAGGACAACCGTGAACCCCTGCCATTTGATTTGCAGGTGGGTGCAAGCTGGAAAACAAACCACGCACCTTTTCGGCTGAGTCTGGGTCTGCATCAGCTTACTCACTGGAAAATGCGCTATGACAGTCCGCTGAACACAGAACAACTGGTGGTGGATGATGACGGACAGGAAGAAATCAGTTTCAGCAATCGTATGGGCCGGATCGGAGATGAATTGTTACGGCATATTGTCATGGGTGTTGAAATTACGCCTTCAGAAAACTTTTTTCTGGCTTTTGGTTACAATTACCAGCGAAGAACAGAACTTGCCCTTGCCAACAGACCGGGAATGGTAGGGTTCTCCTTTGGCGCAGGCCTGAAAATATCCAAATTCATGCTTTCATACGGGCTGGGCCGTTATCATATGGCAGGAACCACCCATACCATGTCCATTACCACCAACCTGGACGAGTTCGTTACCAAAAATTAGTTTGTTTATGTCATGATTGCCAGAAATCAGCAGTCATTTTTTCTCATCCCTACAGATTGCGTATCTTTACAAACTGTATGAAAAAGAAACATTTTGTCATTGCACTGGACGGGCACTCTTCCTGTGGCAAAAGCACACTTGCCCGGCAACTGGCCGATAAGCTGGACATTATCTATGTTGACAGCGGTGCCATGTACCGTGCTGTAACCGCTTTTGCTTTAGAAAACGGCTGTTTCCGGCAAAACAAACTTGATAAAGGCTGCCTGATTGCTGTCTTACCGGATATACACATCCATTTTGAGAAAAGCTCAGATGAAAACCATACCATTCTCAACGGAAGAGATGTTTCCACAATCATCCGCAGCATGGAGGTAAGCAGTCTGGTGTCCCTGGTAAGCGAATTGCCGGAAGTACGTGAAAAAATGGTACAGCTTCAACGCAAAATGGCAGAGAACCAGTCACTGATTATGGATGGCCGGGATATTGGCACGGTGGTTTTTCCCGATGCAGATGTAAAAATATTTCTCACCGCCGGTGAACAAATAAGAGCAGAAAGACGTTTCAAAGAATTGAATGAAAATGGTGTTGACACCACTTTTGATGCGGTGCTGAACAACATCATACAGCGGGATCACATTGATTCAAACAGAAAACACAGTCCGTTACGCAAGGCAGAGGATGCTGTAATAATTGATAATTCGAAGCTCAACAGGGAAGAGCAATTACAAAAAGCCCTGAAACTAGTAAAGGAGAAATTGGAATGAAAATTGAAATAGACCCGAATGCCGGTTTTTGCTTTGGTGTCACAAATGCTATAGAAATGGCAGAAGACATTCTCAGGCAACAGGAAAAACTGTATTGCCTCGGGGATATTGTACACAACAACGAAGAAGTTGATCGTCTGGAATCCCTTGGTTTAAAAAGCATTACACACCGGGAATTAGAAGAACTTAAAGACACCACAGTGCTAATCAGGGCACATGGCGAACCTCCATCAACATACCAGACTGCAAAAAGAAACAATATACGCCTGATTGATGCAACATGCCCCGTGGTTCTGAGATTGCAGGAAAGAATTAAAGATGTATACAGGAAAATCAGGGAAGAAGGCGGACAAATAGTGATATACGGCAAACACGGACATGCAGAAGTCAACGGGCTGATGGGGCAAACCAATAACACTGCCATTGTTGTGATGGATGATGATGATCTGGAAAAAATTGATTTCACTAAACCCATACATCTGTTTTCACAGACGACACGAAAATACAGCGGTTACAGCAAAATCAAAGAAAAAATACAATCCCGGATCAGGGAAACTCACGGAGACGAAAGCATGCTGAAGGCATATAACAGCATATGTCCGCGCGTTTCAGGAAGGGAGCCAGCGCTGGCAGAATTCTCCAAAAAACATGATGTAATGATTTTTGTAAGCGGGGAAAAGAGCTCAAACGGAAAAATGCTCTTCAAAATCTGTAAAGCAAACAATGAATCGTCTTACTTTGTAAGTAGACCTGAAGACATTAAACCCGATTGGTTTACGTCTGCAGGTTCAGTAGGAATATCAGGGGCAACTTCAACACCAATGTGGTTAATGAAACAGGTTGCCGATAAAATAAATAACATGTAATTATGCCAAAATACAAAAGAATAGGAGTACTTACCTCCGGGGGAGACTCTCCTGGAATGAATGCTGCAATACGAGCTGTCGTCAGAGCAAGTCTGATAAACGGCATGAGCATTACCGGTGTAAAACTCGGATACCACGGATTGATCAACGGAATTTTTACAGATCTCGAATCACGGGATGTTAGTAATATCATACACCGTGGAGGGACAGTGCTGAAGTCTGCCCGCTCCCGGGAGTTTCACGACAAAGAAGGCCGTTACTCAGCGTACCGCAAACTGGTTGAACATGGTATAGAAGCCCTGGTTGTTATCGGCGGAGACGGCACTTTTAAAGGTGCACGGATTTTCTCAGAAGAGTTTGATTTTCCCGTTATCGGAATACCGGGAACCATTGACAATGATCTGTATGGTACCGACATGACAATAGGTTTTGATACAGCTCTCAATACCGTAGTAGATGCTGTTGACAAAATCCGGGACACAGCCTCCTCTCATGAACGGCTTTTCTTTATTGAAGTAATGGGAAGAGATGCCGGTTTTATTGCTCTCAGATCAGCCATCGCCAGCGGTGCTGAAGCCGTTTTTATCCCTGAAGTTGAAACCGAACTCCGGGATTTTGAAAAATATCTCTACAACGGCAAACACAACAAAAAATCCAGTAACATTGTCATTGTTGCCGAGGGAGATGAAACAGGCGGGGCATTTAAAGTTGCAGAAAAGGTCAAGGAATACATGCCCGACTATGATATGCGCGTAACCATACTCGGACACATTCAGCGAGGTGGAAACCCCTCATCATTCGACAGGTACCTTGCCAGCAAACTTGGTGTGGCAGCGGTAGAAGCATTGCTGGAAGATCAGCGAAGCATCATGGTTGGCCTCAATCGCCGGGAAGTGGATCATGTACCCTTATCGCAGACAATCAAACACCATAAACAGGCGGACAAATCCCTGCTGGCACTTCTGAAAACACTAAACTACTGAGTATGACGCACTGCCTGGCCGAAGTAATACTGCCTGTACCTTTACCGGTATACTACACTTACATTGTACCGGATCACCTCAGGGACAAAGCCAAAGCAGGTGCCAGAACAATTGTACCTCTGGGAAAATCCAGACTGTATACCGGCATCATCCGAAGAGTACACAGCAGCACTGAAGCCGGTAAATCCCTGAAACATGTACTGGCTCTTCCGGACAACGAGCCATTGGTGTCAGAACAAAATCTGAAACTCTGGGAATGGATTGCATTTTATTATCACTGCCAGGTTGGAGAAGTCTATAAAGCTGCGGTACCATCACATTTCAGAAATTTTGACGATGTGTTTATCCGTTTCCGGGACGATAGCCCCCTGCCAAATGCAGACCTGCTCACACCCGGAATCAATGCAAACGAAGCCATCAACCTGAAACACCTGCTGCAAACACAGGGCAACAAAAAAACCGCAAAAGCACTGATTGAGCATCCCGGCATCATTCAGGATATCACATATAAATCACACCTGCAACCATCAGAAACTGTGCTGCATCGCAACATGTCTCCCATGGCTCTTGAAAAAATCAGGCAGAATCTGAAAGGATCTCCGGCTCAAAAAAAATTGCTGGACTATTTCATTCAGCACCCGGAGCTCAGGGAAGCAAGAGCCGCAGACGATCCCGGTGTTAGTAGTGCAACCCTAAAAAAAGGCAGAGATGCAGGCTGGATCAAAAGGTCTCAGCAGGACTTGCCTGCAGAAAACCAGCGTTTTGATTTCTCCGGGCTCCCGGAACTGAACGAACATCAGAAAAATGCCCTGAAAGAAATCAAAGCAGGCTTCCGGGAAGACAAGGTTTGTTTGCTTCATGGTGTGACCTCATCGGGAAAAACCCTCATTTACCTGCACCTGATAAAGGAAACCGTGGAACGTGGTGAGCAGGTCTTGTATTTACTGCCTGAAATTGCACTGACAACCCAAATCATTGAACGCCTGCGGGAAAGTACCGGTTCAGATGTTGAGGTTTTTCACAGCAAATTTTCAGGCAAAGGAAAACTCAGGTTGTGGGAAAATATTCGCAGCGGCCATGCAAAAATGGTTGTGGGAGCCCGTTCGGCTGTATTTCTTCCTTTCAAAAATCCCGGACTCATCATTGTGGATGAAGAACATGACAGCAGCTTCAAACAATTTGAACCCGCCCCGCGCTACAATGCCCGGGATGTGGCTGTCATAATAGCCCATATGCTTAAAACACCTTTGCTAATGGGAAGTGCTACACCCAGCGGTGAATCCTTTCACAACGCGCGAAAAGGGAAATACCACATGGTAGAACTGTCTCAAAGATATCGGGACATGCCCATGCCGCAGATAAAAATCCTTGACATATACCATGCCCGCAAACGCAAGGTAATGGAAGGTGATTTTCACCCGGAAACCCTGTCCAATATCGGAAGAGTACTCAGAGAAAACGGGCAGGTAATTGTACTGAGAAACCGCAAAGGATATGCACCTGTACTGACCTGTACCCAATGCGGCTGGACTGCAGATTGTCCCAACTGCTCCGTCCACCTCACCTACCACAAGCAAAGTGCTAACCTGAAGTGCCACCATTGTCATTATACTGAACAAACACCCAAAATGTGCCCTGACTGTGGCAATACGGATCTGAAATACTTCGGATATGGCACCCAAAAAGTAGAAGAAGATTTGCAGGCAGCTTTCCCCGATGCCAGAATTGCCCGCTTTGACCAGGACAGCATGAAATCGGCCAATGCCTACAGAAAAATCATTGGTGATTTTGAACAGCACAATACGGACATCCTTGTTGGCACACAAATTCTTACCAAGGGACTTGACTTTCTCAATGTACGGCTTATTGCTGTGCTGCATGCAGACCAAATGCTCAATTATCCGGACTTCAGGGCTTTTGAGCGGGGCTACCAGATGCTGGAACAGGTCAGTGGCCGCACAGGTCGACATCACATAGATGCCACGGTTCTGATTCAGACCTCCTTCCCCGACCATCCCATTCTCACCAAATTGCTTCAACATCAGTACAAGGAAATGATGAATGACGAACTGCTGGAGCGAAGAAATTTACACTACCCGCCTTTTGTCCATCTGATTCATATTCACATGAAATCGCCGGTTGAATATAAGCTGGAAAAACGCAGCCGCCTTTTGTTTAAGGAATTACAATACCAACTCGGGGAAATTGTCAGTGAGCCGGCCGTTCCTGTAGTAGAAAAAGAAGCCGGAAATTATCGCCGCTTCATTCAGGTGCGTATTCCCCGTGATAAAAATCTGAAACAACGCAAAGCAGCTCTACACAAAATTGTATTCGGTTTTGCAAATTCATCGGCCGGTAAGGACATTCGCTTTGTTGTTGACAGTGATCCGGTGTAAGATAACTGATGAAGCAATTTTTTCTGAGAAACAGAATAATTGCCTTACAGAATGCCTTACTATGTAAGTAAACTGAGATTTATATGCAAAAAATACATGTTTTACAACAAACATCATGTCCTTTTTTTATATATAGCGCCTCTTTTTATATTCTTGTTGTATAATTTGATGCCATTAAAATATTTGGGCATAATATAACATGAGATGCTTGAAAAAAACATTATTATTTCTATATTTGACTGTTAAACTATTTTAAAACTCATATTAAACCAATTGTTATGAAAAAAAATGCACTTTTTATTACAGTCCTGCTATTCATCCTATCAGGCACCTCTTTTGCTCAGAAAACAGTAACTGATGACGGATTTTATTTTAAAGTCGGAGGTTTTTCTCCAAGTTACAAGTATTTAGTTCCTCTGATTTGGGAAAATGAGGATTTGGAAAAACCGGATGAAAATGATGAATCATATAAACTCGGACCATATTTTGAAATCGGGAATACCTATAAACTGGCGGATATTGATTCACATGTACTTCAAATTAAGGTAAGCTGGCTGGATGCCAATTTGTCGAAAGCCACATATAAGTGGGAAATTTTAGACAAAAAATTAACAAAAGAACTATATGCTGTTCAAGCCAGTGCCTTTAAAATTGGTCCCAATTTTACCTATGCTATTAATGATAAGATGGGAATAGAAGCATATTATCAAATCGCTCCGGTGTTTTCATTTTGGTATGATGATAGCAATTACGAAGCTATTTATGAAGATTATGACGATAATCAGAGAGAACAATATGCTCTTGGTGTTCTGCATACTACCGGTCTCAGCTTTAGATATGATAAATTTGCAGCAGGCTTTAACCTGAATTTCGGATCTGCCAGAGACTTTGATGCAGCAAAGAAAATGGATACTTATGGTGGTGAAGTAGAGTCTTATACATATCGTATGAACAGTTTCCGTTTTTATGTAGGAATGAAATTTTAAGACATTAAAAATATACAGCATTTTCTTAAAGAGTACCGGTTCTACGGTGCTCTTTTTTATTACCAAACATCCGGGTTTTACTTACCTCACAATGCTTAACATGATGATTGTTACTCACACATGCAAGCGTGATTTTCACCCATTGTGTAGCTTGCTGTTCTATTTCTAAATGGCTTAATTAATTCAGTATCAAAAAGAAATATTTGCTTTTGATCAACTAATTTGTTATATTGAAAAATTCATTTTCACTAAAAAACATCTGCCATGAAAAAACTATTGCTTATAAGCCTTTGCCTTATTACAAGCCTGTTCGTGTTTGCTCAGGAAAAAACAAGGACACTTTCAACCAATCCGGAACATGCCATAGAACTGACACCAAATCAGGATATTGGTTTTGAGTCATTTCAACTGATTCCAAATCAGAATGTTGAGCTTGATTACAAGCATTCGCTGAGGCATTACTACAACCAGAATTATTATTTGCGCTTTACCATGCCGGAAAATAAGGATGCACACGTACATCTGCGCTTTCCGGACGAAAACATGACCGCCGGCATGGCAGCTTACAGGACAGCAAAAGGCAACCTACAGCCTTTACATCACACTCTCTTACCTAAATCAAACGGTACATTCAAAATACATCAATCCCGTGTATCCGGAGGCGAAACGGTACTTATCCGCCTGTGGTTTTCCAAAAAAACAGAGAACATATCTGTTGACCTCGCTGTCAGTGAACATGCAGCCCTCAGCGGTGAAAAGGACTTTATTGTTGATCAGGAAACCTTTACCATACCTGAATTGGTGAGTGAAGTATTGCTCAACAACAGCGTACAGACATCCAACCTTGCGTATACAGGTGATACCATTAGTTTTGGTACTTTTCTCGGCAGCATAGGCGATACGGATTTCTACAACGGCCTTATTATGACCAGCGGCGATGCAGCTCTTGCAGTAGGCCCGGATGAAAGCACAAGTGAAGGTGCATCTGTGTCAGGTGGTTCGGATCCTGACCTGCAGGCGCTGATTCCTTCATATACTGTTTACGATGCTACCATCATTGAATTTGATTTTGTGGCAAATGATAATTTCATGGCTTTTGAATACATTTTTGCATCCGAAGAATTCCCTGAATTTGCCAACAGCTCGTTTAACGATGTGTTTGGCTTTTTCCTTTCCGGGCCCGGGATTAACGGACCTTTTGAAAACAACGCTGTCAACATCGCCATCCTGCCCAACGGCGATCCGGTAACCATTGACAATGTGTTCAACAACAGCGAATATTATGTTGGATCAATAGATGGCTCCGGCGGTGAAGGTCTGGCATACAACAACGATATGGAATACGACGGAGCCAGCATTCCCCTGGTAGCCGAAGCCAACCTCTGGGAAGGTGAAACTTACCACATTAAGCTGGCCATAGGCGATGCAGGTGATGGCGCTTTTGATTCCGGTGTATTTTTCAAAGGCAACAGTTTCAACACAGGCAGCATGGCAACCGGTACCATTTTTTACGATACAAATGAGGATGGGTTTTACGATAGCCTGGATTTACCATTACCGGAAGTGATGGTAGAATCTGATCCTGATAATTTTGTGGCCATGAGCAACAGCAACGGATTTTACAGTTTGCCACTAAACTGGGGAGATTACACCATCACACCGGTGATTCCGCCGCTGTTTGAAATTCTCTTTCCAACCAGCGGTTCCCATCAGGTAAACATCTCATCCATTGGACAGGAAGAGACAGGCAATGATTTTGCTTTGACTTCCACCATAGACTGCCCCATGCTCAACGTGGATATTTCCGGAGAGGCATTGTCCATCTGCAACCAAACACCTCTGCTGATTAATTACAGCAATGAGGGCACGATTATGGCGGAAAATGCGGTCATCAGTCTTCAACTGGATGACAACATCAGCATTAACAGTGCTGATATCCCTTATACCGATGCAGGAAACAATCTGTACCTGTTTGATATTGGCAATCTGGCTGTTTTTGAAACCGCTTCATTTGGTCTGACAGTAGAGACTCTTTGCGATACGGAACTGGAAAACCTGACACTTTGTGGCACTGCAGAGATAACGGCAGACAACCAGTGCACTTTCATGAATCCCGGCATTCCGGAAGATACAATTGCAGATGCAGAGTGGGATCATTCCGGCATCGAAGTTACCGGTTTGTGTGCCGGCGATCTGGAAGCCTGCTTTACCATCACCAATGATGGAGAACCCGGCAACGGCGACATGGAAGGCCCCAGCGAATACCGCATTTACGCCAATGACACCCTGATTTACACAAATACATTCCAGCTCAACGGCGGCGAAAGCATGGAAATATGCTGGGAAACCGAAGGTCGCGCCATTCGGCTTGAAGCCGATCAGCGTCCCGGACATCCCGGCAACAGCGAACCCCAGCACACGGTAGAAAATTGCGGTGATTATACCGGATCTTCCCTGGGTTACATTGTCAGCACCCCTCTGGACGATTACGATTTTTACGAAGACATCTGGTGCAGCGAAGTACAAACCTCAGGAAATAAAACACTGGATGATTGCAGCATGACAGTAAGTCCGAAAGGCATTGGCTACGATCATTATGTGGCGCCTGAAACCAGGCTGCATTATACCATCCATTTTCAAAACACCAGTGATTCGGAAATCACGGAACTGGCCATACGTGACAGTCTGCCGGAACAATTGAATTTCGCTGATATTGAATTTACCGGCAGCAGCCACCCCTGCCGGGAACACATAAGCAAAGACGGCATCCTTACCTGGTCATTTTCCGGCATTAGTTTATTACCGGCAGCCAGCGACGAAGAAGCCTCCAAAGGATTTGTCAGTTTTAATATTGGACAAAAACCGGATAACCCTTATGGTACCGTGATTGAAAACAGCGCTACCATCTTTTTCAACAAACAACTTGTTGTTACCAGCAATGAAACGGATGTCACAGTCTGGGAGCTGCCGCTGATTATCACCAACAAACCTCAGACCGGTGCCGGACTTGCAGAGGTTAATGTCTTTCCCAACCCGGCAAGTACACAGGCAGAATTTGTACTACCCGATGGCAATCAGGCTGCAGAGCGCTTTGTCATGTTCGATAAGCAGGGTCGTATAGTCCGAAGTCTTGATAATATCCAGAGCAGGCAGTTTAATGTCAGTCTTGAAGGTCTTTCTTCCGGAACCTACATCTATGAAATCAGTGGTGCAGAAATTATCATTGGCAAAGGCAAACTTATTATCAACTAAAGAATAATCATTCAGATATAGCAAAACCCGGATCTGCTATGGTCCGGGTTTTCCATTTTTCTCTCACATATTATCGACCAAAAGAACAAGAGAAAGAGATTCTGGAGCTTCCGGATTCCAGCCCTGTACCGT
>JBKGYK010000066.1:0-19353 GCA_046546095.1 Bacteroidales bacterium
TTAATCATTTTGAAATGCAATTGGTAAAGTTTTCCACGGAAAGTGCAGTAGAACCTTTTTTAAAAACCGGCACTTTTTATTTGCTATTTTCTGGCACTTTTTGATTGCTGTTTACAATGGAGCTCTTTTTTTTTAAGAGTGGCACTTTTTGATTGCTGTTTACACGATTTCGATTTCAGTTGAAAAATCCAATACGGGCATAATGCCAGCGCCAGGGCGTCGCCCGGCACCCTGCTGCAGCAGCGCTGTGTTTTCTGCTCTGCGGGCAGAGCGACCGGAGCCTTGCCGCAAGTGTATTTTGCCGGCAGGCCAAATACCGTAGCGGGAAGCTCCTGCCCGCAGGAGTGCAGAAACCAGCAGATGATGCAGCCGGTATAGGGCAAAGACCGGCCCACGGGCTGGTTTGAAATTGCTTACTATTTCAAATAATACATTCATATAAGTAATTTCTCATTTTCAGGATAAAGTCCGCCCGTGGGAGGCGCCCAAATAACTATTTTCCTTACCTTTGCAGCATGATTTACCCGGAAAATTTTGAAAAGAAAACTGGTTTTGATGTTTTGAGAAAAACTTTGCTTGGAAAATGCCAAAGTGAAGCTGGGAAACGTCATGTTGAGAATATGCATTTTATGACCAATGCCGGAAGAATTGAGCAGGAGCTGGCTTTTGTGGAGGAGAAAAAACAATGTCTGCTTTTTCATGAAAGTTTCCCTTTTACCAGCTTTCCTGATATTCAGGCAAGTCTTAATAAGTTGACAGAGGAGGATTCCGTACTGCTGGAGGAAGAATTTCACAATATCCATCAGGTATTGCAATTGGTGTCTTCACTGAAACGATACAGTGGTAAACTATCTGCCAAAAAATTCCCTTTGCTGAAACAGACAATTGAAAAACCCGAATCACCGGATTATGTAAAAAATGAAATACGTCGCATTTTCACCAGCAAGGGCTACATTAAATCATCTGCAAGTAAGGAACTGCAGGCTCTTGTCCGGGAAGAGTCAGGTATAGAAAACAAAATCAGCGGTGAACTGGACAATATGATGAAAAAGGCGGTACATCAGGGCTGGACAGAAGAAGACACTTCTGTTGCCGTGATAGACGGGTATCGTGCCATACCGCTCAGTGCCATGCACAAACGCAAGATGAAAGGCATCGTGGTTGGAGAATCGGCCACAGGAAAAACGGTATATGTGGAACCTGAGTCTGTATCTCAGTACAATCACCGGCTGAGAAACATTGCTCATGAAATAAAAGCTGAAAAGCAAAAAATACTTGCCTCCCTGACAGATGCCATCCGGGAATACCAACCGGAACTGGAAAAATGTCTGGAAATGCTTGCTGAAATAGATTTCCAGCGGGCCAAGGCACGCCTCGCCCTTGATCTTGAATGCATTAAGCCCGGAATTGCAGAAACAGGTACTGTTATACTTCACAAAGTGCGTCATCCTTTATTGGTGCTATATTTCAAAGCACAAAACCGGGAAGTTGTGCCTTTTGATATTGAATTCAATCAGAAACATTATCTGTACGTCATTTCCGGGCCAAACGCCGGCGGAAAAACTGTAAGTCTGCAGGCAGCAGGACTTGTGCAGTATATGTTGCAATGCGGCATGCAGGCACCAGTGGGCGGCAACACCCAAACCCGTACTTACAGGAATATTTTTCTTGATCTTGGTGATGACCAAAGTCTTGACAATGACCTGAGCACCTACAGCTCACACCTGAACAATATGAAATTCATGCTGGACAAAGCAGATAAAGACAGCATGATACTGATAGATGAATTTGGCGGGGGCACGGAACCGGACATGGGTGCAGCCATTGCCGAAGCCATGCTGCAAAGATTTGCAGATAATAAAGTAAGCGGTATTGTCACCACACATTACGGCAATCTGAAACATTTTGCGAGCAATTACCCGGGTCTGGAAAATGCCGCTATGCTGATAGACACAGAAAACATGACTCCCATGTACCAGTTGCAAACAGGAGTTCCGGGGTCTTCATACAGTTTCGACATTGCTGAACGCAGCGGCATACCGCATGACATCATTGCACTGGCAAAAACCAAAACCGGCAGGGAAAAATTCAATTTTGACAAGCATCTGCGGCAGGTTATCAAAGACAAAAAGTACTGGGAAAACAAACGAAAGGAAATCAATCAGGAAAATGCCGGATTGCAGGCAGAATTAAACCGGCACAAAATAGCCTGGCAGGGATTTGAACGAAATGAAAAAAAACTGATTGACCAGGCCCGTGCTGAAGCCGACCGCATCATTAAATCAGCCAACAGGCAAATAGAAAAAACCATTCGTGAAATCAGGCAGGCCCAGGCAGAAAAAGAGAAAACAAAGGCTGTGCGTGCAGCTTTGCAAAAAACACAGCAAAAGCTTAAACAGGAACCTGAACGCAGCCACAACTCAGCAGAGATAAGAAATTTCAAAAACAGTCTGGAGCAGGCCTCACAACAAAAAGCAAAACCAAAAGATCAAACAAGAGGCCCGGTCATTAAAAAAGAGATACGGCCGGGAAGCCTTGTTTACATCAAGCATCTCGATCAAATCGGAGAAGTGATTGATATTGGAGAAAAAAACTATGTTGTCAGTCTTGGCAACATGATGACAAGCATTGAAAAGCACAAGGTAAAGCTGGCAGAGAATCAGAAGAAACAGGGCAGGTCAAAACTTTCAGGGGGCAGCTCATACCTGAATCGCATGAGTGATTTTCAGCATGATATTGACCTGCGCGGCAAACGTGTGGATGAAGCCATGAGTCTGTTGATTGACTTTATCGACAATGCCGTTGTGGCAGGTGCCAGACAAGTTAAAATCCTTCATGGCAAAGGTGGTGGCATTCTGCGCAGTGCCATCCGTGATTACCTGTCGAGGCAACAGGAGGTTGAACGCTTTGAAGACGAAGACATCAGGCAGGGTGGTGATGGTATTACTGTTGTCAGCCTTCGGGTATAAGTAGTTTCAGCACTTACTGTTGTACTGTTCCGTTTCATAGATTTTTCCTACCTTTGTAAAAATTTGCAAGAAATCTATGACACAATCAATGACAGGCTATCACAAGCTAAGCTTTGCATACGCCGAAAAAACAATTCACATTGAAATCAAAAGTCTGAATTCCAAATATCTGGACATCAGCACAAGGATGCCCTCTGTGTACAAAGAAAAAGAACTGGCCATCCGCGAGCTCATTCACAAAAAGCTGATGCGTGGAAAAGTTGAATACAACATATATGTAGATATGATGCCGGGGGCTAACTCCACGGAAATCAACAAAGAGCTGTTTGTTTCTTATTATGAGCAGTTGAAGCTCTTGCGCGATCAGTATAATATCCCCATGGATGACAATGTAATGCAAGTCATCAGCAACATGCCCGATATCATGAAACAGGAACGGGAGGAGATTGCTGATGAAGAATGGGATTTGATTCTGAGCAAAACAGAAGAAGCACTGCAACAGGTTATTGCCTACCGCAAAGATGAAGGAAAGTCCCTGAAGGAAGATGTCAAAGCTGCCACAATGAAGATAGCTTCACTGATGGATTGTGTTGCCCCCTTTGAGGAAAGCAGGGTAGAAAACACACGTACCCGGCTGAAAGCCAATCTGGAAAAAATCAAGGATAAAATTGAAATCGATGAAGGAAGGTTTGAGCAGGAGCTTGTTTACTATCTTGAAAAATTTGATATCAATGAAGAAAAAGTGCGCCTGAAAAATCATTGCAATTACTTTCTTGAAACGCTTGGGAAGGAAGGGCCTGTCGGTAAAAAACTGGGTTTTATCACACAGGAAATGGGCAGAGAAATCAACACATTGGGCTCCAAAGCCAATGATCCGGACATACAGCGCATTGTGATGATTATGAAAGAAGAACTGGAAAAAATCAAAGAACAGATTTTAAATATTCTCTGATCTATGCAAGCTAAACTCATCATATTATCAGCACCTTCCGGGGCAGGAAAAACATCAATAGTAAAGCACTTGCTGGATAAAGTTGACAAACTGAAATTCTCGGTTTCTGCCACAAATCGTCCGCCCCGGGCAGGCGAAACGGATGGTGTGGATTACCATTTTCTCAGCACAGAGGCATTTAAACGGAAAATTGCTGAAAATGCATTTGTTGAATGGGAGGAAGTGTACGCAGGGCAGTATTACGGAACACTGAAATCCGCTGTAAACGACGAGTTAACAGAAGGAAATCATGTCATTTTTGATGTGGATGTAATTGGCGGACTCAACATCAAGAAGGAATATGGCGAACAGGCTCTTGCGGTTTTCATTAAGCCCCCCTCTCCTGCTACACTGGCCGAACGCTTGCGAAAACGCCAGTCGGATTCAGAAAAAGATATTGCCAAAAGACTTGAAAAAGCAGAATATGAATTGAGTTTTTCAGACAAATTTGACCTGATCATTGTCAACGATGATCTTGAACGGGCACGGGAAAAATGTCTGAATGAAGTGCAAAAATTTTTAAATCAATAGCAATATGAAAACCGGCTTGTTTTTTGGGACTTTTAATCCGGTGCATCATGGCCATATGATGATTGCCAATTACATGCATGAATTTACCGATCTCGATGAGATCTGGTTTATCATCACACCCCAGAGTCCGTTTAAAACCAAAAGCAGTATGCTTGAGGACCGGGACAGGTTGCACCTGGTACGTCTTGCCATTGGTGATGATTACAATATGCAGGCCAGTGATGTTGAATTCAGCCTGCCAAAACCCAATTATACCATTCACACCCTCACACACCTTCGGGAGAAGCACCCGTCAAGAGAATTTGTTCTTATTATGGGGGGTGATAATTTGTATGATTTACACAAATGGTACAATTTTGAAAAGATCCTTGAGGACTACCGGATTTATGTGTATAACAGACCCGGAGCTGACGTACCCGGGCGCTGGCAAGATGCCGTCAGTCATGGCATCATCAAGCTGTTTGATGCTCCTCAGATGGAGATATCTTCTTCATTTATACGTAAATCCATAGCTAATGGGAAAAATATTTCCCGCTTTATGCCGGAAAATGTATATATTTACATCAAAGAAATGCATTTTTATGAATAAACGATCTGTCATATTCCTTCTGCTCGCTGCGCTGATTTTCATGCTTTCCTGTGGCAAAAACGATGAAGACCTGGCCAAAGAGGAAAAACTGCTGGGGCATTGGATTGCTTATGATGATAATGGCAATCAGGAACAGAATATTCCCGAATATTTCTTTGAGGAAGACAATGAAGGGTACACCAGTTTGGATGGTAGTCATGAAGAAATGAACTGGGAAGTTGTCGGGGGTCAACTCAAAGTCTATTACGACAAAGCGCCGGAAAATTACCTCATCGGATATGACAAATACAACAGCCGGTCATTGTTTCAGATACATGAACTTGAGGATGATTATTTGCATGTAACTCAGTTTTACAACGACGGCTTTCAGGCTGATCTCGAATTTTACCGGCAATAAACAATCTGATTCTTTTGTTGAGGCCTGAATATGTTCTTTGCTTGTGTATTATTCTCCATAGTTAAAACAAAAGTAGCATGAGTTTTAAAATGCTGATCAAAATACTTGTCATCCTATCATCTGTCTTTTTCTTACAGGGATGTCACTCTGAGCAATTGTACATCAGGTACAAGGTACACCACAACAACAGCTGGGATGAAGACAGCAGCAGGCTTACATTCTTTATTTCCCGCTCAGCATGGTACCCTGCCACAGGCATTTCCCGTTTTCCTGACGGAGGACAGGCAAAGCATGTGATGGAAAAAACCGATCTTTTCATTTATCAGCCTAATGATCAAAGCCTTTATAAGATAGCTTCTTTCAACGACCTCGCCCAGATCATAGGAAACCACCGCAGTAGCTGGGATACTGAAGTTTCCTGGGAAAAGGACTCTGTGCTGTACCGGGTTTGTCCGGTCACAGAATGGGATATGTACCTGAAAAATGCCGGAACAGATGAAAAGAAGCAGGAAATCAAAAAATTGCAGGAAAAATATTGCCGGACCTATGCCTATAATCTCAACAATAGCAGGGTACAGAAAGTAAATAGTAAAAAAATGCTTTCAGATTCTGTAAAAACAAAAGCCACGCTTACTGAAATTCATGATTTACTGGATAGCATCCCCCTTTTGAAACTCGGATACAATATACGTGAACTCACAGGTAAAACAGACAAGCAACTCATGAAAGATTATTTATATTACAGAAATAATTCATCCCATACCAACCGTGCTATATTGGAACAAGTGATTGCAGAAAAAGAGCCCGAAGAAATAAATCAAATGATTGAAAAAGTAAAAAAACATCTCAGCTCACTCAAAGGCAGGGAAAAAATCAGATACAGAGGTCGTTCAAAAACCATAATCAGGGAGCTGAAAATGGTGGCAAGCAGATAGTGTCTGTCAATTCAGAAAGACTGGCTGAATTATTTTTCCTGTTTATTTAAAATCCCAGAGAAAATAAGGAATATGTGATTCCACCTGCCAGGGCAAGGAAAACAAGAGAAATAAGCAAGCCGGCAATACTGAAACCAATTTGTCTGCCTGATGCAATACCCACGATAAGGCTGATAAGACTAAAGAGAAAACCCAAACCCAGGAAAAGAATTCCAACAACAGGGGTCCAGAACATAACTGCTCCGATTAAAGCCAGGATAAATCCTGCTATACCAAGGCCGTTTTGACGTTTTGCGCTCATAATGATTTGTTTTGGTTACAATAATATTCTGAGGATAAATATAGGGGATTTTTTTTACAATCCTTCAGGCCATATGGATTTCGATGGATGAAGGCATAAAAAAAAGCCGCTTGCTCAATGCAAACGGCTTTTTTATGAGATTGTGAAAATTATTTCTGATCTGCCAGGCGTTTGTAATAATTGTAACGCCATTTGGCATCTTCCTCAGCGATTTTGAAGAGTCTTTCAGCTTCTTCCGGGAATGTTTTGGTCAATGAGAGGTAGCGTACCTCTGAGTTGATAAAATCCTGGAATTTATCCCAGTCGGGCTCTTTGCTGTCGAGTTGGAATGGGTTTTTGCCTTCTTCCTCGAGTTTGGGATTGTAGCGGTAGTTGTGCCAGTATCCTGATTTAACAGCTTCGCCTTCTTCCCACTGAGATTTGCCCATACCCTTGCGTAAGCCATGGTTAATACATGGAGAATATGCAATAATCACAGATGGTCCGGGAAAAGCCTCAGCTTCTTTCATGGCTTTGAAGAACTGATTCTGGCTGGCACCCATAGAAACCTGAGCAACATATACAGTTCCGTAAGTCATCGCCATTGCACCAAGGTCTTTTTTACGGACTTTCATACCGCTGGCAGCAAATTTAGCAACTGCGCCTACAGGTGTAGCTTTGGAAGCCTGACCGCCAGTGTTAGAATAAACTTCGGTATCCAGTACAAGGATGTTCACGTCTTTGCCACTGGCAATCACATGATCAACACCTCCGAAGCCAATATCGTATGCCCATCCGTCACCACCGACAATCCATATGGATTTTTTCACAAGATAATCTTTATTGGCTATGATATTTTTTGCGATTTCATCATTCATGCCTTCCAATTTGGCAAGAAGTTTCTCGCTGGCTTCTTCTGAACCGGCGGCATCATTCATATTGTCAATCCATGCCTGTCCCAGTTCTTTGGTCTCAGCATCCCAGTCAGCTTCTTCAATCCAGAGCTGAATGCGTTCACGGACTTTATCGATACCGGTAGCGATACCAAAGCCGTATTCTGCATTGTCTTCAAAGAGAGAGTTGGCCCATGCCACACCTTTACCTGATTTGTAGTTGGTGGTATAAGGTGTACTTGGAGCCGAACCGCCGTAAATGGAAGAACAACCTGTAGCATTGGCCACAATCATACGCTCACCAAAGAGCTGTGTGATGGCTTTGATGTATGGAGTTTCACCACAACCTGCACATGCACCGGAGAATTCGAATAATGGCTGAGCAAACTGTGAATTTTTCACAGTCTTTTCTTTTGGCAGGATGGTGTCTTTGTAGCCTACAGTCTCATCCATGTATTTGAATCGCTCAACCTCTTCCATCTGAGTTTCCAGAGGCTTCATTACCAGCGCTTTTTCTTTGGCCGGACAGATATCAGCACAGTTACCACAACCTGTACAATCCAGCGGTGTAACCTGCATAACAAAATTGTATTCTTTGGTTTTGCCCAGTCCTTTGATAGAACGTGTGCCTTCGGGGGCATTCTCAAGCTCTTCTTCTGTAAGCAGGAAGGGCCTGATGGCAGCGTGAGGACATACGTAAGCACACTGGTTACACTGAATACAGTTATCTTCAATCCATTCAGGAACATTGACGGCGATACCACGTTTTTCATATTTGGTAGTACCTGCCGGGAAAGTTCCGTCTTCACGATCATTAAATACAGAAACCGGGAGGTCATCACCTAGCTGAGCATTCATTACATCAGCAACGGTTTTTACAAATTCTGTAGCGTCGGGATGATGCGGAATGTGGAATTCTCCGTCTTTGATGTCTTTCCACTCAGCAGGAACATCTACAGAAATAACATCACCACCACGGTCAACTGCTTTGTTGTTCATATTGACAATGTCTTCACCTTTTTTACCAAAGGATTTGACAATCATCTTCTTCATTTCATCAACAGCCAGATCGTAAGGGATAACTTCTGAAATTTTAAAGAAAGCCGACTGCATGATGGTATTGATGCGGTTACCAAGACCAATTTCTTCAGCAATTTCGGTAGCGTTGATCATAAAGAACCTGATGTTCTTTTCGGCCAGAATTTTCTTGATATTGTCCGGCAGGCGCTTTTTGGTTTCTTCCTCATCCCAGATGGAATTAAGCAGGAAGATTCCGCCATCCTTAATACCACGGAGCATATCATATTTATCGATGTATGCAGGAACGTGACATGCCACAAAATCAGGTTTGGTTACCAGATAGGGTGCACGGATTGGCTTGTCGCCAAAACGCAGGTGAGAAGCGGTAAAACCACCGGATTTCTTTGAATCATAGGAGAAATATGCCTGACAGAATTTGTCGGTAGATTCACCGATAATTTTGATACTGTTTTTGTTGGCACCGACAGTACCATCAGAACCCAGACCAAAAAATTTGGCTTCGTAAGTACCTTCGGGTACAACAGAGATTTCGTCTTTTTTAGGAAGTGACAGGAAAGTCACATCATCCTCGATACCGACAGTAAAACCGTTTTTGGCTTCGTTTTGCTTCAGGTTATCATACACACCAACCATCATTGCCGGGGTAGTGTCTTTTGAAGACAGGCCATAGCGACCACCGACGATTTCCGGAGCATTTTCTTTACCGTAATACACATCCCTTACATCGAGATAGAGGGGCTCACCATTGGCGCCCGGCTCTTTTGTGCGGTCCAGTACGGCAATACGTTTAACCGTATCAGGCATGGATTTCAGGAAGTGTTTGGCAGAGAACGGACGATACAGGTGTACGGCAAGCATACCGACTTTTTCACCATTGGCTGTCATGGAATCCACAACTTCACGCAGGGTATCGGTAACCGTACCCATTGCAATCACTACATGTTCGGCATCGGGAGCACCATAATAATTGAAAGGATGGTATTCACGGCCTGTCATTACAGTAATTTTCTGCATGTATTCTTCAACAAGGTCAGGAATGCCTTCATAAAACTTATTGGAAGCTTCTCTAGCCTGGAAATACACATCAGGATTCTGTGCTGTACCACGAGTAACCGGGCGCTCAGGATTCAGGGTGTTGTCTCTGAATTTCTGCACACTGTCAAAGTCGAGCAGTTTTGCCATTTCTTCGGTTTCGAAATACTCAACTTTCTGGATTTCATGTGAGGTACGGAAGCCATCAAAGAAATGCAGGAAAGGTACACGTGTTTTGATGGATACAAGGTGAGCAATGGGCGCAAGGTCCATAATTTCCTGTACACCACCAGTGGCAAGCATACCAAAACCTGTCATACGGCAGTTCATCACATCACTGTGGTCACCAAAAATGGACAATGCCTGCGCTGCGAGGCTTCTTGCTGAGACGTGGAATACGCCCGGAAGCAACTCTCCGCTGATTTTGTACATATTTGGTATCATCAGCAACAGACCCTGTGAAGCTGTAAACGTGGATGTCAGTGAACCACCTTGCAGCGCACCGTGTACAGCACCTGCAGCACCGGCTTCAGATTGCATTTCTTCAACCTGAACAGTCTGTCCAAAAATGTTTTTCTTTCCGCTGGCTGCCCATTCATCAACATATTCTGCCATGTTTGATGAGGGGGTAATCGGATAAATACATGCGACTTCGCTAAACATGTAAGCTACGTGAGAAGCTGCCATGTTTCCGTCACAAGTCATGAATTTCTTGTTTTTACTCATGTCTGTTCGGATATTTGTTACACATTAATAATCTTAACTTTACCCCGGATTTCGTACTGTGATTTCCGGAGCCGCTAATGTAACACATTTCTGGTGCTTAGCCTACTTTTTTCCTATGTTATTTGATAGAATCCGCTAACTTAAAATCTGTCTAAAGAAGATGATTTCACCTCCTGCCTTAAGCAAAACGCCTCCACACTTTTTTGCATAGCATCACACTTGAGCCTGGTTTATTTCCTGTACAGGCAATAAGTGACACATGAATTTTTTGTGCATGCGTTTTGCAGCTTTTTTCATTTTTGCTATCTTTATAAATCCAAAAACCAACATATCATGAAAAAACAATCAGACAAAGACATGGATCGTCGCATTGATAACGGTCTGAAACGACAAGAGCTTGAAAAGAAATACGGAGCTAAATTTGGAGGAAGTTCTCAACTCCCACCGGATGTTGAAAGTGAATGGCTCAATTATATCGAAAAATTCGAAGAGCAGTTTGAAAATGCAAAACAGATCACTGTTTACAAGAAGCTGGGAGAGCCATCATTTAAAGCAGCATCCAAGCTGTCCGACAAAGAATTGTCCGGCGAACTTGAACGGCTATACAACATCATGGCTGAAGGTTTTATTTCACTTGACGTATTTTCAGATGCTGATGACAGGGAGATATACCGCTTTATTACCGAAGAGCTTTTTCAGGAAGAAGTTGACGACATGGATCTGCCGGGAACCTGGAGCTGTTTTATTTACGAAGATTTTCACCCAAATGCCACCCTTGATATTGAAGCTGCCATCGAGAATTTCTTTCTCATGACAATGGGCCGGGTATACGATGAATATCTGGAAAGTTACGACCTCGTGTACATTGACACGGATGATTACCTGGATGCCGGAGGAAAGCCAATCCCGAAAAAGGAAATTGAAAAGCGCATCAACAGCTTTTTGAAAGCATACGATTCCTTTGAGATTCTGAAAGAAGAAATAAGCGATATAAAAATTAATGAGAAAGAGGATGATGCCCTGGCAATTATGGATGTGTGCTATAAGGCATGGCTTGATGAGGGGAAAGTCAGCGAAACGCATCAGGGAAAAGCAAAATTCAAACTCAGGCCTTCAAAATACGGAGGCTGGAGCATCTACAGCATTGATATGCCGGGCTGGCGGGTCTGATAAGCAGGCAGCTTACTTTCCAATACAAAAATCCTTAAAAATGCTGCCGAGTACTTCATCGGTGGTAATCTGACCGGTTATTTCGCCAAGATGATGCAACACTTCCCGTATATCCTGGGATACCAAATCACCCGGTATGCCATTTTTCATGGCCTCCTCTGCCCTTTCAGCAGCTTCCTGTGCCTGCTGCAATGCTGCTGCGTGCCGGGCGTTGGACACCACCACATCCGAAGCCGAACGCATGGCTTTAACCTGTTTCACCATTGCCGATGTCAACTGCTCAATGCCCTGCCCGGTTTTGGCCGACAAACCAAATACCGGAACATCAAACGCAACATCTTCGGCTTCATGCTGATCAGCTTTGTTAAGCAACAGGAAAACATCTGCACCACTGTCTTTTGTCCGCTCCTGCACTTCCTGCAACAAGCCCAGGATTTCCTCCTTCGGGTTCTGAGTTTCGGCCATCAACAACACAAGTCCTGCTTTTTCCAGCTTAGCCCAGGCGCGTTGTATGCCTTTGGTTTCAATTTCATCGGCAGTATCCCGAAGGCCGGCCGTATCAATAAAACGAAAGCGTATGCCATCCAGCACCATATCATCCTCAAGGCTGTCGCGGGTAGTTCCCGGGATGTCCGATACGATGGCTCTGTCTTCTTTCAGCAAAGCATTCAAAAGCGTGGATTTCCCCACGTTGGGTTTTCCGGCAATCACTACCGGCATGCCGTGTTTGATGACGTTTCCAAAGCGAAAACTCTCCAGCAGCTTATTGATACGGGATTGCACATCAGCAAGCAAGCCGAGTAGTTCAGAACGGTCAGCAAATTCCACATCTTCTTCCGAAAAATCCAACTCCAGTTCCATCAGAGATACCAGCTTGAGCAAACGTTCACGCAGATGTTCAATTTCCTTTCCATAGCCTTCTTTCATTTGTCTTATGGCCAGTTGATGACTGGCTTTGCTATCAGAGGCAATCAAATCTGCAACAGCCTCGGCCTGGGAAAGCTCCATCTTGCCATTGAGAAACGCCCGTTGTGTGAATTCACCCGGTTCGGCCATTCGTGCACCATGCATGAGTAATGCATCCAGTATGCGTTGCTGAATGTACAGGGAGCCGTGACAACTGATTTCCAGCATATCTTCACCGGTATAGGAATGCGGCGCTTTAAACACTGAAACCAATACCTGATCAATCAATTCATCCCCATCCACAAAACTGCCGTAATACAACCGGTAAGCCTCAGCTTTGGCAAAACGTTTAACACTGGCCGGACGAAAAACCTGCTGAATCAATTCAAAAGCTCTGTCACCGCTAAGACGGATTACGGCAATGGCTGCTTCAGCGCTGGCGGTAGAAAGGGCACATATGGTATCGTTTGAATGCATCATGCTGCAAAAATAGCAAAAGCATGGAAATGCCTGTATACTTATTCGGAATCATCCTGCATTTTCCTGAGACGCTTCTCTCCTACCAGTCCGGTGATGAACGGTACGGAAAGAAAGCCTGTTATAACCAACAAACCTATGATACTTACAATACGGATGAACATCATGGCGGGTTCAGAAAATTCCGGTTCTTCTTCTGCAAAAACCATCATGATTGTATCTATCATATCCCAGACATTGAAGCCAACGAATATCAGAATAAAAACGACAGCTCCAAACATAATCCAGAGAATCTGTTTGAGTTTGTCAAACCACTTGTAGTAAAGGAAACCAACAAGCAACAAGGCAATTCCCAGCAGGAAAAGTAAAGGGGAAAATTGAAAAATACGCATTTGTTCCTGCATGATTTCGGTAACAAACAGATCATCCTCCGCCACAGGAATCCATATTTTATTGAAAAAGCGCAGCAATAGATAAACCAGCGAATAAATCCCGCCATAAACAATCAAAATACCACCATACACCCAGGCCGGTACACGGATCATGTTATGGGCATTTTTGGCTCTGCGGCTAAGCTGTTTAAAATCCGGCTTTTCCATAAGAATTTACCGTGCAAGTTGAATTTTGGCAATATCCGCACCAATGGCTTTGTACAGTTCTTTACTGGCAGGGACCAGAGGCAGGCGCAGATGGTTTTCAAGAATGCCGAGTTGTTCAAGGGCGGCCTTTACTCCCACCGGATTGCCTTCTTTAAACATCAGCCGTGTGACACTCAGCAGCAGGTAATGGAACAGGCGGGCTTCATTCAGGTTGCCATGGCGTGTAGCATCCACCATTTCCGACCATTCATAAGGAAAAGCATTGGCAACCACAGAAATCACACCGTCCATGCCGGAAGCTATCAGGGGAAGAGTTATGGCATCTTCGCCGCTCAGTACGTTAAAATCCACCGGTTTGTTTTTGATGATGTCCATGGCTTTGTCAAAGTTGCCGCTGGCTTCCTTGACCGCTACAATGTTATCAAAATCTTCGGCCAGGCGCACTGTGGTTTCTGCTGCCATATCAGCGCCGGTACGTCCGGGAACATTATACAGAATGATATCCTTGCCGGTGGATTCGGACACACGCTTGAAATGCTGATATATGCCTTCCTGGGAGGGCTTGTTGTAATACGGCACCACAGAAAGCAGGGCATCTATATTGTCGAGATCCGCTTCTGCGATCTGTTTTGTCAGGGCTTCTGTATTGTTGCCGCCCATACCAAGTACAATGGGAAGTTTGCCTTCATTGATTTCAGCGATATAATTCACAACCGCTGTTTTTTCTTCAGGTGACAAGGTTACCGCTTCAGCGGTGGTACCCATTGCCACCAGAAAATCCACGCCCCCTTTGGTAAGATGTTCCACCAGTTTTTTTACTGCAGGGAAATCCACGGATTTATCTTCACGAAAAGGTGTTACCAATGCAACACCGGTACCTCGGTATTCTCTGTTTTGTGCCATAGTTATCTGGGTTTTATCATTTTCATGTAATAAACAATCTGCTCCAGTATATAGGATTTTGAAGCAGCCGAAGCAGTATCAATCATGATATCGTGTTGCTGGTTTTCGGTCTTTACGCCGGCAATAAGCCTCGCATGTGATTGTACCAACACATAATCCAGGGGAATGACAACATCCGGACTCAGATTGATCAGCAAGTCAAACGGGGTTTGGATAAATTTACGTACACCATCAGAGACAGGTTTCCCATACCAGTTTAAATCCGCCCTGCTAAAGAAGCGATAAGGCTCAGGCTGGATCTGATAATCTTCGGGTTCTTTGATGTCGGAATAACCAAGTGTTCTGACAGTCATGCCATCCGGCAGGGAGTCGACAAAACGTTTAATCTCTTCAAGGTCTTTTTCCGACTGGCAGTGATATAAAATCCCAAGATGCTTTACATCCTTCCAACTGATGGCCACCGGCTTATGATGCCGCTTTTTTTGCAGTTTTTTCAACTGCCTTTCTCCGTATTTTCTTTTTATAGCCCTTAGCATAAGTTGGCATTTCATTTCCTGGAAGCAAATTTAGCAATAAATCCTGCCTGAAAAAATCCCAATCATTCAAATACCTGATTTTCGGTATTATTTTCATATCCCCGCAACCCGGCTCTTGTGTTGGGAAATTGTATTGGTGAAAAATTCCACGGAACGTGCAGTAGAACCACAATATTAAACTTATTTACAAATTATAGCTCACATTGTATTTTATTAGCACCATACCGTTGCTTGTCATTCTAAATTAGTATTTTTTATTGGCGTTTTTTGTTGTTTCGGAAATTTTTACTATACTTGCTTTATTCCAGAGACAAATAATTAAAAAACCATTATGAACACAACACAAGAAAAACCACCCTTAAAGCATTACTTATCCTTATGCTATTATTTGGTGTAAACATTACGGCACAGGCACAATGGGACACCGGAGGCAACAATTTCACAGCCGGAGGTTGTGAAAAAGCAAAATTTGGCACCACCGACAATACCTGCGACGTGCAATTCATTTCTAACGGCATTGAACGCATGCGCCTGACCAAAGACGGTTATTTCGGCATAGGGACCTCCACGCCTCTTCGCCCGCTGCATGTGAACGGCAACATTCGTTTTGAAAATCTGCCGTCGGAGCTGCGTACAACCGCTGTTATGATGGATGCAAACGGCGACTTAAGCACCCGCAGCCTGCCCATTGCCAACTGGAACACGGCTTTCAGTTGGGGGGATCACGCCGGGCTGTACCGGCCGGTAAGCTGGGTTCCCGACTGGATCGACATCACCAACAAACCGGCTTTTGCCAGCGTGGCTACCAGCGGCAGCTACACCGATTTATCAGACACTCCGGTATTTGACAGCACCAACTGGAACACAGCATACAGTTGGGGAAACCACGCCAGCGCCGGCTACCTGACAAGCGAAACCGATCCGGTGTGGATAAGTGATTCAGCAAACTATTATACCAAAAGCATGCTGCAAACTCCGGGACAAGCGCAGGTGCACTACGACAATCTGATTGACCCGCCTGCCATCCCCGCAGACATCAGCGATTTGTCTGACAACAGCAACCTGCTGTTTGACGGCAACTGGAGCAGTCTGACAGGCACAGCTCCCCCCATCTCCACCTTCACAAACGATGCCGGTTACATCACCAGCCCCGATGATGCGGATTCAGACCCCACCAATGAACTGCAAAACCTCAGCCTCACGGTAAATACCCTTGAGCTGGAAAACGGTGGCAGCATACAGCTTGGCGACTTAAATTACTGGACCAAAACCCAGGATGATGAGCTGTATTATCAGGATGGGTATGTGGGAATAGGTTTGGATGCACCGGCTTCCCTCCTGCACTTACACTCACCTGTTGTTTTACCGGATGTTCCCACTGCAGATGAGGGAAACGTTGATATTTCATCAAGAGGAGCTGACACTGATGACAAAGACCTCGCCATAAACAGGATGCGAACAAAATCCATAGCAAAGCTCCAGCTCACCAATCACAAAACAGGAAGTACCGAAAATGATGGATTGCTGGTAAAAATGCACAACAAGAACGCAAGCATTTACAACCAGGAGGATGGCAGCCTCAGTCTGCTAACGAATGAAGTAAAATTAGAACTGGAACAAAGCAACAACATCAGCATCACCGGCGGCAAGCTCGCCATGAATGACAACCAAATTCTGTTCAGAGGCAGCGGCGACCAAAACCACCGCATCAATTACACCAACGAAAACGGCTTGGATGGCCTCCACATACAGGGAAATAAAGGAGTTGAAATAGCAACAAAATTCGATGGCACGGTGATGACGGTGAAAGAGGGGAATGTGGGGATAGGAACTTCAACTCCGCAGTATAAGCTTGATGTATCAGGGAATAACAGAATAAAAGGAAATTTAAATGTATGTAAAAATGTTTTTGCTGATGAGCTTATTGCAACCAATCCTGACTGGTGTGATTTTGTTTTTGATGAGGAATATGAACTAATGCCAATGGATTCGCTTAAACGCTTTATTGAGATCAATAAACATCTTCCTGATATACAGAAAGGAGAATTAATTGAAAAAAATGGTCTAAAACTAAAAGAAATGAACCAGAAAATGATGCAAAAAATTGAAGAGCTAACACTCTATATCATCAAGCTTGAAGAGCGTATTAACCAATTGGAAAACAAATAAAAAATGATACCATGAAAAAATATTTATTAATAGCCCTTTTAATAATTATCCACATATCTGGTAAATCCCAGAATGAAAATGATAGTACAAAACTGTTTAATCTTGGGATAAACGTTTATAATACATACAACTTATCTCAATATCCAGGATGGTACACCGCAGAATCTAATAATTATACGCTTTATCCAATCAATAAATATCAATATGGTTTTAATCTTAATGCAAGATTAAATATCCACAATAATTTTTATTTACAATCAGGATTGGGAGCAACTTTTTATAACTGGAAACATGATCAGCTTTATTATTCAAATCTTTCCACTGATACAAATCTTTATAAGAATAATTATCATATGAAATCAGTTGAATTTAATTTAACTGCACATATGGGCTATAAAAAAGAAATCAAAAATATTACATTAAAATCAAAAATTGGGGTCGGTATTGCAATTGCAGGACAGTACTATCGCTATGAAAAGAAAATAAATTTATCCGATGATATGTATTATGAGGATACTAAATATGGTCTCAAAAATGCAACCAAAATAACAACTTACGTTTTTCCATTGCATTATTCTCTTGGTTATGAAGCCAACATAAATAAGCGATTAAAATATGAATTATTGCTACTATTCACGGCAAGATTTAATGACGATCTTTTCTCTCATGAGAATTCATACTTAATTGGTATTGCTACTGGAATTCTTTTTTGATTTGAACAAATACAAAATGAAATTAAGATATGAAAACCGCACTATTACCATCATTAATATTACTTTTAGTCAGTTTATCTTACTCACAGGAAAATATTAACATTATACCGAATTATTCTTTTGAAGATGGATATAATGATTATGAACCTGAATGTAACTACACAAATTGTTGGAATCCTGGAAGCTCAGTATTACCCATAGATAAGCATATTAAATACTGGAATGTGGCATGCAAAAATATTGGGTTTTTAACAAATGATTGTAAAAATAAACTGAATACACCAGATTGGTTTCATACTGAATGTGATAATTACACCTATAATGGTTTTCTCTCAGATGAATTTAATCAAAGTACTTGTGAAGTAAACTTAGATAACACAGCACCAAGTAATAGATTTATCTTTTTATATGCAGGATATAATAAGATTACTAATTGTAAAGGAAAAGAAAAATACAATGAAGGGGTGCGTGTAGGATTAAAGCAAAAATTAACTGAAAACAAAACATATCTTTTAAAATTAAAAATAAAACCTATTCAAAAGAGGTATTACTGCGATAACATTGCAGATGATGATCACCTCATATATACCGGGAAAAATAATCTCAAAGTGCATTTTACAAAATGGGGTTTGCATTGGAATTCAACTAGCTCAAATAACCAAAAATGGGAAGATGCAGCGATTATTTGGAAAGATTTTAATAATGACAACACACAGTGTGAATGGGAACAAGTTTATTATGAAATTACTGTTCCATCGGGTAAAACTGATCTTAAAAATATGATCTTATATTGTAGTGAAGGTGGCTTCTTTATTGATGATGTTGAGCTTTATGAAAAATGTCCCACAACTATTTACTTTCAAAATCGTGGATTTAATATTCCCAATCATCCTTATGCTTATTTTGCAGATGATAAAATAGTTGCCGGAAAAAATGTTACAACTGCAATTGAAAATGGTGATGTTATAGTTAATCAACATGGCAATGTTAATTTTATCGCAGCAAATGAAGTAAGATTAAAACATGGCTTTAGAACTAATGGCGGTGAATTCCATGCTTTCAATCAAACTTGTCTTTCATCCAAATCAAAATCAGGTGGCAGAAATGATTTATACAATAAAACCAATTTAAATTATGACAGTAAAATATTATTTATTTATCCCAACCCATTCCAAAACAGTTTTACCTTAGAAATTAGTCCTGATTTTGGGAAAGACATTCAATTACATATTGTTGATATGCAGGGAAATGTACTGAAATCAGATAAAATAAATTTACCTGATGATGTATCTGAATTTACGACAAAGATTTCAGCACAAAACCTTAAACCAGGCATGTACATATTGCAATTAATCGGAGAATCTAAAATTGAGACAATTAGAATCATTAAACAATGATACCTTTCCCCAACATATCCACCAGCCCCGATGATGCCGACCACGACCCCACCAATGAACTGCAAAACCTCAGCCTCACGGTAAATACCCTTGAGCTGG
>JBKGYK010000067.1:0-18932 GCA_046546095.1 Bacteroidales bacterium
CATGCAACGGTTCTACATGCAACGGTTCTACATGCAACGGTTCTACATTGTTCTGGTCATGTTGAATTTTGATTAAACCATGCATGTGATTTGGCATGATTTGAAATTCATCCAATTCTGCAAATTCAAAATGTTCCGGGATTTCTAACCAACATTTGTTGGCAATCTGTCCAATGTCCGTAAATATCATTTCCCCATCACGTACGTCTCCAAAATGTAATTCCCGGTTACCAGTACAAATTGTAACATAATACATTCCATTTGTCCGATAATCCCAGTTTGGTTTTCTGACAGATCCAATTCTGTATTTATTTTAAATTTTTTTGCCACGATTATCAATAGATATATACAAATTTCCGCGGTTTAAACTTGCATTATTTTATCCGGATTTCAAAATCAAAAGAATAATTTATCTGTTTGGAAAAGACGAATTTCGGTCCTTGCAGGGATATTTAAATTTTACGAAAGTCTCCAACTTTCGTAAAGTTTGGCCCTTTTGCTGTTTGCAATTTGAAAATTTATTTTTTGGTGCTTTTTTGTCATTTATAATTTGTCATTTGGAATTTCTACCTTTACCCCATGAACGTTATCGCCAATCAAATTCTCGTTCTGGGTCTCATTACACTGGTGGGCTACATGGCTTACGTGCTGAAAGCCGTCAACAAAGACATCAATAAAGCGCTGGTAAGGGTCATCATGAAAGTCACCCTGCCGCTTCTCTTGTTTACCACCGTAGCAAAGCTTGAAACAGACAGTAAAACTCTCATCAACGGGGTGGTGATATTTTTTGCCGGTGCTTTTGCCGTATTGGTACTGAATATCTTATCCAGGGGGTCCGCCAGAATTCTCAAACTCGACCGCCAAAACGAAGCCCTGCACAAAGCCCACACCATGTTTGGCAACGTGGTGTTTCTGGGTTTCCCCCTGATGGATGCTCTCTTCCCCGGTGGAAAAGGCCTGCTTTATGCCACCCTGTTTCAGTTGGGGCAGGACAGCCTCATGTGGACCTGGGGCATCATCATGCTCAGCAAATCTGCCGATAAATCCACAAAACACTCCTGGAAACACCTGTTTAACCTCAATACACTGGCTTTTGCTCTGGGTTTCCTGTTTTATTTTACCGGAATCAAGCTGCCGCCCCTGTTTAATCAGGCATTGTCGGGTGTCGGGCATACCACCATTTATTTGTCTATGGTGTACGTAGGAGCAGTGTTGGCACAGGTAAAGGTGTTTTCTTTGATCAAAAACCTGCGGTCATACCTGTTGTCACTGAACAAGTTGCTGCTGGGACCGATCATTGTGGCTGCCGTGCTTTATGCTCTGCAGTTTGCCGGCCTGCACTGGATGGATACCGATGCCATCGTGGTGATTGTGCTTCAGGCAGGTATGCCCTGTATGATTATCGTATCGGTTATTGCCCGCGAACTTGGCCTGAACGATTTCCAGGCAACACAAAACATATTTGTATCCACCGTGCTGAGCTTGATGACATTGCCTTTGCTGTATTTTCTCCTGATGCTGGTGTTTTAGTTGGAAGTCAGCGATTTGCCTTCTGATTTCCCTGCCGTCTCCGGAATTCAACCGCCTTTTTCCGAATTGCACTGGCTTTTCGACTCATGCCTTTATCCTCGTAATAGCCTGCCAGTGTCATGCCGATGTTGTAGTTGCCGGGAAATATGTTGAATGCTTTTTCCCATGCCTGAACCGCCTGCACTGTATCTCCCGACATCAGATGTATATTGCCTTTGTCTACCCACACCTGATCGTTTTTTGGTGAGGCTGTCTTGCGCAGCCGGCCATTGTATTCCAGGGCTTTTTGATACGATTCGCCTGCAGCGTGAATGTTTTGAAGTTTTTCAAGACTTTTGGGTTGCTCCGGAGAGTATGTCAGTACGGAATCGTACATGGCAATGGCTTTTGTTGTGTCACCCCGGGTCTCAGCAATCATGCCAAGGTAATGAAACGCCTTATCCATGTCTTTTTCCAGTCCTGATTGGACACAACGCTGTAAATCACTTTTTGCCTGCTTGTACTTTTCCTGATGGTAGCGAGCCACACCCCGGTTTAGCCAGGCCTCGGTTACCGTGCTGTCAATTCGCAGACAACGGGAAAAATAACCTTCAGCACGCTCATATTCCCTGCCAATGATCAGGTAGATGTAGCCCAGGTTGTGAAGCGGATTGGCATAGGTGCTGTCCACTTTAATGGCGCGCTGGTAATAATCAATGGATGTGTGAATTTTTTTGTCCATGCGCTGCAGGGGTACACCGGCTTTCATGCCTGCATACACTTCACCAATCAGGTAGTTTGCCACCAGGTTGTTGGCTTTTGCTGATTTATCCAACTTATTGATGTCGGCCTGATACAGCACCTTGCGACTTTCCCATTCCGCATTACGCTTGATGGTGATAACGGAAAAGGGAAGCACGATCAGAAGGCTCAGCAAAATGATTTGTGGTTTTTTCGATAGCCTTTTCGTTTGCGGATTTTCGTTTACAATCCGGAAAATAAACCAGGTTATGAGCATTGCAAATCCCAGCGATGGAATAAACAGCAACCTTTCGGCAATGATGCCCGTTAAGGGGAAAAACAGGTTGGAAAAAGGTACAATCCCGATCAGGTAAAATGCAATGGCAAACGACCAGATTTTTCGCTGTTTCATACCCCGAAACATCATCCATATCAATGCTGTGTGAATGAGAAGTGAAATGATAACCACAGGATGGCTTAGCCCGGCTGCGGGAACCATCGCATAACCGTAATAAAAACGTAAAGGGCCTGGAATAATGAGCAATTTCAGGTACCAGGCCAGGGAATAAAAGGCAACACCAATCCTTGTGCCGGGGCTTTTGTCTGCAAACAAAGGATTTTGCCAGTTGTAAACCGGTGCATTTTTTTCCGGCAGACTCATTTCAGGAATGAGATGGATAGTCAGCAGAACAATGCCGGAAACAATTGCTATACCACCGGCAATAAGCATGGGTTTACTGATTTTTATGGCCTTTATCCGTGCTGACAGATCGGGAAACTGAGCGTGCAGACCTGCCAGAAGCAATGAGAGGGCCACCAGCCAACGGGTCATATCTTTTTCTATGGCAAGAAAAACCAGACCGGTGATGAAAACCAGAATAGCAAGAATGATTAAGGGATGTTTGAAATCAGATACTGTGATGCGGCCTTGCTGTTTGCGCATAAGAAATAATGTGACAAGCAAAAACAGCAGCAAAAACAAAATGGTAACCAGGGATTCAGCCAGAAAACGGGTGAGAAATTCCGGCTCTGTGAGGACACCTGTCAGAAAAATGAGCTGTAACACACCGATACCAATCCGCTGATGGTGTCCTGCTTTGTAATTCTGTGGTCTGTTTGCTGTCTGATTCTGATGCTCCATACGGAAATAATACAGGCTCAGTGGTATGATGGCCACAAAAATTACGGCGGTTTCTTTGGCCAGAAAAGCCAGTGCAAGCAATACCAGTCCTGATATCAGATGCCACCATTTTCGTATATCGTAATACCGCACAAAGGATATCCAGGCCAGAGCTGACAACAGGAAACAAAATATTTCTTCCCTGTTTTTCAGACTCAGAACCACCTCGCTATGGATGGGATGGGCTGCAAAAATGCTGAGCAGAATCAAAAAGAACCAGGAATTATGCCCGGGCATCAGGATTTGAAGGAGGCGAAAAAGCACAATGAGCAACACGGCATACCACAAAACGTTAAGCAGGTGAAAAACAGAGGGATTGTTGCCAAAAATCTGATATTCTATGGCATAAACTGCGATGGTGAGTGGCCGGTACCCGAAATACTGCTCCCTTTCCTGATGGTAGCGGCTGGTAAAAATTTCAGGAATGCCCTTTATCCCTTTTTGTACCTGCTCGTGTTCCTCAACAACGTAATTGTCATCAATATTGTACCCGTTGTTTACCGACTGACCGTAAAGAATTAAGGCCAGAATAAGAAACCACAGGCCTGCGTATAACTGGATTTTTGACGGTTTTTTCCCCATAGTAACATTGTCCTCGATGCTCAAATATACAGAAAAGCCCGGATATTAAAACAGGGAATCCTGAATTTTATTTACAGAAACAGGGGGAACAGATTAAATTTAAGATAAGACAGACTTTGCTACAGGCAGGGCTCTTTGGAACAGTCGGGCAGGCGGTGCGCATGCATGACAACGAAGTTGCCTTTTTGGGTGCTTGTCAGTTTGGCGATGGCATCGCATTTTACCGTGAACAGGAAGTAAATGTTTTTATCCCTTTCACTGATGAGACCTTCCAGATTGCCCTGCCCTTTGGAAATGATGAGATCTGCCTTGTTGTATGCTTCCATAAATTCCGGGCTGCATTTTTTCAGTACTGTGGATGGTATGTCTGTACCATTGTTGATGACCGGAACAAGCTTGTCAATGCCCACGTATCTGGCATCTTCCATAACCACGTCGTTTAGCACAGGTTTTCCGCGCACAGCCACTTTCAGGCCCGGGTGGCTTATAAGGGAAATAAAAAGCCTGTCCATGACAATTTCGCCGGCGTTATCGGCCAGATACAGGATGTTTTTTGCTTTGCTGATATCGTCAAACATATCATTGGAGTCATCTACGGCCAGATCAGATTCCAATACGCTGTTGATTACATCTTCCGCATTAAATTCATGATCCGGCCCAAAATCTATGATGTTGCCGGCGATGGCTAATTTCATAGCTGTGTGCAGCGGATTGTCAGATTGTGTGGCTTTGTGATGCCAGGTGTCGTACAAATCCAGCATGGCCTGATTGAATTTTTCCTTTTCACGGCGGTAAATCTCTTTTTCCGGATGATGAGCAGCAATCAGACGGTTCAGTTGCGCAGCCATCTCAGGATTGGTAGTGTTTTTGTCCACACTGCTGAGGTAAGCCAGAAACTCACGAATAATTTCCAGTCGATCAGTCTCGCTGATACTTACTGTTTTGATATGCCGGCTGATTGATTTCAACTGGCAGAGCATACAATCTGAATTCATAACATGTTCTTTTTTGCAAAGGAAATGATTCTGAACAAATGTTCCAATGATATATGTTGTAATTGAGGATGATACTCCCGTTACAGGCATAAAACAAGCCCGCAGTTTCCTCAGAAAGGCCATGGCGGATGCTTGCGTAAGGGATAGAAGCGGTATCCTGTGAGCGCCATTTTCCGGCGCTCACAGATACAAGCGGATAGCCCGGCTCTTTTTGTTTTCAGAGGGCTTGCGGCATAACCTTCGGGGTCTTCTCTGTTAACTTGTTCGTTGAATTTAAAAAACAATACAGTGAAGAATTGTAGCGACCCTGAAGGTTATGCCGCAAGCCCTCTGAAAACAAAAAGAGATACGCCCTAAAAAAACAAAAGATAATCATAATATTTCTCCAATTCAATGGGATTAATGCCTACCTTTGCACGCCTTTTGCCGGCATTTTTCGGCAGAGGAATTTACAGAATTTATTTATATGGAAATCAGAAATATAGCGATTATTGCCCATGTGGATCATGGGAAAACTACCCTGGTGGACCGCATGTTGCATCAGGTAAAATTGTTCAGAGAAAATCAGGATATGGGAGATCTCATACTCGATTCCAATGATCTGGAGCGGGAACGGGGGATCACCATTCTGTCGAAAAATGTATCTGTCCGGTATAAGGACACAAAAATCAACATCATTGACACCCCTGGTCACTCGGATTTTGGTGGCGAAGTGGAACGTGTACTCAATATGGCCGATGGTGTACTGGTACTGGTGGATGCCTTTGAAGGACCCATGCCGCAAACGCGTTTTGTGCTGCAGAAAGC
Source organism: Bacteroidales bacterium (assembly GCA_046546095.1). Taxonomy (GTDB): domain Bacteria; phylum Bacteroidota; class Bacteroidia; order Bacteroidales; family ML635J-15; genus JAQIBY01. The sequence continues at coordinate 5,815 of JBKGYK010000067.1, forward strand.
ACTGGATCTGGGTCTGAAACCCATTCTTGTGATCAACAAAGTAGACAAGCCAAACTGTAAGCCTGAGGAGGTGAATGAAAATGTGTTTGAGTTGATGTTCAACCTGGATGCCAATGAAGATCAGTTGGAGTATCCGGTGGTTTATGGTTCATCCAAAGAAGGCTGGATGGGACCGGACTGGCGGGAACCCACGCAGGATGTTTCCTTCCTGCTGGACACCATACTGGAAACCATTCCGCCGGCAAAACCAAATCCCGGCAGTTTGCAGTTGCGCATTACCTCCATTGATTATTCTTCCTATACCGGCCGGATTGCTGTGGGGCGTGTATATCGCGGCAGCATAAAAATGGGAGATAAGGTTTCGGTTGTGCAGCGCAATGGTGTGATTCATAAATCTGTTGTGAAAGAGTTGTATCGGTTTGAAGGCCTTGGCAAGGAAAAAGTAAAAACGGAAGTCGGTGCCGGAGAGATTGTTGCCATTATGGGTCTGGATGATTTTGATATTGGCGATACGGTTGCTGATTTTGAAGAACCTGATGCTTTGCAGACCATCAAAGTGGATGAACCCACAATGAGCATGTTGTTTACCATCAACAATTCACCGTTTTTTGGCAAGGAAGGCAAATACGTTACGTCACGTCACATCCGCGACCGCCTGTACATGGAAACCGAAAAAAACCTGGCTCTGCGTGTTGAGGATACTGATTCACCGGATCGGCTTACTGTGTATGGCCGGGGTATTTTGCACCTTTCCATTCTGGTTGAAACCATGCGCCGCGAAGGATATGAATTTCAGATCGGCCAGCCCCGTGTGCTGATCAAAGATGTTGATGGATACAAGAATGAACCGGTTGAACTTTTGTATGTAGATGTCACCGATGAACTTTCCGGTAAAGTAATTGAGCTGGTGACCAAACGCAGGGGTGATATTGTGAATATTGAAAGTAAAGACGGACGTGCACGCCTGGAATTCAAGATACCATCCCGCGGCCTGATAGGCCTGACAAATCCACTGCTTACTGCTACTGAGGGAGAGGCTGTAATCTCTCATCGGTTTAAGGACTTTGAACCATGGAAAGGCGAGATTAACACACGGCACAACGGATCGATCATCGCCATGGAAACCGGCACTGTTATTGCCTATTCGCTGGACAAGCTACAGGACCGCGGTCGCTTTTTTGTAGAGCCAAATGATGAGGTTTACGCCGGTCAGGTTATTGGTGAGAACACCCGTGATGAAGACATCATGGTAAATGTCATCAAGACCAAAAAGCTTTCCAATATGCGTTCATCCGGTGCTGATGAAAAGCTGAATATTGCTCCGGCGATAAAATATTCTCTGGAGGAATCCATGGAGTATATCGGAAAGGATGAATACCTTGAAGTTACGCCAAAATCGCTGCGTTTCCGTAAAATTATGCTTAACGAACACGACAGGAAAAAGCAGAAGAAGGCAGTGGGGTAATTACCTGGCAAAAGCAGGAGCTGTTATGTCCTGATCTGAATTCCTGATTCCGGCCTTTTGTGCATAATGGCGCCAGTGACCTACTGTAGCTTTGGTATGTTCAATAAATTTTTCGGCTTCAATTTTCTCCCAGCGAAACCAGGGAGCTACATCAAGACAAAGTTCGTAATCCAAACGGTTGCTTTGTTCATCAATATTCAGGCTCAATCCCCGGGCCATAGGTTCGGGATTAATATCATAAACAGGAGATAATTTCCACCCGTCTTTTGTCAGAAGAAAACCATGATTCCTTAAGTGATCATCTGAATTTGAGATTGCTACAGACAAAACAATTCGTTTCCAGAGTTCTCTGATATCATCCCGTGGATTGCAACCATATTGCTCTATAATTTCAATTATTTCGAGATAAGAAACACCCTGTTTGTGATTGTCGCCGTCTTTATACCCCAGCAATGTCATTGCCGAAGCAAAATGCAACCTTTGCTCTCCATCTCTGTCAAAACGCCTGGTGAGAAAGGTATGGTGATTGCCTGAGAAACGCTCAGCTCTCACTTTGGGAGTCTCGATGCCCAATTCCCTGGCCATTTGAATTGCGACATATTCCCAGGCACCTGCGTCTCTGTCATCATTATTTGAGGGAAACTTGGCGATCCATAAAGTGCCATCTGTATCCCTGACATTGGATTTCGGGCGAGCTCCGCCAAGTGAAGACCCGGACATCAGGAGTAAATTCAGCCATTCAGCTTGTCTTGATCCTTTCTCAAAATCATCACGCTCTATTTTAAGGCTTGCCTGTTCCAGTTCACGAATTCGGTTTACCGGAGGAACATCCAGGTGACTTGAATGCGCTTAAAATGATCCGTTTTTTTCCGTTTTAAATCTTAGAGCACCCATACGGGTCAGGTCGCTGACAGCAAGCAAAAAATCCGACTCATGAAAAAAAACAGTTTGGTTGACTCTTTCCTTATTTTTAAGTGCATTACGACGCTTTATGAGTAATCTACCCCATCTGTCAGGAGCAGAGTCCAGGAACATCCCAAAATTTGGTTTTTCTGATTGAAGAAATTGATTGCCCGGAAAATATTTCAGGTCAGGGTCAATGAAGCGAGATTCCTGTTGAGTTAACCAGGTATCATCGTATGCAAAGGAAAACACCTCTTCACCTTTGATGACATCTCTGTTTAGTGTTCCCATCAGAAAAGGTTTGCTGAGACCCGCCCAGTCTGCATAAACATATATTCTTTTCATTTTTTAGCTTGTTTTTTGTTCAGCAATCCGGCATCCTGCAATTTGCGCCCAAAGGTATCATCCAACGCAATCTTTTTGAGGTCATCCGTTAATCCCAACACAGAAAGAATACGTAAAATTACTGCGATGCTAATATGCCCGCTTCCTTTTTCCACATGCCAAAGCGTTGTTCTGCCAATTCCGGCACGTTCCGCCAGTTGCTGTGTAGTAATGCCTCGTCGTTTTCGGGCCAGCTTTATGTTTTCACCCAGATTTTCTAACAGACGTTCTTCTTTTGGTAACAATATCGTGTTTTTTTGTTTCATGTTTATGTAAATGTTTGCATATAGAAACAAGATTAACTTAAATGTTTGTAAGTACAAACAAAAGATGATTGTACAGAGAATTTAACGCATTAAAAAAGCCGCCCGCTAAGCAGCAGACGGCTTTTTTGATATGATGTTTTTCCTGATTATTTTTTCAGGTTGTGTTTTTCGATGAATTCGCTCAATACGCCATCAAGGTTGGGTTCGCCAATTTCCTGCAGATCATAATAAACGCGGGTATTGGGTTTTTTGATGTCGATGATACGGTTCAGGTCGATGGGAGTACCGATAACAACGGAGTCGCAATCCGTGTTGTTAATTGTGGTTTCCAGGTCTTTCAACTGCTGCTCACTGTAACCCATGGCTGGCAGAAGTGTGCCAATGTGTGGATAAATTTCAAAGGTTTCAGCAAGTTTTCCAACGGTGTAAGGACGTGGGTCAACCAATTCTGCACAACCAAATTTCTGAGCTGCAACTGTACCGGCACCGATTTTCATCTCACCATGTGTGAGGGTTGGACCGTCTTCAACAACCAGTACTCTTTTGCCCTTAATGATAGAAGGATCATCCACTGTAATGGGTGAAGCACCGTCAATTACAGTAGCGTTGGGATTGGCAATTTTGATGTTGTCACGCACTTCCTGAATTCCGGCTGGAGGAGCAGAATCCATTTTGTTGATCACGATTGCGTCAGCCATACGGAGGTTTACTTCACCGGGATAGTATGACATTTCATGACCGGGACGATGCGGGTCAGCAACGGTAATCACAAGGTCTGAGTTATAAAAGGGGAAGTCGTTGTTTCCGCCGTCCCACAATACAACATCGCATCCTTTGGGATCTTCTTCTGCTTCGCGAAGGATTGCTTCATAATCCACACCTGCATAAATTACGTTACCACGTACAACATGTGGTTCGTATTCTTCCATTTCTTCAATGGTACATTTGTGTTTTTCCAAATCGGAAACTTCAGCATAACGCTGTACTTTCTGAGCGTTAAGATCGCCATAAGGCATGGGGTGACGTACAGCAACAACATTCAGGCCTTTGTCCATCAGGTGCTCAATCACTTTACGACTGGTCTGGGATTTGCCACAACCTGTACGGGTTGCTACAACAGCAATAACAGGTTTTTTGCTTTTTACCATGGTATCTTCAGGACCGAGGAGCATGAAGTTGGCGCCGGCAGCATTTACTTTTGCACTCATGTTCATCACGTGCTGATAAGTCACATCGCTGTATGAAAATACGCAATCGTCTACATCAAGCTCTTTTATAAGTTTTTCAAGTTCTTCTTCTGCATAGATGGGAATTCCTTCAGGATAAAGTTCTCCTGCAAGTTCCGCGGGGTATTTCCTACCATCAATGTCAGGAATCTGAGCTGCTGTAAATGCAACAACATTATAATCCTCATTTCCTCTGAAATAGGTATTGAAGTTGTGGAAATCACGTCCGGCAGCTCCAATAATAATTACATTTTTCTTTGCCATAACAAAGTCATTTATTTAAGGTTTAACAATTAATTTTTTAAAGTAGCCAGACAAAGTTAAAATTTATAAGCTATTTTAACCATGACAAAAAATTAATTCCTGCAAATTTTTCTTTATGTTTTAGATACCAGCCAGGCAACGCCAAAACATAATTCTGAACAATAACCTGTTATAGCAATATTATGTTAAAGAATATACTATTTGCCAGTAAGTTTATTCATGAACTTCTCCTTGTCAATAACAAAGCGTTCATGTGTTCCTCTGCCGATGATGCCTTCCTCATCGTGGGCTTCCACTTTAAACACAAGGCGTTTCCTGTCCACTTCCACCAGTACTGACTCACAGGTAACCTGCATGCCAACGGGTGTGGCTTTCTCATGACTCACTGAAATTTTCATGCCCACAGTGCTGTGCGTGTCGGGAAGTTTGGCTTCCACCGATTCCAGACAGGTGTTTTCCATGAGGGCAACCATCGCAGGGGTGGCAAATACGTCAACAAGGCCTGATCCATAGGCTGCTGCTGTTTCCTCGTTGCTTACAACTTTTGCCAGTTTTCCAGTAATTCCGGGATTTAAAACAATTTCAGACATATCAGAATTTTAGGTTTATGTTTTGTTTTACATCAGGATGGAGGCTGAGTGCCACAGGACTTACCGGAGGCACCGCCCTCAGCAAATTTTTCTGTTCTTCTGTTAATTTCAGCATGCTGAAGTCAAAATCAATTTTAATTTCAGCAACCCGTCTGGGATTGGCCGCCATGGTTTTTTCCATATCTGCGGTGGCCCCAATCAGAGAAAAACCAGCCTCTTCTGCACGAATTCCCATGATTGTAAAAATACAATTTGCCAGCGAAGTGGACATTAAATCCGTTGGAGAAAAGGCCTCACCTCTCCCATGATTATCCACCGGCGCATCTGTTACCAGCATACTGCCTGAACGCTCATGAATGTTTTTGGTTCTCAGTTTGCCGAGGTATTCTATATTGCTCGTTGCCATATTAAGTATTTTTTCTTTTCAAAATTACAATTACAATTAAAAAACCATCATATAAGGGCATTGTTTATCTTAGCCGGTAAAAAAAATCACTATTTTTATTCCATGCCTGTTTTGTCTGTAATACTACCATTTTACAATGCCGTCGAAAGCCTTGATGCAGCACTTAAAAGCCTAATTAATCAGAGCTTTACAGATTTTGAATGTCTGATGGTGGATAACAACTCAACAGATGGCAGCAGGGAAATTGCCAGACAATATGCATGTAAAGACGGCCGTTTTCGCTTACTCAGCGAATCCAGGCAGGGGGTCAGCTTTGCTTCCGTCCATGGCAGCAGCCGGGCACAAGGCAAATACATTGCCCGAATGGATGCCGATGATATTGCATTCCGGGACCGATTCCACTGGCAGGTGGAATACATGGAAAAGCATCCGGAAACTGCAGCCATTGGTGGAATGGTTGAATTTGGAGGAAACAATAAACAGGCAGCCGGCTTGCAGCGCTATGTCACCTGGAACAACAGCCTGCTTACAGCAAGTGATATCCGGCTAAAACGCTTCATTGAATCTCCCCTTATCAATCCCACTGCCATGTGGCGCCGTAAAGTGGAAGAAGAAGCAGGTGGCTACCTGCAGGGTGATTTTCCTGAAGATTACGAGTTATGGCTGCGATGGCTTGACAAAGGATATCGCATTGAAAAAATTCCGAATGTCATATTGCAATGGAACGATCCGCCCACGAGACTTACACGCACTGATAATCGATACAGCAGTGATTCATTTTACAATATCAAAACCCGGTATCTGGTCAATGAACTAAAACGCATCAACCCCCACCATCCGGAAGTGTTTGTCTGGGGTGCCAGCCGGCTTATGCGTCGCAGAGCCGAAAAGCTCTTGAAGCACGGCATTAACATTCAGGCCTGGGTTGATATTTCCGTAAAACGCCGTCTGAATAAAAGCGTGGTACATTACAGGGATTTACCGGCTCATGACAAGGCTTTTGTGCTGGTATATGTCCCGCAGTTGGAAATTCGGACAGAAATATGTAAATATCTGGATAGCAAGGGTTTTCACGAAGGAGAAAATTATCTCCTGCTTGGATAAAAGCAAAAATGCATGAATCCCTGCATCCGGATTCCGTAAAAAGAACATACCAGGGTTCCTGTGTTTAACAAGTCTGCATCATGACTTACGCAGCCTGTGAGCCTAAGTTTTCAGCTACAAATACAATCAAAACAAAAAATACAAAACCTAACACAAACTTCATACGTTCACATGACAGAAATATGCATCTTTGCACAAAAACACAGTATATGGAAAGCATACGCAATATATACCGCATAGGACACGGACCTTCAAGCAGCCACACCATGGGGCCCAAAAAGGCAGCCGGTCAGTTTCGCAGAAATAATCCGGATGCCTTCAAATACCAGGTAACTTTGTACGGAAGCCTGGCTGCTACAGGCAAAGGTCACCTTACGGATGTGGCCATCGAATCTGAATTTAACGAAAAGACACTTGACATAGAATGGAGGCCCAAGGAATTTTTGCCTGCTCACCCCAATGCAATGACATTCCGGGCTTATGATGATAAGGACAAGTTATTGGATGAATGGACTGCCTACAGTATTGGTGGTGGAGCCATTGAAGATGATAAAACCAGTATTGAAAAGGAAGTGGTGTATCCTTTCAAAAATATGGGTGAAATTCTGCGTTATTGCAACAACAATGGTATGCACATCTGGGAATTGGTGAAAGCCCACGAAAATGAAAGCATCTGGGAGTATCTTGCTGAAGTTTGGGATGTAATGCAGGATGCAGTAAAACGCGGTCTGGAAAATGAAGGGGTTTTACCCTCTCATCTAAAACTGCCCCGGAAAGCTGCCTCCTATTATATCAAGGCAAATTCGCACATTGGTGCCATCAAAAAGCGGGCTCTGGTTTTTGCTTATGCTTTGGCTGTATCGGAAGAAAACGCTGCCGGCGGTAAAATTGTCACTGCCCCTACCTGCGGTTCAAGTGGTGTGATGCCTGCCGTTTTGTACTATTTAAAAACCAAACACGATTTTTCGGATATCAAAATATTGCGGGCACTTGCCACAGCCGGAATTATTGGTTCTGTTGTCAAGCGTAATGCCTCCATTTCCGGTGCTGAGGTAGGTTGTCAGGGTGAAATTGGTACTGCCTGTGCCATGGCTTCCGGGGCTACTACACAATTGTTTGGTGGCAGCATTTTTCAGGTGGAAAACTCCGCCGAAATGGGACTGGAGCATCATCTGGGCCTTACCTGTGATCCTGTGGCAGGACTGGTACAAATACCATGCATTGAAAGAAACGCTTTTGCAGCAGGGAGAGCTTTCAATCACAATGCCTATGCAATGCTAAACGACGGACGTCACCGGATAAGTTTTGATAAAATCGTGGAAACTGTGGCCAAAACCGGGCATGACCTACCATCCCTTTATAAGGAAACCTCTACAGGCGGACTTGCCTTATTCAGTGGCCTTGCCGAAGATGAATGAGGGCAATAAAGTCCGGCTTTTGCATTATGTAGCTGTAATGTTGACACCCTCAAACGGCATTGGTCTTTATTTAACACATTATTTTCACTAATTTTGGTGCGAATCAGAATATATTGATAATGATCAGATTATCAGCCAGTTCGTGCTTTAATTGTTTGCTGTTTTTTCTATTGATCGGGATTTCAGTATTCGGCATGCATGCATGTTCGGATAAACCCGGGAGTAACACACAGATTGAACAGATAGCGGAGCATGATATCGAAAAAGAGGACTCCGTTTTTTCGGTGCTGGCGGATTATTACAACGAGAAACCTGACTCAGCCATTATCCTTGCCGCAAATTGTGAGATACAGATGATTGCCAATGATAATCATGCCGGACTGATTCGCCTGTACTCCTTTCTTTCGGAACTGTATCAATACAGAGTGCGGGATGATAGTAAAGCATTGCATTATATCAATATGGCCATGGATGTACTGGCTGAACATCCATACATTCACTTTGACAATCCGTTTTTGTACATCAATGCAGGCAATATTTTACTAAAGCATGAGATGTATAACGAGGCGATATATGTATACAAGGAAATAGGCAGCGTGATGAACCTTAACACACGGCCTGAAGTCAAAGCCCTGATCAGCAACAACATCGGACTGGCCTATCAGTCACTGGATATGTGCGACTCTTCCAGGCATTACTATGCGCTGGCTCTTAGGCAGGGGGACACCACTGACAGCCGGTCTCTTTTGATGAAAATTCAGTCTTATAATCACCTTGGAAAACTGGCATTTCAATGCGGTTATGCAGATTCTGTACCGCAATATTTCAGGAACACACAGCAACTGTTTGATACCATCAACCTGAACCTGGATAATTTACCGTTTTGGGAAACACAAAAACGATGGAAAGACATCTCACTGGATTACATCAATTACCGGATTGGCTCAAATCTGAATATGGCAAATTATTACCTGGAAAAACAGCAGCCGGATTCAGCATTGAGTGTATTAAAGCAAGCAGACCCGCATTTTGATCCCGATCAGGGAAACAGTATGACACATGCCCTGATGACCGAAGCATATGTTCAGAAAGATATGCTGAAAAAGGCATTGCATCATATTGATACTGCCATTGCACTATCCTCTGGTCAACCTGACGAACACAAGGTTCTGGCTGAATTTTACATGCTCAGGGCTGACGTGTTGGATAAAATGGGAGATGAACAAAAAGCCGGCAATTGCAACAAAATGGCTTCCACGTATAATGACAGTGCTAAAACAGGCAAATCTTCCCATGAGCATATGTCAGGCAAAATAGAACTGGCAGTAAAGCCCATACAGATTGCCATGAAAAAAATTGAAATCAGGCAAAACCAAAAACTAAAAACCGTAGAAATGCAGTTGCAGCTTGCTGAACAGAAACAAAAAACAAGTTTGTATCGCTGGCTGACTATATCAGGGGCTCTGTCTATCGCTTTGCTGATACTTATCTTTTTAATGTATCGATACAAATCCAGGAAACGCCTTGCTGAAGTGTCGCTTGAGGCATCGGAAAAAGAAAAAAAGTTCATGACAAATGAGTTGCAGAACTTTTCTTTGCATCTGGTATATCGCAATGATTTCCTGAATGAGCTTCAGCGTAAACTAAAGGCCATGGTAAAAGATGCCAGTGATAAAAACAAGCAAAAAATCAAGGGTTTGCATTTGCAGATATCACAAAACCTGCAAAATGGGCAGGATGCCAAAATAATTGAAGAAAAAATCAATGAAATAAACTCGGGATTTTTGTTCAATCTGAGTGAAAAGTTCCCTCACCTAACCGAAAACGATAAAAACCTCTGTGCGATGGTCCGGATGAATCTTTCTTCAAAAGAAATTGCCTCCATAAAAAATATCTCCGAGCGTTCCGTCATTACTGCGCGTTATCGCCTGCGACAGAAACTTGACCTCTCATCCGACCAAAACCTGAATGATTTCCTGAAACAAGTGTAACCAGGATTGTCGCACAATACAAATCGCGGATTATATGCCATAAAAAACCGGCTTCAAAGCTATCCTGGCCGGCTTTTCATTTCTGCCGGTTCAATTATTCTGATTGTTCAGCCTGCTTGTTGCGTTTGAGTTCCAGCTCTTTTAACTGAGTTTCTGAAATGGGAGCAGGAGCATCAATCATGATATCCCGGCCGGCGTTGTTTTTCGGAAAGGCAATGTAATCACGAATGCTGTCGCTGCCGCCAAACAGGGCACATATACGGTCAAAGCCAAAGGCAATACCACCGTGGGGAGGCACGCCATAGCGGAAAGCATTCAGCAAAAAGCCAAACTGTGCTTCGGCTTCCTCTTCACTAAAACCAAGCAGTGCAAACATGCGTGACTGATCTTCCTGCTTGTGAATCCGGATGGAACCGCCACCGAGTTCAACACCATTGATCACCATATCATATGCATTGGCACGGATTTTTCCCGGATCGCTGTCAAACAAGCCGGCGTCTTCTTCCTTGGCTGAGGTGAAAGGATGGTGCATGGCATGATAGCGCTGAGTTTCTTCGTCCCATTCCAGCAAGGGAAAGTCCACTACCCACAGCGGTACAAACACGTCGGGGTTTCGCAGACCGAGCTGTTTTCCCATTTCCAGTCGCAAAACAGAAAGTTGGTCCTGTGTCTTACGTTTTTCTCCGGCCAGTATCAACAAAAGGTCTCCGGGTTTTGCATCAAATTTATCTGCCCAGGTTTTCAGATCTTCCCGGGAAAAGAATTTATCCACGGATGACTTAAACGACCCGTCTTCATTATATTTTACGTATACAAGGCCTTTGGCTCCCACCTGAGGCTGCTGGACAAATTTTGTCAGTTTATCAAGTTGTTTGCGGGAATAGGAGGCACAAGCTTCTGCACAAATACCACCCACATAGTCAACCATATCAAACACTTTGAAGCCTTTATTTTGCACCAGACTGGTGAGTTCGTGGAATTCCATGCCAAAGCGCAAATCAGGTTTGTCAGAGCCGTATTTTTCCATGGCATCGTGCCAGCTCATTCTGCGAAAAGGCGTTTGAATTTCCACGCCTTTAACTTCTTTAAACAGATTTTGCATCAGCCCCTCAAACTGAGCCATGATATCATCCTGTTCCACAAAGGCCATTTCACAGTCAATCTGGGAAAATTCAGGTTGCCGGTCGGCGCGCAAATCTTCATCGCGGTAACATTTTACAATCTGAAAATATTTATCTATGCCTCCCAGCATAAGCAATTGCTTAAAAGTCTGTGGTGACTGCGGCAGAGCATAAAATGTTCCCGGGTGCATGCGGGATGGCACAACAAAATCACGGGCGCCTTCGGGGGTAGATTTTATCAGGTTGGGTGTTTCAACTTCAAGAAATCCGCTTTCATCCATATATCTGCGTGTTGCCTGAGCGATTTTGTGTCGCAGAATGAGCGCTTCTTTTACCGGATTTCGGCGAATATCCAGATAACGGTGTTTCATACGAAGTTCATCACTGCCGTCGCTTTCCTCTTCAATGGTGAAGGGTGGCGTTTCAGCTGCAGAAAGAATTTCCAGTTTATCAGGAAAAATTTCTATAGCACCGGTGGGAATATTGTCGTTTTTGGAATAGCGTTCCACAACCTTACCTGTAGCTTTAATCACATACTCGCGGCCGCATTTTTCTGCTGTTTCAATCACTTTTTTATCGGTTTTACTTTCATCAAAAGCCAGTTGGGTAATGCCATAACGATCCCGGAGGTCAATCCATATCATGCCGCCTTTATCGCGTTTTCGTTGTACCCATCCACTAAGAGTAACTTCCTGTCCCTGGTGTTCTGAGCGTAATTCGCCACAAGTATGTGTTCTGTGCATAATGTATTTCTTGATGTTTGATGCGCAAAATTAGTAAATTCAGTATGATATGGAAAGATTGAGGAAAGATTGTGGATATTGATACATTACAACCATTCTGATCAAATTTCACCAAAGGCCCAGGGGTTTTCCGGCCTGAAATCGCCATATTCCTCCCGCACTTTTTCAAGGAGTTGCATGATTTCATCCGGCTCTTTGCTGGTAACCAGTTGCATGCGCAGGGGCTTAAAGTGAGGAACACCTTTGAAGTAAAGCGAAAAATGTCGCCGCATTTCAAAAATACCACGTGGCAGGGATTTGTATTCAAGAGATTTTTCAAAATGCAGTTTGGCGATATCCACTCTTTCACTCACGGTGGGTGGCAGCATGCTTTCTCCAGTATCCAGGTAATGATGAATTTCCTTAAAAATCCATGGCCTGCCGATGCTGGCACGGCCTACCATGATACCGTCAATCTTGTATTGTTTAAAATAAGCGGCGGCCATCTCTCCGGAATTGATATCTCCGTTTCCAATGACGGGAATTTCCATATCCGGATGTTCCTTTACCTGCTGAATGAGTTCCCATTTTGCGGTACCTTTGTACATCTGAGCCCGGGTACGACCGTGAATGGTGAGTGCCTTGATACCGGCATCCTGGAGGCGCAGGGATATTTCGAGCACATTTTTATTTTCTTCGTCCCAGCCCAGACGTGTCTTGGCAGTAACGGGAATATCAGTGGCCTGCACTACCTGCCGTGTCATGTCTTCCATGAGATCCGGATTTTTCATCATACCGGAACCGGCTCCCCTTTTGGCAATTTTTTTTACAGGACAACCAAAGTTAAGATCAATGACATCCGGACGCGCTTTTTCTGCCATACGGGCAGATTCCACCATGGGTTCAATAAGGTGACCATAAAGCTGTATGCCAATGGGACGTTCATTGTCATCAAGCTTAAGCTTTTCCAGACTTTTTCTGCCATCACGGATCAGCCCGTCAGATGAAATAAACTCAGTGTACATCATATCAGCTCCAAATAGCTTACACATATACCGGAAAGATGGATCCGTAATGTCTTCCATAGGTGCCAGTAGAACAGGCTTGTCTCTGAGTTCAGTATTCCCGATGCGTAACATGCGGCAAAAATAACACAAAATATGTTATGAATTACGGGATTTTGGCTTGTCTGCAACATCATACCGAAGGCTGTGTATTGCGCCCCTTTGCAGGCGATTACCCCGGCGGGCCGGCGGAT
>JBKGYK010000068.1:0-18409 GCA_046546095.1 Bacteroidales bacterium
TGATGAAGTGAAGTGGAGATTGAGCAACCTGCCAGATCTCCACGAATCGAAGGAATAGGTTTGTTTTGGTATATACCGTTGAATCATGGCGACCTGTCAGGTTGCCCTTTTAGAATCAGCACCTTCGCCTTAACGCGATTAGAATAAACATCAGGTTAAAATCTAAGTAAGCCATTGGCCAAATTTAGCTAAATTTGGACGGTCGGGTGGCCAAATTTACATGAATTTGGCTAATGACTTTAACTAATTAACTAACTTTTCGAAAGTTTCGAACTTTCGAAAAGTTTTTTTAGTTAGTTGGTTTTGCGCAAGGACGGAGGCTGGCAGCTCCCGGACATAAAGGCCTTGTGAGTGTGCAGAGCAAAGAGCGACCGAAGGCTTTGCCCGGCGTAACGCAGTGGAGACGGGAAGCTCCTTTGTCCTGCATACACGAACAGGCAGAGATGTGCGGGACTATAAGCCGCAGGCCGGTTCATGCGCCCAAATAAACATTTTCATGATCATGCTGTTTAGCTTTCAAATGAAACGATTGTTTTACATAGCATTTATATTGCTTATAAATCAGGCAGTTATGAGTCAGAATACAGAAAAAATCACCCTGGGAATGGGTTGTTTCTGGTGCGGAGAGGCCGTATACCAGCAGATTAAAGGCGTTGTAGGCGTAGAATCCGGATACAGTGGCGGGCATGTAAAAAATCCGTCGTACCGCGAAGTAAACATGGAAACCACAGGACATGCCGAGGTGGTTCAGGTTGAATTTGACCCGGAGGTTGTGAGTGTCAGTGATATTCTGGCCGTATTCTGGGAAATGCATGATCCGACAAGTCTGAACCGTCAGGGTGCTGATGTGGGCACGCAATACCGGTCGATAATTCTGTACCACAACGACAAGCAAAAGGAAATTGCCGAACAGCAAAAGGAGCTGCTGGAAAAAGAAAACTACTTTGACAAACCAATTGTCACCGAGGTGAAAAAATTTGAAACATTTTATCCGGCCGAAGATTACCATCAGGATTTTTACAAAAACAATCCGACCCAGGGATATTGTCGGTTTGTGATAAAACCCAAACTGAAAAAACTGCAGAAAAAATTTGACGATAAACTCAAAAACACCAATCGCTGAGATTCGCGTATTTGATTTCAAACTGCAAGATTGTCCGGAAAACGCAAGATATACACTAACTAAAAATCATCAGAATTGAAGGATAAATTCAATTGCGCTGACAAACTTCAAACCAAAATAAAAAATGATAATTTATATTATGTTAAATTGGGTTTTTTCAATCCTATCCTTCATTCACACAAATAACCCACCTGATCAAATTCAATTATGACTGAGCCATTCAAATTCGTCCTAAACAAAATGAAACAACAAAGGAAGTACAAACACAAAAAAAATGCTGCTTCAAACTGAAACAGCATTTTTTTTCATTATCCATTGCCTGGACTTTATTCGGTCAACTCTTTAAGCTCTGCATCAATTTTCTCATATTTCTCCATATCCTGGAGTTTATAATAAATTGTTTTTAGAGTACGCAAAACATTTATGTCATCACTTTTCAGGGCATATGCTTTTTCAAGATAAGGTACCGCCTTTTTAAAATAATCCTTAGCTACCTCTTGCACAGCGTCGTATTTCTGTGATTCAGTAGGTGGAATATTCTCATTGGCCCATGCCAGAGTATCGGCGGCATAGTTGTAATAATAAGCCCCCAGGCTGTAATTTGCGTCAAAATTCTCAGGATCAAGCTCAATGGCCGTCTTGTAGTCTTCCACTGCATCCTTATCTGCATCCAGTTCTTCGTTCAGCGTACCACGGATAACATAAAACGAAGCATCCTCCGGATTTTCTTCGATCGCCATGGAAATATATTCATTGGCCTTTTCAAAATCCTCCTGATCAATACTATGATTGAATAATTCTATCACAATATCATATGAATTTTCCGGGAATTTTTCTTTGGCTGCTTCCAGTGTTGAAATATACTTGGCAGTATCACCTGTATTTTTATAAGCCTTGGCCAGGTTAACATGCACAAGTGCTTTTTCTTCATCATTCTTGCCATAATCCAGCTGACGCAATGTTTTATTGTAATCCAGTGTTTTTTCCCAGTCGCCGGCATTGATTGCAGCAAGTGATGCATAGTAAATTACTGCAGTATCGGCTTTCATTGCCAGAGAAGAAATGGTAAGTGATTTTTCAAACTTTTCCAGGGATGATTCAAACTCTTTTTCCTGGAACAACTGAATACCATCATTAACAAATTTATTGGCAAGGGCCGGAAAGCGACTTTGAATGATATCAATAATTGCTCGCTGGTCTTCGACTTTCGGCTCGTTATTTTTCAGGTTACCCATCACAGCACGCACAAAACGCGTTGCTCCTTCTTCTGTCTCAAGATCCAGGTTTTTGATTTCTTCATCTTCAAAATTCAGTTTGATGGATTTCACATATGCATCAAAGGCTGAATCTGCGCAATTATCACACAGATCCTGATATTTTTTCTTCTCGGTAGACGATAAGGCCTGGTAAGTCTGACCGTAATACCACCAGGTTTTGTACCATTCCGCTGTTTTGGGATGATTACTGGCTTTTTCAATGCTTTCCAGTGCATCTTCCAGGTAGCCGTCATCCAGATAACCCCAGCAGGAAGTCACGTTGCGTTTTTGCCCGAAAACCAGGGTGGTTATCAGAATTAAAGCTGCTATACTTACAAAACGTTTCATATCTTTCATTTTTAGTTCGTTCAAAAATCGTAATTATCATGGATTAATCAAAATCCTTGCCAAAAAATCTACGAATCGGTATTTTCAGGCTCATCACCACTCTCCTGCTCCGCATTACCTGTTTCTTCCGGCATATCTTTGTCCGGGTTATCACCGATAATTTCCGGTTCTTCCGGTTCCACATCACCATTTTCCACATTGGCAACCGCAGCAATTTCGTCATCATCTCTCAGATTAATTAAACGCACACCCTGGGTTGCGCGTCCCATCACCCTCAAATCTTTTACAGCCATGCGGATCATAATGCCATGATGGGTAATAATCATCAGATGATCATTATCAGTAACGGCATTCAAGGCAATCAGTTTTCCGGTTTTGTCCGTAACATTGATGGTTTTCACACCTTTACCCCCACGATTGGTGATACGGTAGGCCTCCAGATCAGAGCGTTTTCCATAGCCTTTTTCTGATACCACAAGCACGTCTTTTTCTTTATTGATGACAACCATACCAATGGCTTCATCATCATTTTCAAGCTTTATACCCCTTACTCCCGTTGCTGTACGGCCAATGGGACGGACAATATCATGTGGAAAACGAATGGCTTTACCACTTTTGGCTGCCACCATAATATTATCCATATTATCCTCATCCGAATTTTCAATCAACTGGGCATTGAGCAGAACATCATCCTCACGAACATTGATGGCGTTGATCCCATTTTGTCTTGGACGGCTGTATTCACGCAGGCGTGATTTTTTAATGATGCCTTTTTTTGTTGCCATCACGATAAACCGCTGGTCAATATATTCTTCATCCTTAAGACTGGTCACCCTGATATGGGCTTTAATCTCATCATCCGGTTCAATATTGATCAGATTTTGAATTGCACGCCCCTGTGAAGCTTTTGTACCTTCGGGCAGTTCATAAACTTTTAGCCAGAAGCATTTGCCTTTGGCGGTAAAAAACAACAGGGTATTGTGCATACTTGCGGTAAACACGGACTCAATAAAATCCTGGTCACGGGTATTGCTGGCACGTGATCCGACACCTCCCCTGCTCTGGGTGCGGAATTCAGTAAGCGGAGTACGTTTGATATATCCCAAATGGGATACAGTAATTACCATGTCATCATCGGCATAAAAATCCTCAGGATTCAGTTCTTCTGATGCATAGATGATTTCGGTTTTTCTTTCATCTCCGAAGCGCTCTTTCAGTTCAACCAGTTCATCCCGGATGATTTTACGTCTGAGGCTTTCAGTATTCAGGATTTCATGATAATATTCAATGCGTTCTCTGAGTTCCTTGAGTTCTTCGCGGAGCTTATCAGTCTCGAGAGCAGTCAGGCTTCTCAGGCGCATTTCCACAATGGCTTTGGCCTGTTCTTCGGACAGTTCAAAACGGGCCATCAAACCCTGACGAGCCTCTTCAACAGTTTTGGATGCTTTGATGATGGCAATTACCTCATCAATAAAATTCAGGGCTTTGATAAGTCCTTCCAGAATGTGAGCACGTTTTTCCGCCTGAGAAAGTTCATATTTTGTTTTTCGGATTAAAACATCCAGACGGTGATCAATGAAGTGCTGCAGGATATCTTTCAGGTTCAGCATTTGCGGCCGTCCTTTTACCAGGGCAATATTGTTGATGCTGAAGGAATTTTGCAACTGTGTAAAACGGTATAACTTATTCAGAACCACATTGCTTACTGCATCTTTTTTCAGATCGATGACAATACGCATACCTTTCCGGTCACTTTCATCATTGATATTGCTGATTCCATCAATTTTCTTTTCATTGATGAGATCTGCTATTTTCATGATCAGTTCAGCCTTATTGACCATGTAAGGTATTTCGGTAACGATAATTCGCTCCCTGCCGGTAGATGTTGTTTCTATTTCGGTACGAGCACGTACCACAACACGTCCTCTGCCGGTTTCGAAAGCTTCTTTTACACCCTGATAGCCATAGATAATTCCTCCGGTTGGAAAATCAGGAGCCTTGATGAATTTGATAAGCTCATCGGTTTCTATTTCCGGATTATCGATGGTAGCACAAAGTCCGTCAACCACTTCACTAAGGTTGTGCGGAGGCATATTTGTAGCCATTCCCACGGCAATACCGGAAGCGCCATTCACAAGAAGCAGAGGCAATACTGTTGGCATCACCGATGGTTCTTTCAGTGTATCATCAAAGTTATACTGAAAATCTACGGTATCTTTATCCAGGTCTTTGAGTACTTCTGCAGCGATTTTTCCAAGACGGGCCTCAGTATAACGCATGGCTGCAGGGCTGTCTCCATCTACCGAGCCAAAGTTGCCCTGTCCGTCAACAAGCAAATAACGCATACTCCATGGCTGTGCCATACGCACCATAGCCATATAAACAGAAGAGTCACCGTGGGGATGATATTTACCCAGCACCTCTCCCACAATACGTGCTGATTTTTTATGGGATTTGTTATAAGTTATCCCCAATTCCGACATGCCAAACAATATTCGCCTGTGTACAGGTTTTAATCCATCCCGCACATCAGGCAAAGCCCTTGAAACAATTACAGACATGGAATAGTCAATGTAGGCAGCTTTCATCTGCTCTTCTACATTGACTGTGAATATTCTGGCACCTTTTCCTTCTTCACTCATAAGTAAAATTTTAACACTTTAAAATTGAGGCACTAAAATAGTTATTTAATCCCGATTAAAACCTGATAAATGGCATTATTTTCAACAGTTTTTGGTTAATAATTAACAATCCTTTCCTGTGCTGATTTTCAGATGATAAATCCACGTATTATTTTTATTAAACAGTAAACCAGATAAAATTTTTCAGCCCATATCAGGCAGAATACCTGCATGATTTTTTTCACCTGACAGTTTTACAGGAAGTGAAATTTTGTTATTCTTATTCCTTTCATGAAAAATTCATTCGGCAAGCATCGTCATTTATTAGATTTTGTGTTGATTTTCAGTATTTAAGATTATCCTGATGAATAATATTTGCCTTATCCGAATTATAAAGCTAATTTTGAACATCTCCCTGCAAAGGGTATACATGTGTTGAGAACAAAGTGGCATAATTGTTGGTTAAACAGGTAAAGACAAAAAGAAAATCAAAATATGAACGTGAAATTAACGAAAAGTGTAAGAAACGCAATCAACTACAGTAAAGAAGAAGCCATCCGGCTTGGCAATGAGTACATTGGCCCTGAGCATTTGCTTCTGGGCATGCTTCGTGAAGGCAATAATCTGGCCATAGATATGCTGAACAAGCTGAGTGTTGATTTGCAGGAGCTAAAGCAGAGAGTAGAGAACCGCGTGAATAATCCCAACAAGGAACTAAAGCTGGACAATACAGATAACATTAAGGTACATGAGAGCACGCAACGGATTCAGAACTTTATGAATCTGGAAGCCAAGGCCATGCAAAGCGATGAAGTAAACTGCGGACACATGTTACTGGCCATACTTCGGGTAGCCTCTCCCCTTTCCCAGATTTTCAATGATTTGGATGTTGATTATGAACTGGTAAAATTAAACATGGAAATGGATAGTCCTACTGCAGAATTTGATGAACCCGAAGGAGAAGAATTTGAACAGACCGATAGTGGGAAACCCTCAGGTCCAAAGTCCGGCTCTTCCCAAGGTTCCAAATCATCAGAGACGCCCGTGCTGGACAATTTTGGCATAGATTTAACCAAGGCTGTTGAAGAAGGTAAACTCGATCCCATTATCGGCAGGGAAAGAGAAATTGAACGGATATCCCAGATACTCAGCCGGAGGAAGAAAAACAATCCGGTACTTATTGGTGAACCCGGAGTTGGCAAATCAGCTATAGCCGAAGGCCTTGCAGAGCGGATAATACAGAAGAAAGTTTCTCATGTATTGTTTGACAAACGCATCGTTACACTGGATATGGCATCCATTGTTGCCGGCACAAAATACCGCGGGCAATTTGAAGAGCGCATGAAAGCCATACTCAATGAACTGGCCAAAACCGATGAAGTTATTCTCTTCATTGATGAGATACATACAATCGTAGGTGCCGGCGGAGCTGCAGGTTCACTTGATGCTGCCAATATGCTCAAACCATCACTGGCGCGGGGAGATATTCAGTGTATTGGTGCTACCACCCTGGATGAATACCGTCAGCATATTGAGAAAGATGCAGCCCTTGAGCGCAGATTCCAGAAAGTGATTGTAGAGGCCACCTCTGAAGAGCAAACCATGGATATTCTCAAGAACATCAAGGGACGGTATGAAGACCACCACAATGTGGAATATACTGATGACGCCCTGAACGCATGTATCCAGCTTACAACACGCTACATCAGCGACAAATTCCTTCCAGACAAAGCCATTGATGCTATGGATGAGGCCGGTTCACGTGTACATATTGCCAAAATCAACGTTCCGGACAGCATTCTTGAACTTGAGGAAAAACTTGAAAAAACAAAAGCACTCAAAATCTCTGCTGTCGGAAAACAGAAATTCGAGCAGGCTGCCTCATACAGAGATGAAGAGCGCGAACTCGAGCAGGAAATTGAAATGGCAAAAGATCTCTGGCACAGAGATATGAAAAAACACAAGGAAAAAGTCACAGAAGACAATGTGGCAGAAGTTGTTGCCATGATGACAGGTGTTCCTGTACAGCGTATTGCCCAGAATGAAGGCACAAAGTTGCTCAAAATGGACGATGATTTGAAAAAGACTGTTGTCGGCCAGGATGAAGCCATAGAGAAGATTGTACTAGCCATTCAACGGAACAGAGCAGGCTTAAAAGATCCCAACAGACCCATTGGATCATTTATTTTCCTTGGCCCCACAGGTGTTGGAAAAACACATCTTGCAAAAATGCTGTCCAAATACCTGTTTGATTCAGAGGATGCTTTGATCCGGATTGACATGAGTGAATACATGGAAAAATTCTCAGTTTCACGACTTGTGGGAGCTCCTCCGGGATACGTTGGATATGAAGAAGGTGGCCAGTTGACAGAAAAAGTGAGACGCAAGCCCTATTCCGTAGTGTTGCTGGATGAAATTGAAAAAGCCCATCCGGATGTTTTTCACATTTTGTTACAGTTGATGGATGAGGGCCGTTTAACCGACAGCCTTGGTCGTCGTGTTGATTTCAGGAATACCATCGTAATCATGACATCAAATATCGGTACCAGGGAACTTTCGGATTATGGCAAAGGGGTTGGTTTTGAAACCACTGCACGGCGACAAAATCTTGACAAACACAGTCAGAGTATTATCAACAATGCACTGAAAAAATCCTTTGCGCCTGAGTTTCTTAATCGTGTTGATGATGTTGTGATGTTCAATAATCTGAAAGAAAAGCACATCAGCAAAATCATAGATATTGAGTTACAGGGTCTGTTTAGCAGAATTAAAAACATGGGATACAAAATCAAAATTTCATCTGCAGCCAAAAAATTTGTTGTAGAGCGTGGTTTTGATTCCAAATTTGGTGCTCGTCCACTAAAGCGGGCAATACAGAAATACATAGAAAATCCCATGGCAGAAGCCATCATCAAAGCTGAGATCAAACAAGGTCAGACAATCAGTCTTGGATACAGCAAAAAATCCGGAATTCAGGTCAGAATTCTGAAATAGGAATAAAGAAGTAATGAATGATTAAAAAGGCAGTGCTTTACAGGTACTGCCTTTTTTCTTTGAAACAAAAAAAACCGAATTGTATAATAAAAAACCCGGGGTCATTACTGGCTCCGGGTTTTCTTCTCTCTGTCGAAAAAAAATGAATTTATTTCCATCCGAGGGCTTTCCTTACCCCCTCGCCATATGCTTTATCAGCTGCATCAAACAATTCAATCTGTTTTTTTATGATATTTTCAGGCACCCCTTCCATTTCACCAGCGATATTATCAAACAAGCGCTGTTTCTGCCCATCATCAAACAAGCGAAACAAGTTGCCGGCCTGGGTAGAATCATCATCATCTTCATTATCATACCGGTCTGCATCTCCGTCAATTCTGAGCGGTGGTTCAACAGGTCCGCTTTTTTCTACCGGTCCGTCAAACTGGTTTGGTTCGTAAAATGCATCGGGATTTTCCTCGAAATTTTCAAAAAAGCGCATTGCACCATCCTTATGATAATGATTCACTTCATTCACAGGTCTGTTAGGCGGCAACATCTCATAATGTGTCCCCAGGCGGTATCTGTGGGCATCTGGATAGGAAAACACTCTGGCCTGCAGCATTTTGTCAGGCGAATAGCCTATTCCCGGAACCACATTGGAAGGAGAAAAAGCCGCATTTTCAATATAGACAAAATAGTTAGGCGGAATTTTGTTCAATTCAAATTCTCCCACTTTAATCAACGGAAAATCTCCGTGAGGCCACACTTTGGTAATATCAAAAGGATTGAAGGGTGCTTTTTCAGCATCCTTTTCCGGCATCACCTGGATATAAAAAGTCCATTTGGGAAAATTTCCCGATTCTATGGCTTCATTGATGGCTTCCTGATACGTTTCGCGGGATTCACCTATGGCTTTTGCCGCTTCCTCATTGGTCAGGGTTTTGTGTCCCTGCTGAGTTTTAAAGTGAAATTTCACCCAGAACCTCTCCCCTTTTTCATTCCAGAAGCTGTAAGTATGTGAACCATAGCCATTCATGTGCATAGGTGTAGCCGGAATGCCTCTGTCGGAATGCAGAATGGTAACCTGATGCAAACTTTCCGGAGTTTTTGACCAGAAATCCCATTTGGCAGTATTTGATCTTAGATTGGTTTTGGGGTGCCGTTTTTGGGTATGGATGAAATCCGGAAATTTATATCCGTCGCGAACAAAGAAAACCGGTGTATTGTTGCCCACCATATCCCAGTTTCCTTCTTCGGTATAAAACTTAAGCGCAAAACCTCTGACATCGCGTTCCGCATCAGCAGCGCCTTGCTCACCAGCTACAGTAGAAAACCTGGCCAGCATGGGGGTTTGCTTTCCGATTTCACTGAATACTTTTGCACAGGAGTACTTTGTGATATCATCAGTCACAGTAAAGGTTCCCTGAGCACCCCAGCCTTTAGCATGTACCACCCGTTCGGGTATGCGTTCCCGGTTTTGATGTGCCAGCTTTTCCTGCAACTGATAGTCCTGGATCAATACCGGGCCGCGTTTACCTGCAGTTATAGAATTCTGATTATTCCTGATGGGCGCTCCACCGGTTGTTGTTAGTTTCTTCTTTTTCATAGATACAACGTTTTAGATGATTTTTAAATATAGATAAAATAATTGCTATAGCAACTTCTCCCAAAAAAAGGCAGTATTGAGCCAATGAAAAATCAGACAGACAGCTATTTGATAAGTTTAGCATTTACCAGAAAAACAGCATCAAGCTGAATCTCATGATCCCGGTTAATCACTTTGTCAGTAATGGTTTCTATCCGAAGCCGGAAAGATTCCTGCTTGATGTATTCTCCGATATTCTCATCACTGGTATTGAGTTGTAATTCTTGTAAGGCATTTTCCGGGATATCTTTCTTCCATGCCACTTTGATTTCCGGCAACTGCTCAGTACTCAAATAAACAGATATCTCGTTCAGGAAATCAAAATTCCCGTCATCGGGATCAATCAGACTTAGTTTCAGCTCATTGAGTTTTATTTCTTCAATATTTTCCTTTCTGGTATCATGAACTTCAAACTCAGATTCTGCGTTGGTTGTGATTTCAGGTGTCTGGATTTCATACGGAATATTGGCTTCTACCGTGGCCGGGATGATGACTGTTTCCTGATAATCCATTTCAAATTGGGTCAATTCATCCAGCTTTTGGCATGATGGCATCATCAAGAAAAGCAAAGCATAAGCAAAAAACAAGCATTTTTTCATACAATTCTTAAACATCCCAAACTCAAAATAGTTTGGTCAGATTTACCGAATCAGTGTAACATTTCCTTTTTTGGTAAAAGTATCTTCATCAATACAGGTAGCTTCAAAAAAGTACACATACACATCCGGAGTCAGTTGTTTTCCTCTGAAAGTGCCGTCCCATCCTTTGTCATTGATGTTGTCGGTTTCATAAATCAGTTCGCCCCAACGGTCATAAACAGCAAAGTACATTTTTTTTACGATGCCAACCGGTGCATATGGTTTAAAATAGTCATTTTCACCATCTCCATTGGGCGTAAATGCATTGGGAATATAGAGATAAGGTTCTCCGCAAACAAGTTCATTCACAATAACGATAACAGAGTCTATGTTAACACAACCATTGGAATCCACTATCCTTACCTCATAAGTTGTGGTTTCCTCGGGATAAGCAGTCACCTCAGCTGAATCATTACCGGAAAGGGAAGTCTCAGGAGTCCAGTTGTATTGATAATCCGGTTCACTGGTTGCATGCAGGTTGGTACTTGTGCCATGGAAAATTTCCGGTGGGTCAGCCTCTGCTTCCAGTGGTGGCACATAATTTTCAGAAAAAACCTGGAATTCATCAAATTTACGGCAGCCGTTATCATCTTCCAGCATCATTTCATACGAGCCTGAACACAGGTTTTCAGCCACCGAATCACCTGAAGTGTTGTCCCACTGAAACTGATAAGGCGGTGTGCCGCCAGCGGGATGAATAAGGATACTACCATTACAGACACCTTCACACAACATATTATTTACTGTTTCGCTGTAAACAAGCTCGGGCGGTTGTGTCAACTGATATTCCACAGTATCTGTGCAATTATTGACATCTGTGACAGTTGCCAGGTATGTTCCGGCCGGCAGGCTGTCCACTGATGGCTGATCAGTACCATTGTCCCAGTTGTAATAATAGGGAAAGGTTCCGCCATCCACAATGATATCCAGTCCGGTAGTTTCGCCATAGCAAGCGATGGGTGATTCCGGCTGTATTTGTGCAATAAGTGTGTCCGGTTCATGTATTGCAACATTGCGGTGGACAACACAGTTATCGGCATCAATGATTGTTACCTGATAGAAACCAGCACACAGGTCTGATATTACCGGCCCTGAGAGTCCATCGTTCCAGTTGTATTCATAGGGTGCAGTACCGCCGGATACATTCAGGGAAATCTCTCCCTTGCAATCACCGTAACAGGGATTATGCTCAACGTTTTCAACACTGGTAGCCAGGTTGTTGGGAGGTATCATTTCAATATCGATGACCGTATCACAATCGTTGGCATCCGTGATGGTTACATAATTGATCCCTGTGTACATATGATCATTCACCGCCCCGGTGCTACCATCACTCCATTGGTAGGAATAACTACCGGTTCCACCCGAAGCGCTGACTTCAGCTTCCCCGAGGCCAATGCCATCACATTCGGGCTGGGAAACTGAAACAAACTGGGCTTCCAACAGCTCAGGCTGGTTGATTTCAATGCTGGTAACATCTTCACAACCGATATCATCCGTAACAGTAACACTGTAATTGCCGGCACACAGATCATCATTACTTTCTCCGGTACTGCCATCATCCCATGAAAAAGAATATGGAGGATAACCGGAAGCATCCACACTTACACTGCCGGTACAATCACCATAGCAAAGAGGTTCCTCAAGCTGTGGAGGCAAAAACGACAAATCATCTATGGTAAGCTGAACCTGATCGTTTGTTGTACATCCCATCTGGTTGGTGAGTGTCAATGTATAAGTTTGATCCGATGCAGGAGAAACAAGCGGAGAATCCGTATCTGCTCCACTTTCAATGGCGGATAGAGGGCCCCACTGATAAGAAATGTTATCTTCAGGATTCTGGTTGTTTGCAAACAATTCCAGACTATCTCCCTCACATATTACTGCATCCGGGCTTATCTCATAATTGAACTGATGCCATTCTACCAGCACCGTTTCCACCGTGCTCGTATTGCAAATATTTTCTGTCACTTCCAAATAATAGGTTGTAGTTCCGTCAGGGGTATCAGACATGTTTTCTGTTGTGCTGATGACATTATTGAAGCCCGGGTCATCCGACCAGACAAGTCCGCTCACATCACCACCGGTGGCAGCAGAAAGGCTCACCGGGTCACCTTCACATATCATGGTATCAGGTGGCATGCTAACCAATATTTCAAAATCCTGTATCAGAACATCCTGGTAAATAGTATCTGTACAAATATCATTCACAGCGAGGACATATTGCGTATCTTCTTCCGGTGATACCACCGGATTTTGTATGTTCGTGTCAGACACATCGCCCTGAGTCCATACAAATTCGACATCATCGTCATACGATTCCTCCGGTCCTATTTGTACAGATTCGCCCGGGCAAATGGTAATCGGATCGAGTGTCATCACATCAGAAGTCTGTACTTCCACAAAGCGATAAGATGTATCAGCATAATTACAGGCTACAGAATCAAAAGCAATGAGCATAACTTCAAATACGCCCTCCTGGGTGAAAGTATGTTCGGGTTCGAATTCTGTACTTGTCGGAGAACCATCCCCAAAATCCCATAAGAAAGAAGAACCCTGGCTGTTGTTGACAAACTGTACTTCTGCAGGAGCGCAAATGTCGGGTATTGGTTCGAAACTGGATGCGGCCAGGTTCTCGATGATGTTGATTTTAAAGACAGCGTTGTTGCAGTTTGTGCTGGCATTGGTTGCAGACCATACACCAGGAACCGGCATTGTGGGAAACTCCTGACAGCCGCCACAACTGGCACATACCGATTGAATAATATTGCCTTTATTGTCAAAACGACTGGTACCACCATCCACATGATCACGTCCGGAGTTGCCGCATCCAGAGTAATGTACTTCCCCAAAGAAACTGGCATATTCCAGAGCAGCAGCATTTTCACTAAAGACAGCCACATAAAAATCCTGTCCGTCCGTTTCTGTTTGGATTGCATTTGCTGTTACGGGCAAACCTTTGGTGCCGAAATCATCAGTCCACAAATAGGTATCCCCGGCTGCATTAAGATATGTATTTGCCCACTCCCTGCCCCATCCTGCCAGATATATGCGATCACACACATCTACAGCAAAAGCTGAAGGAGACAATACAGGCCGTCCTGCTCCTCTGCCAAAAACAGTTGACCATTCAAGCGAGCTCAGTTCACCATTGAATTTGGCAAGAAATTGCCCGGAGTTGGGCACAGAATATCCTGCATTATAAATCAGGCTATTGCCTGTGGCCTCTGTTTGTCCGTATATATAGACATCCTCATTTTCATCAATGCGAACAAAATGTGCCTGATCATATTCATTTGTACCGAAATAGGTGGATCCAAGCAGAGAATTGCCGTTATGGTTGATTTTGGCGACAAAGGCATCTGTACTACCACCCAGATAATAAGGTTCCGCTGCATCAGAATCAGAAGGGAAGTCTGTTGAGCTTGTGCCCCCACAGACAAGGACGTTGTTGCTGCCGTCCGGATAAATTGAATAGATGGCATCATCGGCGCTACCTCCAAGGTAAGACATCCAGACCATGCTGCTTAAATCCGGAGAGAATTTAGCCACAAGTCCATCCATACCACCGCCATTGCTGGTTTGAAATCCCGGATTTATGCCTGGGGCAATATCCGTAGAAAATGTATTGGCACCAACATGTATATAATCCTTATCATCTGCGATCACTTCACCACGGGCGCCGTCACCATAATTGTAATACAAACTGTCATTGCCGTGCATTTGGATGTAACCCTCCTCTGTGTAAGACAACTTAAAATTCAGTCCGTCGTTTTTACTTCCTCCAAGGTAGGTACTGCCAAGCAATTGAGACCCATCCTCACTAAGTTTTGTCAGGAAAATGTCAGTACCATCGGGAAACACAATCACATTATCGTACACAATGCTGTCTCCTCCATTAAAGGTATCGTCAAAGGCATTTGTACCAACAGGAAAATCGCTGGAACCCGTGGTGCCAAAAATTATAAGCTCATTGTTCTGATTGACAACCATTGAATGAGGCATCTCTTCACCTACTGCACCGCCAAGATATGTAGCGTACAATCTTTGTGTGCCATCCTCATTGTATTTGATGATGCCCACATCGCAACCCTGTGCATAAGAGCCGCCGGCCATATCCGTCTGATATGCCCCGAGGGTGGTTGGATAGCCGACATCAAAAACGATTCCGCCGCTGTACACATTGTCATTATAATCCCAGGTGGCGGTAAATCCCCAGTTGTCAGCTGTCGAGCCCGTGTAGGTACTAAAAACCAGTGTAGGATCAATCACCACTTCGTGCCCTTCATGATAACCGTCGGGAAACACGTAAGTCAGCAATTTCTTATCCAGAGAATATTCACAGGTCACTTCTACGGTATCTCCGTCAATAATCTGATAAGCGAAGGGTTGCATTTCTGTGGTTTTGGCCAGGGATGTTTTTATCATCAGGTTTCCCCGCCGAATTTTTACCTTATCCACGCCTTCAAATTCAAATATAATTTTGCCGGGATCTGCTCCGGGCTGAATAATAAAATCATATTTCAGGCCCTGCCCGTTATCATAAAACTCCAGGTCAATGCCTTCCCACACACCACTGTATCGCATTTTTTTGTACTTACCAACATTGCTCGCCCATTTGGAACGATCATTACCGATGAAATAGTTTTCGTAATCAGGACATTTCTCCAAACCCCGAATTGCAATATCCCCGGAAGGATTGACAAACTTCAGCTTATAGGCATGAAAATCCAGTGCATCCGGCAAATCTTCTTCATGTTCATGATGAGCTTCTGTTACGTCACTTTCACCATGGTGGGCATGTGAATGCTGGTATTGGGATTTGTCGGCAAAATTGTAAACAAGCCCGTCTTTTTCAAGAAACAAAGCGCCATAATTCAGGCGACATTTAAATTCTACCTGTTCAGGGAATTGGTTTTTGTTTTCAATAAAGCGGTGCTGAGCTGACAGACTTACAGACAACAGCAGCAAGCTAATGCCAATCAATATGTTATAGCGGTAATTCATGATAAATATCCCTCTGTCAGGATTTGTTTTGATAAAGTTAATGCATTTCTATGTATCAGACAAATAATATTGATATTCTGTTGCCTGAAAATCACATGATAATCATCAAAAGAGACATTAAAAAAAAATTGCCTTACAGCAATCAGCGGGTATTTATTTCCTGTATTGCCCTCTCAATAACTTCGTCTGTACTTCTGTCTGTCCAGTCAAAAAGCACAGTAATTTCAGGTGGCACACCGGACTCGAAATTTTCTCCCTGAGGTGACAATGTTTCGGTAACAGAAAACCTGTATGTCCAGCCGTTTGGTAACTGCCCGCCATTAGGCACTCCCAGTCCGCCGCCCGTGGTATCTCCCACAATAACAAAATTGTCAATTGCCCGTGCTCCCAGGGCGGTAAACGAACTGGCGCTGTATGATCCGCGGTCGGTAAGCAAGCACACCGTTTTATGGTATCGCTCCCCTCCTTCCGGTTCAATATACACCGGTTCGGAAGCTGTGAAATCATCTTTGCCGGGGCCGCTTTTCATGCGTGAATGATACAGCAGGGTTTTCTGATCAACAAAGCGGCTCAATAAATCGTAGACATCAGCAATGCTGCCACCGCCATTTTCTCGTATATCCAGAATCAGTCCCTGCGTATGGCGGTACCGGTTCAACACAAAATCCAGGTTTTCGCCATCAATATTACCGGGAAATGAAGACAGCCGGATGTATCCGATGGAGTCGCCCGCCAGAAAATCGTGAGCAAATGGTCCGGAAACGTAATAATTTTCAGGCAGGTAATTATCTGCCACAATGCGCCAGTCAAAATTGTCCTGTCCGCGGCGGTAATTGCCGTAAAACGAACGGTTAAAATCCGACACCAGGTTCACATGATCATCCCTCAGCTCATCCAGCATGGCAGCCAGCACACTAAACAGTGAATCCTTGCTCATCCCCTCGTGCAGGCAGTTGCGGTACACCGTTTTCTCATGCTCCCAGTTTATGCCCTTGTACGCGAAAAAGGCGTACTTTTCATGGCATTGCTTCCAGAGGTAATCAAAATTCTCATACGGGTCATCCGATTTTCCGTTCTCCTCGAACATGAGCTTTTCGCAGGATGAAAAAACCACAATCAGCAGACTTATTATCAGGAGTTTGTATCTCATTTTTCAGGGATTTTAGCGGGTTCATTCAGTCCAAACATAAAGCCAAGCTGCAGTTGATGCGCAGCCATTTCATAGCGTTCGCCGGTTTTGTGTGAATACAGGGCATCCCACAAGTAAGACAGTTTCACTGCATTGCCATTGTTCAGGTGGATGTGATAAGCCAGCTCAGAATGCATCCGGTACCCATCAAACCAGTGCAACTCGTGCCGTTTGTAATAATTGTAATCGTTTACAACAGAGGAGTTATCCATATAATTAAAGCCGTTGCGCCAGGACACATTCATCATACCGGCATCCAGCCTTAATGCAAGGCTTCGTTTTCGGGGAATCAGGTTGATTCTGAACAGTTTTAAATCAATGGTTTTGGCTTTCGTCCTGGACACATCCAGACTGATTTTCCCGGATGCAAAGAGGGTAGCAAAGGCTTCAGAACCAAATGAGTTGTTGTAAAAGGCGCTGTTGTTCCGGATCATGCCCGTGAGCATCATGCTGCCGCCGGCTTTCAGATTGAGACGTTCTCCGGTTTGCGAAAACACGCGGAACAGTTCGGTATGCCGGATATCGAGGCGCCCCAGCATGGCATAAGCGTCGGAACCCATAAATTCATCCGCACCGGTAAAGGAAAACATGACACCGCCGGACGATTCCCGGGCATCACTGAGCATCACACGGTACAAGCCAATATTGGCCGAAGCACCATGGTAGGTAAGCGGCGATGTGGCAAAATCCCGGAAATTCGAGTATCCCAGCCCGGCAGACTGGTCAAAGTAAACCGGACGGAGGCTGTCGCCGGATTGCAGGCTGAATGCCCTGTGGGTTGTCTGAGCGTGCAGGCCGCAGCTCAAAGCCAAAATCGCCGGTAATAAGAAAAAAACGTGTCGCACTGTTTTTGATTTTTGATAAAAATATAAAATTTCAGGGATTTCTGAAAATGCTTTGTTGATGATTCGGGCGTACACGTTTTTGGTTTCAGCGCAGGCACAACCTTCAGGCGTGGATAATATCTTTTGTAAAGCTAAAACCTGATTTTTTTACAAAAGGCTATCATGCCTGTAAAGCTTATTCAATTTTTTTAATGGAATATTGATGTATGGGATAAGAGAAATCAGGAATACTCGCTGACTTCCCGAAAAACCTGTTCGACTACCAGCGGAAGTTCCGGCCAGAGGCGGTGTGCCGCTGATATTTCTGTTTATTGTACACAGTGCTTCATTCCAATAATGCCTTGATCGTTTTCATTGGTAGAAACATTTTTCCGCTATCAGGTAGTTTAATAAATCCATATTTTCCATAGAATTTCTCTGCTTCTATATCCAATGGATCAACAATAACAGAAAAAGCGCCAATAGTATCGGATGTGTCAAAACATCTTTTCAGAGCATCAATTAACAATAATTTCCCAATCCCTTTCCCTTGAAATTTTTTATCAGTTGCTAATCTTCCTATAAACATTGTTGGAATCGACGAATATGACTTAGGAAGTTTCTTTCTAAATGAGTCAGGAATCAAGTTGTTTGAAATGCTATTACTGGATAATGTATTATAGCCTGCAATATTATTTGATTCTTCGTCAATTAAAGTGAAACATACCGATAGTTTTCTTTTTACATCCTGGCTTACTTGTTTATGAAAATAATTGTCTAGT
>JBKGYK010000069.1:0-17951 GCA_046546095.1 Bacteroidales bacterium
TACAAAGACAAAATTATTGCTATTATCTTGCAGGAATTATACGACAAGCCCCCCCCTCCTACATAGTACTCATAATAAAATACCCAAAATGCCGTGGTGGTATATGCGTGGCTTTTGTTTGTTTAGGCTTGTAGTATGTGGCATGAAAAGCAAAAACCCGGCCTGCTAATAGCAAACCGGGTTTTGATTTTGAGGTACCTGGCGGAGTCGAACCGCCGTACATGGTTTTGCAGACCACTGCCTAACCACTCGGCCAAGGTACCCTTTGGTCAGGATGTGCAAAAGTAAAAAAACTTTTATTGATTACCAAGAAATTTTGCGCCCAGCTCCTGAAAACAGGATTCACACAGGCAGGTTTTGTACGTTTGCTGAAGTTCCGCTTTTAAATCCTCAGACACCTGCCAGTCCATACACCAACAGCTTTCGTCACCTGCGCAGGTAAACTTCCGGCCGCAGCGGGGGCAGGTTTTTTCTGCCGCTTGCTGATTATTCTTCAAGTGTGACACTGACCGATCGGATTTGTCCCCCCATGGGAGGGTTCATTTTACTGATTTTGATGCGCAGCTTGTCTATGCCGTCAAATTCATCATACAGCTTGTTGATGATGCGTCGACCGATGTTTTCCAGCAGATGAGACTTCTCCTCTTCCATCTCAGTGGTGATCAAAGCATACACTTTCTGATAGTTCAGCGCGTCTTCAATCCTGTCAGATTGTTCAGCCTTGCTTGTATCAGTTGTAATGCAAATGTCCAGCAAAAAACGATTACCCACGTAGCGTTCTTCTTCGTAATGCCCGTGATAGGCATAAAACTCCATGCCTTCAATTTCAATTTGTCCCATAATTCAGCAATTTTTGCGAATTTAATACCCTTTCTCTTCTTTACAACAATAATTCGGCTTATTTTTGTTCCGACGATAACACAATTTATTATGACACAGCATAAGGAAACTGAAGAAAACAAAGCAGGAAATTTTATCACGCAGATTATTGAAGATGATCTGAAAAGCGGTAAGCATGACAGCATTTACACGAGGTTCCCGCCCGAACCCAACGGCTATCTCCACATTGGTCATGCCAAAGCCATTTTTCTGAGTTTTGGCATCAAAGAAAAATACAATGGTAAATGCAACCTGCGTTTTGACGATACCAATCCCGTAAAGGAAGAAGAAGAATACGTTGAAAGCATAAAAAAAGATGTTTCCTGGCTGGGTTTTGAATGGGATAAACTGTGTTATGCTTCCGATTATTTTGATCAGTTGTACGACTGGGCTGTAATGCTGATAAAGGCAGGCAATGCTTATGTGGATGAACAATCCGGTGACGAAATATCGCGGCAACGCACCACGCCAAAAGAAGCCGGCATAAAATCCCCTTACCGGGATCGCCCGGTTGAAGAAAGCCTGCGCCTGTTTAAAGGCATGAAAAACGGTGAATACGACGAGGGAAGCATGGTGTTGCGTGCCAAAATTGATATGGATTCGCCCAACATGCACATGCGCGACCCTGTGATGTACCGCATTCTCAAAAAATCACATCACCGTACCGCTGACAAATGGAATATTTACCCCAATTACGACTGGGCACACGGTCAGTCCGATTACATCGAAGGCATTACTCATTCGCTTTGTACACTGGAATTTGAAGTGCACCGGCCTCTTTATAACTGGTTTCTCGACCAGATTACAGATGAAAATGAGCCCCGCCCCCGGCAGATTGAATTTGCCCGTCTCAACCTGACCTACACCGTGATGAGCAAACGTAAACTGATGGAACTGGTGGAGGGCAACTATGTTAAAAGCTGGGATGACCCCCGCATGCCTACCATCTCCGGTCTTCGCAGGCGCGGTTTTACTCCGGGGTCTTTGAAATTGTTTTCCGAACGCGTAGGTCTGGCCAAACGGGAAAATACCATAGACGTCGGTTTGCTGGAATGGGCAGTCCGCGAAGACCTGAACAAAATCGCCGAACGCCGGCTGGCTGTGATGGACCCGCTGAAAGTGGTCATTACGAATTACCCCAAAGGACAGATTGAAGATATGGAAGGCGTTAACAACCCGGAGGATGAAAGCGCCGGTAAACGGACTATACCATTTGGCCGTGAGCTGTATATTGAGAAAAAGGATTTTATGGAAGATCCGCCACGGAAATTCTTCCGCCTGGCACCCGGCCGTGAAGTCCGCCTGCGTTACGGGTATTTCATTACCTGTCAGGATGTGATTAAGGATGATGATGGTGAAATTAAAGAAATTCATTGCACATACGATCCCGAAACACGTGGCGGTCAGTCGCCCGACGGCAGAAAAGTGAAAGGCACCATTCACTGGGTAGCCAAAGAAACAGCTCTGCCTGTGGAAATTCGTGAATACGACCGTCTGTTTGATGTGGAAGATCCCACCGATGTGCCGGAAAATGGTGATTTCAAAGCGAACCTCAATCCGGAATCCCTGCGTACACTCACCGCTTATGCTGAACCTTCCCTGAAATATGCAGAGGTTGGCAAACATTTCCAGTTTGAGCGTACAGGCTATTATTGCGTTGATCCGGACAGCACAAAGGAAAAGCTGGTATTCAACCGAACCGTAGCTTTGCGCGATTCATGGTCGAAAAATAAATCCAAAAAAAAGTAAAATGAAAAAAACAGCCCTCTTTCCCGGTTCCTTTGACCCCTTTACCGTAGGACACGAATCCATTGTTCAGCGGGCTTTGCCTTTATTTGACAAAATCGTTATTGGTGTTGGTGATAATCACGCCAAAGGCAGCTTCTTTCCCCTTGAAAAACGCTTGAAGTGGATCAAAACCCTGTATCGCGATGAAGCAAAAATAGATGTACAGGTGTACGAAGGCCTCACGGTTGATTTCTGTGAACAGGTGGGTGCTCAGTTTCTGCTTCGGGGATTGCGTACCTCTGCAGACTTTGAGTTTGAGAGGGCCATCGGGCAAACCAACAAAATGCTCAACAATGGCATCGAAACCGTTTTTCTGCTGACACATCCTGAACACACCTTTATTTCCAGTTCCATTGTGAAAGATGTGTATAAAAACGGTGGTGATATCTCCGGTTTTTTACCCAAAGGGATGAAGCTGGATATCTGACATTTAAACTTTTACGGCAGTTTCGCCCTGAAAGGTTCCTGTAAAGGAAAAAATCAGTCTACTTTACCGGTATTTTGTCAATCCGTCGTTGGTGTCGTCCTCCTTCAAACCCGCTGTTCAGAAATGTTTTTGCAATACCAAGCCCTTTTTCTTCCGAAACAAAGCGTGCAGGAATGGAACAAACGTTGGCGTTGTTGTGCTGACGAGCCAGAGCGGCCAGCTCTTCTTCCCAGCAGAGGGCTGAACGAATACCCTGGTGTTTGTTGGCTGTCATGCTGATACCGTTGCCGCTTCCGCAAAAGCTAAATCCCAAATCGCTATCACCGGATTCAACGCTTTGGGCCAATGGATGAGCATAATCCGGATAATCAGTGCTTTCCTCTGAATGGGTCCCGAAATCTTTCACCTCATATCCCTCATCTTTCAGATACTGTTTAATCCGTTCTTTA
Organism: Bacteroidales bacterium; assembly: GCA_046546095.1. Lineage (GTDB taxonomy): Bacteria > Bacteroidota > Bacteroidia > Bacteroidales > ML635J-15 > JAQIBY01. Next base: position 3,544 of record JBKGYK010000069.1, read on the forward strand.
AGTTGGAAACCGGCATGATCAGCTGCCACTGCTATTGTTTGCTTTGTCATAATTCATTGATTATCTGATTCAACATTGGCGGTATATGCTTACCAACATCACCGCATTTAAAAACCTGAAAATACGAAAAATTGTTTAATTTAGTGCCAAATTATACGTATGAGTTTTATTGCAATTATACCGGCCCGGTATGGATCGACACGTTTTCCGGGAAAACCCCTGGCTGAAATCAATGGAAAAACCATGATACAGAGGGTTTTTGAACAGGCATCAAAGAGCTTTGAAACGGTTTATATCGCTACTGATGATAAGCGCATAGCTAAAAATATCGAAGGTTTTGGTGGCAAATATATCATGACATCAAGACGACACAAAAGTGGCACAGACAGACTGGCCGAAGCTATAGAAAAAATCAGGGAGCTGGAAGGAAAGGATTTTGAGGTGGTGGTCAATGTGCAGGGAGATGAACCCTTCGTGCAGCCCGAACAATTTGATCAAATTAAAAAACCATTCAGATACAAACGCACCCAAATTGCTACCCTGGCAAAGCCGATCATCAATCAGGAAGACATTTTTAATCCCAACAAGCCAAAAGTTATATTCAACCGTAAAAAAGAGGCCATTTATTTTTCCCGTTCTCCCATACCTTTTGTTCGGGGAAAACGTGAGCAAAAATGGATATTTCAGCACCAGTTTTACAAACACATCGGATTGTATGCCTATCGCTATAAGGTGTTGAAAGAAATTGCCGCTCTGGAGCGTACGCCGCTTGAGATTGCAGAATCTCTGGAGCAGTTGCGCTGGATAGAAAACGGGTATAAAATCAGAGTAGAGCTAACCGAACACGAGGCCGTATCAATTGATACGAAAAAAGATCTGGAACGCCTGGAACATATTGGACTGATTTAAGATGCGCATTGCTGTAAATACACGATTACTTCTGAAAGACAAGCTGGAAGGCATTGGCTGGTTTTCTTACGAAAGCCTGAAACGTATAGTGCATGCCCACCCTGAGCATGAGTTCATTTTCATTTTCGACCGGCCCTATTCCGATGATTTTATTTTTGCTGCCAATGTGACTCCGGTTGTGGTTCGTCCGCCGGCACGGCACCCGTTTTTATGGTGGATATGGCTTGAAATAAGCCTTCCACGAGTGTTGAAAAAGTACAAAGCGGATGTTTTTGTCAGCCCTGACGGATTTTTATCATTGCGGTCGGATGTACCGGCGGTACCGGTGATACATGATTTAAACTTTGAGCATTATCCACAGCAATTACCCCGGCTGGTGCGCTGGTTTTACCGGAAATATTTTCCGAAATATGCCCGTAAAGCCTGCCGCATCGGAACAGTATCGGAATATTCCCGGCAGGATATTGCGAAAACATATGAAATTGACCCCGAAACGATAGATGTGTATTATAACGGCATCAACGCGCTTTACCAACCGTCCAGTGAAGGAAAAAAGCAATCGGTGCGTAAAGACATAAGTGGTAGGCAGCCTTATTTTGTGTTTGTGGGTGCGCTTAACCCCAGGAAAAATGTACCCGGTTTGCTCAAAGCATTTGAACACTTCAGAGAACAGACAAGACACGACCATAAGCTGGTGGTGGTTGGTGATGCCATGCACAAAACATCAGCCTTAAAAAATCAACTTAACTCTATGCGTCACAATAAAGATGTGATCTTTACCGGTCGTTTGCCTGCGCAGGAACTTAGCGGCGTGTTGGGAGCAGCCGAAGCCATGGTGTTTGTGCCGTATTTCGAAGGGTTTGGGATTCCTGTGGTAGAGGCTATGGCAGCAGGTGTTCCTCTGGTTTGCAGTAAGTCAGCATCTTTACCCGAAGTGGCGGGAGAGGCGGCCATTCTGGTTGATCCCGATAATCACACAGAGATTGCTGAAGCCATGCAGAAAATTGTTGAGGATACAGACCTCAGACAGCGGCTTATTAATAAAGGGCACAAGCAAAAAATGAAATTCAGTTGGGATAAAACAGCAGAACGATTCTGGAACACCATAGAAACCTGTTTGTATGCTGGTAAGCAATGACAATCAATTTGACGGAAAACTGACAGCCGGCTGCGATGAATCAGGCAGAGGATGCCTGGCCGGTCCGGTGTTTGCGGCGGCTGTTATCCTGCCGGATGATTACGCCAGTGAATTTCTGAACGATTCAAAGCAGTTGAGTGAAACCAAACGATTGCAGTTGCGTCCTGAAATAGAAAATGAAGCTGTGGCCTGGGCTGTAGCTTCTGTATCACCACAGGAAATTGATGATATCAACATTCTGCATGCATCAATAAAAGCTATGCACATGGCTCTTGAGCAGTTAACATCTGTACCCGAAGCCCTGCTGATCGATGGGAACCGGTTTAACCCCTGGCGCGATAAACCATTCCGTTGCGTGGTTGGAGGTGATGGTAAAATCGCCAGCATTGCTGCTGCAAGCATCCTGGCAAAAACCTACCGCGATGAATACATGGTCAGATTGCATGATGATTATCCTCAATACGCCTGGAACAAAAACAAAGGCTATCCAACCAGGCTCCACCGTAAAGCAATTGACATATCCGGGGTAAGTCCTCATCACCGACGCAGTTTTCGCCTGACCGATACACAGGCCAGAATTGACTTTCCCGAGTAGATTTTTACAGACAAATTTACTGCAAGCATCACATCTTATTTGTCGTTTTTGAAATCATCCATAAATTTTACGAAAATCTAACATACTTTTAAGCTTTAATTTAAAAGACTTTACCTACCTTTGCGGCCTCAATTTTTTAAAACACTGGAAACTATTTTATGTTAACGAAATTAAGAAACATCGGTATTGCTGCGCACATTGATGCAGGAAAAACAACAGTAACAGAACGCATATTGTACCTGACAGGTATGAATCGCAAGCTTGGTGAAACCCATGATGGTTCTGCCACCATGGACTTCATGAAGCAGGAGCAGGATAGGGGTATTACCATAGCTTCGGCGGCCATTACAGCGAGCTGGAATAATCATCAGATCAATATTATTGATACTCCCGGACACGTGGATTTTACCATTGAGGTGGAACGTTCCCTTCGTGTGATTGATGGCATGGTAGCGGTTTTTTGTGCTGTTGGTGGCGTTGAGCCCCAAAGTGAAACTGTCTGGTATCAGGCCGACAGATACAAAGTTCCGCGTGTGGCCTTTGTCAATAAGATGGACAGAACCGGTGCTGAGTTTTTTGAAGTTGTTGGCCAGATGAATGAATACCTGGATGCGCATGCTATTCCCTTTCAGGTGCCTATGGGAGCCGAAGCCGATTTTCGTGGCATGATCGACATCGTTGAAGGCAAAGCATACGAATTTGAAGAAAAAGAACGCATTGAAATACCCATTCCTGACGAATACCATGAAAAATATCAGGAAATTCGTAATCAACTGATAGAGCGGCTCTCCGATTTCAATGAAGAAATCATGGAATTGTATCTTGAAGAAAAAGAAATTCCCACAGAATTGTTACAATCTGCAGCACGTGAAGCCACCCTGAAGCTTTTGATCACACCGGTATTTTGTGGCGCTGCATACAAAACCAAAGGCATACAGCTTCTGCTGGATGCTGTGGTTAATTATTTACCAGCCCCTCAGGATGTAGGTGCTGTTATTGGAACAGCCATTGACGATGAAGAGAAAACACACTCGCGTCTGCCTTCTCCAAAAGAACCATTTTCTGCACTGGCGTTTAAACTCATCAATGATCCCTATGTAGGCCAGCAAACCTTCACACGCATATACTCCGGTACCATCAAGAGTGGTGAAGAGATATATAACAGCACCAAAGGCAAAAAGGAGCGCATTGGCAGAATCATGAAAATACGTGCCAAGGAGCGTGAAGATGTAGAATCAGCAGGACCGGGTGAAATTGTAGCACTCATTGGAATGAAAATCACAAAAACCGGTGATACTTTATGTAATGCCGGACATCCCTTATTCCTTGAAACCATCAATGTTCCGCCTCCGGTGATTGAAATGAAAATCAATCCCAAAACACGCAAAGAACAAAGCAAATTGGGTGAAGCTCTGTCAAAACTGGTAAATGAAGACCCCTCTTTCAATGTGCATTACGATCAGGAAACAGAAGAAAATGTCATTGCCGGCATGGGAGAACTGCATCTTGAAATTATCGTTGACCGTCTGCGTGAAGAATTCAATGTAGATGTTGAGGTTGGAGAACCATCTGTTGCCTATCGCGAAGCCATTACCGAAGAGGTGGAAATGGAATACCGCTATGCAAAACAAAGTGGTGGAAAAGGTCAGTTTGCGCAAACTCTTATGCGTATTGAGCCTCTCGAAGAAGGAGGATATGAATTTGTTGATAAAATCAAGGGTGGACGTATTCCTGCAGAATTTATTCCCTCTGTTGACAAAGGAGTACAGAAAACCATGAGCGAAGGTATCATGGCCGGCTTCCCGATTGAAAACATCAAGGTTACCCTGCTTGACGGAAAGTTCCATGCAGTGGATTCTTCTGATTATGCGTTCCAGGCTTGTGCTTCATTTTGCTTCAAAAAAGCATACAACAAAGCAAATCCGATTCTGATGGAACCTGTCATGAAAATTGAGATCAACACGCCTGATGATTACATCGGTGATATTGTGGGTAACATCAATCGCCGCAGAGGTCGTATTGACTCCATGCGCCGCTACCGCAAAGGTTCACAAAAACTCAACGGCATTGTCCCCCTGGCAGAAATGTTTGGCTACTCATCAAGCCTGAGAAATATTTCCAGCGGACGTGCCAACTATTCCATGGAGTTTTACAAATACATGGCACTTCCCCAGGCCACACAGGAAGAGGTGCTGGAAAAACTACGTAAAAAAGAAGAAGAGGCCGGAAAATAAACAAGCCCCTGCCATTCAATCAATTTCATAAAAGGCTGTTCCTAAAACGAACAGCCTTTTTTTTTTGCCTCATTAAGCACACACAGATGAATTATCCATACAGATATCTTAATTTGCAGATCTGCTGTAAGAATACCGGTTCCGGAGATTGCCATTGATGGACAAACAAAAATCCGGCACCAAAGATAAAATTGCAGCATTTTTCCTACCTTCGTAGCTGAAAATACAAACACAAAAAAAGGATGCAATTCCGTGATATCATAGGACAACAAGAAATCAAGACCAATCTGATTCAAACAATTAAAGACAACAGGATCAGTCATGCCCAATTGTTTTTTGGCCCTCCGGGTTCCGGAAAACTGCCTTTGGCCATTGCTTTTGCCCAGTACATTTCATGTCAGAATCCGTCAGAAAACGATAGCTGTGGTGAATGTCCGTCATGCAAAAAATTCAACAAGCTCATTCATCCGGATTTGCATTTTGTCTTTCCGGTTGTAAAATCCGGTTCACGAAAGCCCATTAGCGATACCTACATTGATATATGGCGGGAAACACTCATAAACACACCCTATTTTACGTATCAGCAATGGCTGGAAAAGCTGGAAAGCGAAAACAAGCAGGCCAGTATTTATCGCGACGAAGCCACAGAAATCATCAGAAAACTAAATTTAAAGACATATGAATCTGAATTTAAGTTCATGATTATATGGTTGCCTGAAAAAATGAATGTAACGGCAGCCAACAAATTGCTCAAAATGATAGAAGAGCCTCCGCCAAAGACGGTGTTTTTGTTGATTTCAGAGGACAGAAACAATGTACTGCCAACCATTTTCTCGCGTACTACTCCGGTAAAGATTCCTGCCATTAATTCAGAGGAACTTGCCCGGTGGATAAGCCGGACATATCAGACAGAAACCACGGAAGCCGCCAACATAAGCCGTATGAGCAGAGGAAATCTGGCCGAAGCAAGAAACCATCTGGAGGCCAGTCAGGCAAGACTAGAACATCTCGATGGCATAAAGCAATGGATGAGTGTTATGGTAAAAAAGGACATCGCCGGTTGTATAGAATGGTCCGAAAACATGGCTGTTCAGGGAAGAGAAAAACAAAAAGGCTTTTTACAGTATGCATTGCGGTTTTTCCGGGAAATGCTGATGTTGCGCACCAAAAATAAAAGTCTGAGTTTTCTGCTCACCCAGGAAAGGGATCTGGCCTCAAGAGTAAGCCCGCATATCAATCTTAAAAAAATATTTTCAGTACAGGAGGAAATTGAACAGGCCTACCATCATATCGAAAGAAACGGCACACCAAAAATTGTCCTGCTCGATTTAAGTTTTAATCTAATTCGTCTGATCCAAAAATAAGTATTAACTTTGACCTTAATTTGCAACCCGAAAGTGATAGTAAGATGACGAAAAGCAGAGAATTAGAACACGGATGCAGGGTTTGCGAGATTGATGAAAGTGCCAATGAATTTAATATATCTCACGGATGTTATAAGCTTGATGTATATGATTGGTTAAAAGATACTCCGCAGACACCACATCCATTTAAGATAGTAGAAATAAGATTTAAGAATACAAGAAAATCATATTTTGAAAACATCAATGAGTTGCCCTTGCGTATCGGCGATATTGTTGCAGTAGAAGGCTCTCCGGGTCACGATATCGGGATAGTCTCACTAACCGGTGAGCTGGTAAAAAATCAGCTGCATAAAAACAACATCAGCCTGAATACCGAATTCAAAAAGGTGTACAGAAAAGCCAAGCCGGCAGACATTACCAAATGGAAGCAAGCTGTTGAGCTTGAACTACCCACTATGCTGCGTACCCGGGAAATGATAAAAAACCTGGGGCTGGATATGAAACTCGGTGACGTTGAGTTTCAGGGAGATAAAACCAAAGCCATTTTTTATTACATCGCTGATGAACGCGTTGATTTCAGAGAGCTGATTAAAATTATGGCTGATGAGTTCCGTATCCGTGTAGAAATGAAACAAATCGGTGCCAGACAGGAAGCCGGGAGACTTGGAGGTATTGGCCCATGCGGCAGAGAATTGTGCTGCACAACCTGGTTATCCAATTTTAAATCTGCCACCACACATGCTGCCAGGGCTCAGGAGCTATCTCCAAACCCCCAGAAACTTGCCGGCCAGTGTGGTAAACTGAAATGCTGCATTAATTACGAATTGCCCGTATATCAGTATGAAAGAAGAAAATTCCCAAACGGGCATCTGGAACTTAAAACCAAACTCGGCACAGCACGCCATGTCAAAAATGATATCCATAAACATCTCATGTACTATGAAATGTTTGTAGATAACTCTCCTGTGTTAACGGCAGTGCCTATCAAGCGTGTCAAGGAAATCATTGAGCTTAACAAGCAGGGAATTGAAGTCGATGAACTCACTGATACCATAGAAGTTACAGTAAAATCAGAACAGAACATTGATTATGCAAGCAATCTCAATCAGGATAGCATAAACCGATTCGAAAAATCAAAAAAACCAAAAGGGAAACGACCCAATTACAACAAGAAACGTCGTGGAAAAAAGGGTCCGAATCCGAACACAAGCAAAGGAAATAAACCCAATAAAAATCAGAAAAAAAATGTCAGGAAATAAAGCAGTTTTTCTTACCTTTCTTCTGTCTGTCCTGCTCTTGCAGGCATGTGACAAAAACACCGTGTACAAGGAATATATTGATATTCCCGACAAAATCTGGGACAGATCCTTTCAACCGGAATTTGAATTTGCTATTGAAGACAGCGAACAGCCATACAACGTAGAAGTACTGGTACGCAACGCTAGCATGTATCCATTTTCCAATGTCTGGATTTTTATTCACACTACTTCGCCAACCGGTAAAACGGATATCGATACCCTGGAATGTGTGCTTGCAGATGCATCAGGCAAATGGCTGGGTGACGGAATGGGAGATATCTGGGACAATGAAATCCCCTGGCTGGTAAATTACAAATTCGAACATACCGGCACATACACCATCAAACTTGAACAGGCCATGCGCATGGAAAAACTCCCGGGCATCATGGATGTAGGAATAGCAGTAGAAAAACCTGAACAAGAATAGCACATAGTGGCCAAGAACAAATTAAAGAGATTTCGGGAAAACAAAACATTCCCGCATGTAATACAACCCAATTACCCGGCACTTGAGAATGACCAGGTGGATATAAAAGGAAAATGGAACCATTTTTTTGGCAACAACAATCCCATCATTCTTGAGCTTGGCTGCGGAAAAGGCGAATACACAATCGGGCTGGCAGAAAAAAATCCACAAAACAACTACATTGGAATAGACATCAAAGGAGCCCGGATCTGGCGGGGAGCAAAAACATCCTTTGAAAAAGGAATGAAAAACCTTGCATTTTTGAGAATCCGCATAGATTTTATTCACCACTGCTTTAGCCTGAATGAAGTGGATGAGATATGGTGCACTTTCTCAGACCCCCATCGCGAAAAACGCAAAGGCATCAACAAACGTCTGACATCTCCCAAATTCCTCAGCCGCTATCAGAAAATACTCAGGGATCAGGGCATCGTCCACCTGAAAACCGACGATCCGGTGCTGTATGCTTACACCATGGATGTCATTAACAAAAACAAACTGCCTGTAATACACAACATACCTGACATCTATGACGGTGACCACTCCGATGTTGTACCTCCCATCAAAACATACTACGAAAGCATTTGGCTGGAAAAGGGCCGCACCATAAGATACATAAGCTTCAGGCTCCCAAAACAAAGTGATTTGCAAAATCCTAAAATCAATGAAAAACGCGAAGGATTCATCCGGTAATGATTTTTTTGACAGGGTGTATGAGCTTGTCAGACAAATTCCCAGGGGTCGTGTAAGCACCTACGGGCATATTGCAAAACTGACCGGATCACCACAGGCTGCACGCATGGTAGGATGGGCAATGAACAACTCTCATCGTGTCAGTCCGCCGGTCCCGGCCCACCGGGTTGTCAACCGAAATGGTATGCTCACCGGGAAACACCACTTCAGCGGTACACATGTAATGGAAGATCTGCTCCGTAGTGAAGGCATTGAAGTTGAAAATGATCAGATTGTCAGGTTTGAAACCGTATTATGGGACCCTCGCAAACACCTTAAAACACCGGTTTCTGACGAATCTCACCCAAACGAATGAACATTTCACCAAATCTTTGTTTAACTTTGTCACAGTTTACTGATTTTTTTACGTTTTTAAATGTCATAAAATATGCAACTTAATAAAGATAATGTAACCAAAGTACTTCAGGATGTCCTTTATCCCGGAAACGGCAAAAATGTCATCGAACTTGGCATGGTAGAAAACATTTCTGTCAACGGAAAGTCCGTTTCATTTGATCTGATTTTTGAGAAAGATACCGATCCTTTCATTGCATCGGTGAAACAGGCCTGCGTAAAGATACTTGAAGAAGCTTTTGGTAAAGACAATATTGATATTCGTGGCAACATCACAGCCAAAAGCAAAGCCATTACCAAAGAAGCAGAAATCAATACAGACAAAGCCAAAACCGGTGTTGATAAAGTAAAAAACATGATTGCCGTGGCATCTGGGAAAGGTGGCGTTGGAAAATCAACTGTAGCGGTAAATCTGGCTATTTCTCTGGCTATGCACGGTTATAAAGTAGGCCTTCTGGATGCCGATATTTTTGGCCCAAGCATACCGAAAATGTTCGGCGTTGAAGATGAAAAACCCCGTGGTAAAAAAGTGGATGGAAAAGACTGGATTCTGCCGTTTGAAAAATATGGCGTTAAAATGCTGTCTGTGGGTTTCTTTGTTGATAAGGACTCTGCCTTAGTCTGGCGCGGCGCTATGGCCACAAATGCACTCAAACAGCTCATCAACGATACCGAATGGGGCGAGTTGGATTACCTGCTTTTCGATTTGCCTCCGGGAACCAGCGATATTCATCTGACACTGGTACAAAGCGTAGCCGTTACAGGTGCAATCATTGTCACAACGCCACAGGAAGTGGCCCTCGCTGATGCACGCAAAGGCATTGGGATGTTTAACACAAAAGGTATAGAAGTTCCCGTTGTCGGCATTGTGGAAAACATGTCATGGTTTACTCCTGAAGAACTTCCCGACAACAAGTATTACCTTTTCGGCAAAGAAGGCGGCAAAAAACTCTCACAGGAAACCAACATCCCACTGCTGGGTCAGATTCCTCTGGTACAAAGCATACGCGAAGGTGGCGATGAAGGCAAACCCGCTGCCACCGACCTCAATTCCATCACCGGAAAAGCTTTCGAAGAGGCAGCCGTTAAAATGATGAAACAAATCGAGATAAGAAATAAAGAAAAACCTGCAACAAAGCGGGTTGAAATAACAAAAAAATAATCCCATGGAAGAAATTAAAGAAAAAATTAAAAAATCCATCGAGGAAGTGAGACCATACCTCCAGGCTGATGGCGGCGATATTTCCCTGGTTAATATCACCGATGATTACGTAGTGGAAGTGAAACTGCTGGGTGCCTGCGGAACCTGTCCGTTTAGCGTACAAACACTAAAACTGGGTGTGGAAGAAAAACTCAAACAGGATGTGCCTGAGGTGAAAGAAGTCGTCTCAGTGTAAGCATATTGGCCGGTTCTGCATTATATCAGAACCGGCATTTCATTGCCACAAGCAATGCGTGTACTCTATATCTCCTACGACGGCATGACCGATCCGCTCGGACAGTCCCAGGTAATTCCGTACCTGATTGAACTGAGTAAATCCGGCGTGGAATATCATGTAATCAGTGCAGAAAAATCCAACAAGTATCAACAAAATAAGGCAGGCATTGCAAAACTTCTGGATGAACATGATATCCACTGGCATCCGCTAAGCTATACAAAGAATCCCCCGGTACTCAGCACATTAAAAGACATCAGCAGAATTCGCAAAACTGCTGCCCGACTGCAGGAAAAACATTCCTTTGATATTTGTCACTGCCGCTCATACATCTCAGCATTTGCCGGTTTGTCCCTGAAGAAAAAATTTGCTGTCCCTTTCCTTTTTGATATGCGTGGGTTTTATCCCGATGAACGGGTTGATGGCGGATTATGGAAACTCAGCAATCCGGTTTTCAGATTGGTGTACCGCTATTTCAAGCAAAAGGAAAGAGCTTTTCTAAAACACGCCGACCACGTGATCAGTCTTACTGAAGCAGGAAAAGAAATCATGGCAGAACGGGATTCATGGAATGTTTCCGCGAATGATATTAGTGTTATCCCCTGCAGTGCCGACCTCGGACATTTCTCTCCGGATAATCCCACACCTGAATCGGTAGAAGCACTACGCCAGGAAACCGGCATAAAAAAGAATGATTTTGTTTTGTCCTATCTTGGTTCGCTGGGAACCTGGTACATGACCGGAGAAATGCTCGATTTTTACGCAGAACTGATAAAGCATAAACCGGATGCAAAATTCCTCATCATTTCACGAGATGATCCTGAAATCATGCTTAAACCTGCACGTGCAAAAGACATTCCGACAGAAAACATCATCGTCCGGCCGGCTTCCCGGCAGGAAGTTCCGGCACTAATCAGCCTCAGCACCGTATCCATATTTTTTATCAAACCGGTATTCTCCAAAAAAGCATCCTCTCCTACCAAACTGGCTGAGGTACTGGGCATGGGTGTACCGGTGATTTGCAATGCAGGTGTTGGTGATGTCGATAGCATTGTTGGCGGAAACAATGCCGGCCTGGTTGTTGAAAAAATGCAGCCTCAGCATTACCACGATGCCATAAATAATCTGGATGACCTTTTGCAAACCAATCCACAAAAACTGCGGCAACTTGCCACGGATTTGTTTTCTTTGGGAATGGCTTGCCAAACTTATCTGACTGCTTATAAGGAAATGATAAAATGAAAAGAAAAAAACTGCTTTGCATCGTTCAACATCGGTATGACCGCAGCCCCGGGCAGCGATTTCGCATTGAACAGTTTCTTCCCCATCTGGAGGCCAATGGCTGGGATATCACCTACAGCAACATCATTTCCGAAAAGGATGATGCTGTATTTTATGCTTCCGGCCGGTATTTTGGAAAATTCCGGATTATGATGAAATCGTGGCTCCACCGTCTGCGTGATTTGCAGCGTGCAAACCGCTACGATGCCATCTTTATCTACCGGGAGGCTTTCATGCTTGGTAGCACCTTTTTTGAAAAACGATTGTCGAAAAAAAAACCACCCCTGATTTTTGATTTTGATGATGCCATCTGGCTAAACGATACCTCCATCGGAAATCAAAATCTGAGCTGGATTAAAAAACCGGAAAAAACTGCTAAAATCTGCCGCTACGCCACAGTGGTGACTACAGGAAACGACTATCTGGCAAATTACGCACGTCAGTTCAACGACAATGTGAGGGTATTCCCTACCGTGATAAACACGCATTATCATCAACCCTCAGACATTAGCAGCAATAAAAAAATCTGCATCGGATGGACAGGCACAGAGCCGACACTGAAACATTTTAACACAGCCCTTCCTGTATTAAAACAACTCTACAAAAAGTACGGAAACAAAATCAGTTTCCGGCTGATCGTTAATTTTTCCTATGAATGTCCTGAGCTGCCGATTGAGGTGATACAGTGGAATAAATCCACGGAAATTCAGGATCTTTCTGACATCAATATCGGCATAATGCCATTGCCTGACAACGAATGGACCCGTGGAAAATGCGGTTTTAAAGGCCTGCAGTACATGGCGCTGGAAATACCCACCATTATGTCGCCCGTTGGTGTCAATTCTGATATCATCCAGGATGGGGAAAACGGTTTTTTGGCAGGGAAGGATGAGGAGTGGTTTAACAAACTATCGCAACTTATTGAATCTGAAGAACTGAGAACAAAACTTGGCAAAACCGGACGCGAAACTGTTAAAAAACACTATTCCCGGCAGGCATGGCAGCAGGATTTTCTGAATTTCATGGAGTCAATGACATCCCAAGCTGGTAAATCATAAAATTTTAACACTCCTAACCTTCTGTTTTTCTGATAGTTTTTGTTTTTTACCATTTTTTTTTAAAAAATATTTGGAAAGTACCCTATCCATACTCTATATTTGACTGACCGTTCAGTCATTTATTTAGCCTGATAATTTATGAGTACAAAAAACACCCAAATGGAAGAAAAACGGCAGCGCATCATGGATGTGGCTCTGGAATTGTTTAGCAAAGAAGGCTATCACTCCGTGAGTATCAGCCGCATTGCAAAGCAGGCCGGGATGTCCAAAGGCAACACATACAATTATTTTAAAAGCAAACAGGATCTGCTGGTTCAGTTGGTTATGGAGGGATTGGATGAGCTTTTTCAGGAATTTGACCCCAATCATGACGGTGTGCTAACAAAAGAAGAGTTTTACCATTTTGTTGATAAATTGTTTGATAACATCAAGGCGAGACAGCCATTCTGGAAGCTAATGTTTTCACTTCTTCTGCAGCCGCATATCCTGGAATTGCTGGAAAAAGATCTGGAGCCAATCGGAGAACGCAGTATTGGCATCCTGAGTTCCTTTTTTGTCAATAATGGCAGCGAAGACGCTTATACTGACTTGCTGTTTTTTTCATCACTGACGAAAGGTGCCATCATGCAATATGTTTACAGTCCGGAGAGCATAGATATAGACAAGCTGAAAATCAAAATCATAAGCTATTATAAAAACGAATGCAATCATTAATGTAAACCCTGATAAACATGAAACACATCCTCATTCCATTCGCATTGTTGCTGCTGAGCCTGATATCGGGCGCACAGGACGCAACTGAAATCGTTCGCAATGCCTACGAGAAAGTAAACGGCACATCAAGTTATGCCGAGATGACCATGAAAATTGTCCGTCCGGACTGGGACAGAAGCATTTCCATGAAGTCCTGGAGCAAAGGCCTGAAATATTCCATGGTGTACATCACCGCACCTGCTCAGGAAAAAGGTCAGGTATTCATGAAGCGGGACAATGAAATGTGGAACTGGCAGCCCAAAATCAACCGCATGGTAAAACTTCCGCCATCGATGATGATGCAATCCTGGATGGGATCGGATTTCACCAATGATGATCTGATCAATCAGGCATCGATTATAAATGATTATGAGCATAAAATCCTTGGCACGGAGCAAATGAACGGGAAAGAATGTTATAAAATTCAGTTTACTCCGAAACCAGATGCAGCGGTAGTTTGGGGAAAGCTCATATCCTGGATTTCCAACGATGGTTACCATATGTTTCGCACTGAATTTTATGATGAAGACGATTATCTGGTAAAAACCGAACTGGCCGCCGATGTAAAAATGATGGACGGAGAAGAAATCACCACAAAATTCACCACCATCCCGGCAGATAAGGAAGGACACAAGACGATCATGATCATGAAAGAAGTGGATTTTGACCATGAGATTGAGGACGATTTTTTCAGCCAGATGAATATGAAGAGAATCAGATAACAGGTGTCAGGGGTCAGGTGTCAGGGGTCAGGGGTTAGGAAAAAATTTCCTCCCAAAACCTAACCCCT
>JBKGYK010000070.1:0-16711 GCA_046546095.1 Bacteroidales bacterium
CTTGCGATGGCGATATCCCATAATCTCACCCTGATATAGCAATCTCAAAAAAAGCTATGAATTCTATATAAGACAGAGTAAAGCACGTGTGAAAAGCAATTGTATTGGGTAATTGAATTTTGAGGTGTACCGCTTTGAAATTATACCATACCGGCATGCGTATCTTTGCTTATATACGCTCCTGCAATTTTATCCGTAATATGCCGCAATTTATCAGAGTATCTGTTATTCCCGTGTTTTCTCCCGCTCATAAGGATTGAAAATCATCCTGAAGCTCATTTGTTGTTAGCCGGGTAGGCTTACATGTATATTAAAATGATTTGTATTACAAGTAATTGTAAAATATTTTAAAAAACTTTTCTTGATTGCTAAAACTTTTAATATTAATTATATCTTTGATGTAAAATATGTGGATCCAGGGCCATTTTGACCATGTGTCTCACGTTTTTATCAATTTGCAATAAAAAAACAATTTTTTACGAATAAAAACACATTACAATTATGAGAAAATTAGCTTGTTTATGCCTGCTCTTTGTCTTTTTTGCAGGTAGCCTGTCTGCGCAGGTGGTTTCCGATCCGGAGCAAATCCGGGATCTGAGTATGAGTTTGAAAATCGTGAGTGGTATACAGTTAGACCATTCCAGCGATCATGATATTATGTCCGGCTTTGGTGTTGAAGCTGAATACTTTCATAACAGAAAATGGTCGGTTTATGTATCAGCATTGAGTTGTTTCTCACTGGATGATGCATTGTCCAATGACGATTTTTCACCCTTCAAAAACACTGGTTACATTGACCTTGCCGGAGGATACAGCCTGCTGAGTTTTGAAAAATCCAGGGAAATAGACAAACGGGTAACTTACAGCAAAGGCGGGTATATGGGTGATACCATCTATTGGGTAAAAAACAAAATCGAGGACATCAGCAAAAATAATCTTTTGGTGCGTGGAGGTCTTCGCACTTCCGGAAATTCAATTTATGAATACCGTTACGCAAATTTCGCTGAAGATTATGAAAATGATGAATTTCATGGCCTGAAATTTGCCAATTATAATTACAAAGTGATCTCACCTTTCCTTGGTGTGGAATATCGTATTTCATCAGGCTACAGCTACGTCATTCGTAAGGAGTATCACCATACCTCCCAACAGATTTCAATTTTTGCCGATGTCTTTCTTACATCATTTCTGGATGATAATGTGGAAATATACAATCCTGATGGTCCGGGAACTGTGTTTCCGGGTATCGTAAGTGATGATCCCGAAGGAATGTACCTCGACAAGGGCGGATTCCGTGCCGGAGTAAAGTTTTTGAATCAGTCATTGCGATCAGCATCATTTAGCTGGGCATTAGAATTTATATCCCAGCCTGACGTGAGAGTGAATGCCAAAAAAGACAACAAATCCATTATCCAGTTTTCCATTTTATACACCCTATAAGGATTAAAACAGTAGAAATCATGAAAAACATTATATACATAGCAATTGTAGCCATTATATTTTCCTCCTGTGCAGGCATGTTTCCCTCAGGACCCACCAAAATAAAGCTTGATTCAGAACCAACCGGAGCAACTGTCTTTGTAAAAGGAGAAGAAAAAGGGGAAACTCCACTTACACTTGATCAGGAACGTTCCAAAACCGTGGTTTACGATTTTCAAAAAGATGGTTACCTCAATGAAGAGGTTTGCATTTACGCTGATGAAAGAAACAACTGGGTTTACCTTAATGCCATATCATTATATATCGGTAGTATAGTTGATGCATCTGCCGGCAACACAGGTCTGATTACAAAAACCAACATCGCCCCCGAACTCACCAAAATACCCGAAGGCATTGACAGCAGCCAGTCAACTTACTTTAATGGCCTGTACTGGCCGGTAGAGGAAGGCGATACCATTGCCATATCCTCCATCAATGGAAAACAATACGGCGAGTCAGTTTATGAGGAACGCAAGAGCAGTGGCAATTCGTCAGAATCATCCGGGGAAGAAGAAAAAGATACCCTTGATATTGAATATGAAATCAACCGCCTGATGAGCGAAACCGGTATAGAGGTGCCAAGCGCTGTCATAGACGAGGATGAATCTTACCTTTTTCATCCCGACTATAGCTACAAAGTCATTGCGCGAATTGAGGATTTTCGTTTGCACCAAAATTACCTGGCAGCACACTCCAGACCCGTGCCAAATGAAAATTGCCTGAAAACCGATATCCAGTGGTCTGTGATCAACAGCCCCGGCGATACGGTGTACCAGAAAATTCATACTACCGAACATACTTTTTACTCCCCTTACAAAGAAATACAGCTTTATAGAAACGTAAAACGATCTTACCTTAAGTTGCTGGGAGATGCTGATTTCAGGGAAATTATACAGGCACCTGTGGATGACAAAGCCAATATGGAAAATATGATCAGCCTCAACCGACCGGTAAGCGAAAAAGATGGTCCCGACAGGGTGGCAAGATCTGTGTATGCAGTAAGGGCCGATGATGAAAAAGGCACTGCCATTGCCGTGTCTGCTGAAGGCTATCTGATAACCTCACACAACCTGACAACCTACAATGATACCATTGTCGTGATTGTTGACGAAGAAAAATACGAGGCAGAAATCGTCCGCAGACATGCCAAAGCCGACATTTGTCTCTTGAAAATTGATGCCGATAATCTCTCTGCCATACCCTTTGACAGTGATGTGGATTTGGAAACCGGCATGGATATATTCGCTGTGGCCATGGGAGGTACCGACGATTTTGGTGTTTCGCTTACCCAGGGTATCATCAGTAGTATGCGACAGAGCGGACCCTTTGAAATTATTCAGACAGATGTGAGCCTGAATTACGGAAACAACGGTGGCGCACTCATTACAAAAGAAGGACAGCTCATCGGAATCATCAATGCCAAAATTTCCGCTTATGGTATCGAAGGTATCGGCTTTGGTGTCCCCGCACATCTCATCGGGGAAAGCCTCGGCATTGAGTACAAAGAATAAAGCTCGTGGTTTTATAAAATTTGCCGGATTGCTATATAGTATTCCGGCTTTTTTTTGATGATAATGCGGTCGCCCCGGCGGCCTGAGGTTTCTGGTTGCTGTAGCACCGCTTTTCGGCTGACAAGCTGTGGACAGGAGTTATGTTCCGCCACCATGCCCGCCAGTATTAATTTTCATTGGCAGGCAGGCAACAGGCAGGCAAGATAGCTATAATCCGTTTTCCAAAATTTGTCCGAATGCATACATTTCATTACCTTTACCACAGGAAACTAAATTTGTACAATGATGAAAAAAATGTGGTATGTGCTTGGATTGCTTGTTCTGATAGCTGGTTTTACCGGCTGTAACAACGAATCCGACAAAAAAGAAAAAGAAGAAAAATCCGAAATGGAAAAAAAAGTGGACAATTATGCCGAGGTTGAATTGAAAGCTGATCTGTCGCATTTAAGTGATAATCAGAAGGAAATGCTGGCTATTCTCATTGATGTGGCCGACATTATGGAAGAAATCTTCTGGATTGAAGCCATCGAACCAAAAGATGAGTTCCTATCCAAAATTGAAGATGAAGCAACCAAGGAGTACGCGAAAATCAACTACGGTCCCTGGGATCGCCTCAATGGTGACGAACCCTTTATGGAAGGCTACGGCAAAAAACCTGCAGGCGCCAACTTTTATCCCGAAGACATCACAAAAGAGGAATTTGAAAACTGGGAAAATTCAGATAAAACATCCTGGTACACCATGGTTCGCCGTGATGATGATGGCAAGCTGAAAAACATCTGGTACCACCAGTTTTTTGAGGAAAAAATCAACAAAGCTGCTGATTTGCTTGAAAAAGCTGCCAAACTTGCTGAAGATGATGGTTTCAAAAAATACCTTGAACTCAGAGCAATCGCTTTCCGTACCGATGAATACCTGGCAAGTGATCTGGCATGGATGGATATGCAGGACAACCTTATTGATTTTGTTGTCGGACCAATTGAAAGTTACGAAGACCAATTCATGGGATACAAAGCTGCACACTCCGGGCAGTTGCTGATCAAAGACCTGGAATGGAGCGAAAAACTCCGACGTTTTGGCAAACTGCTTCCCGAATTACAGCAGAGATTGCCCGTGGATGATAAGTACAAAGCAGAAGAAGCTCGTCCCAATGAAGATATGAATGTATATGAAGTAATTTATTATGCCGGTGATTGCAATGCTGCAGGTAAAAATATTGCCATCAATCTGCCCAATGATCCGCGTGTTCATAAAGCAAAAGGCAGCCGTAAATTGCAGTTGAAAAATTCCATGAAAGCAAAATTTGATAAAATCCTCATGCCCATCAGTGAGATGCTGATTGTGGAAGAACAACGGGCCAATATCAATTTCAGTGCTTTCTTTGAAAATGTCATGTTTCATGAAGTGGCGCATGGCCTTGGTGTCAATCAGACTTTGGATGGCAGCGGTACTGTTCGCGAAGTACTGGCCGATGCCTACAGCCCTGTTGAGGAAGTCAAAGCTGACATCACTGGTCTTTACCTGATAACCCAACTCCACGAAATGGGCGAACTCAGCGAGAATGAGCTTGTGGATAATTATGTGACTTTCCTGGCAGGAATTTTCCGCTCAGTTCGTTTTGGTGTTGCAAGTGCGCACGGTAAAGCCAATATGATGGAATTCCATTATCTTTTGGAAAATGAGGCCATATCACGCAATGATGATGGTGAATACGCGATTGATTTTGACCGCATGAAAGAAGTTGTGGCAGACCTGTCCGGTATGATTATCGAAACACAGGGAGACGGCAATTATGATTTTGCCAAAAACTGGATTGAAGAAAAAGCCGTTGTGGGAGAAGACCTGCAATCTGATCTTAACCGGGTGAACGAAGCCGGTATCCCCAAAGATATTGTCTTTGATCAGGGCAAAGATGTACTCGGTATTTAAAACTAAATCAACAATACTACGCAAAAGCTGTCCCTGCCGGGGCGGCTTTTTGCTTTTTTATAGGGTTTCTGTCTGACAGTTGTATATCAATCAACAAATGTCCGGTGCAAGAATCAAAAGCACTGCCGGATCTTAGCTGCCCTCTGATTTCTTGTTTGTGAAGCATACAATATGTAACTTTGCTGACATGAGGACACTGAGTGATTTGCCCGGTATTGAACATCCCGTTTTGATGGCCCCAATGTTTTTGGTTTCAGATGAAAATATGATTCTGGCGGCACATGCTGCCGGCATTACCGCTGCCTTTCCTGCTGCCAATTACCGGACCCCAGCGCTTCTGAATCAGGCACTGTCCTCATTGAAATCAAAGACTGACAAAGCATTTGGTGTCAATATCATTGTCAGTAGATCCAATGTTGATCTTGACGCACAACTGCATGCCTGTGTGGAACAGAAGGTGGATTTTATCATTACATCTTTGGGTAAGCCGGATAAGGTTATAGAAAAATGTCATAAGGCAGGAATTCTGGTTTTCTGCGATGTGACAGATATGATATATGCCGCTAAGGTGGTTGAACTAGGTGCAGATGCCCTGATTGCCGTCAACAGAGAGGCAGGCGGACATCCGGGAAAGCATCATGGTCTTGAATTTCTTGACGAACTGATTGCCAAATGGGATTTGCCGGTGATCTACGCCGGTGGCATCAGCAATGCTGCAAAATACAACAATGTTATGGACAGGGGGGCTGCCGGAGTCTCGGTTGGAACATTGTTTCTTGCTACCAAAGAATCTCCTGTGTCAGAGGAGTATAAACAGGCCATGGTGAAGTATGGTGGCGATGATATTGTTCGTACGGAAAAACTTTCTGGTGCTCCATTGCATGTCATCAATACCGAATATGTCAAAAAAACCGGTACCAAATCGAATTTTTTGACAAGGTTTTTGTACCGGCATAAAGGTCTGCGGCGATATCTGAAAGCCCTGGCCATGAAACGGGGAATGAAATCTCTCGAAAAAGCTGCTTTTGGAACGAGTTATAAAAATGTCTGGGTGGCAGGGCCTGCCATAGAGGATATTCATGATATTACAACAGTAGAAGAAAGAGTAAAAAGCCTGACAATCCAAACAAAGCCTTAAACACTGAGCTCACCTATCATGTTTTTGCACATCAGTTCCTTTACTTTTTCAAAATCATATTTCTTTTTGGAAATCAGGTAATACAACTTGGTAACAGCAGCTTCCAGTGTCATGTCTTTTCCGGAAATAACACCTGCAGATTTTAGAGAAGCGGCATAGGTGTCCAGATGCACACTACCTTTAAGGCATTGAGTTACAGCTACCAATACGGTGTGTTGGGCTGCATTTTTTAATGCGGCATGCAGTTCCGGATTTTTGCTTCTGGTTGGGCCGTTGCCGGAGCCATAGGCTTCTATTACAAGCCCCTGCAACTCCGGGGTCAGCATATTTTCCACGTAGCGGGCTGATATTCCGGGAAATAGTTTCAAAACACCAATTTCTGCATCCTTACCTGCTTCATCATCACCAAAATACTGTATCGGCTGTGTGCGTTTGACTTTGTTTTGTATCAGATTGCTTTTTAGCGAGATGCTGTAGCTCCAGTGTTTTTTCAGGTTGATGTTGATGCCTATGTCAGCCAGGGCAGGGTAGTTTGGTGAGTCAAATGCATCGAAACCGGAGGCATTGATTTTGGTGCTTCGGCAGCCACGCAATAGCTTATTATTGAAATACAGAGCAACTTCGGGAATACTGTAGTTACCGGCAATGATTAGAGATGAAATCAGGTTTTCCCGTGCATCATTCCGCAATTCAACATATGGTACCTGAGAACCTGTGATGATGACATTGTTGTTGATCCCTGCCAGCATAAACCCAAGTGCCGAAGCCGTATATGCCATGGTGTCAGTTCCGTGCAGCACAACAAAACCCTTATATCGCCGGCGCTCACGGTCAATGATTTTGGCGATGCGGTCCCAGCTGTCAGGATTCATGTTGGATGAATCAAGTAGTGGATCCATCGACAGGATTTCAAATTCGGGCAACTGGGAATCTTCAATTTGCCCGATATCCTTGCGGATTCTCCCCGGAAAGTCAGGATCCGGCTGGTAGCCATCCTCAGTAGGAACCATGCCAATGGTGCCGCCGGTGTATAGAATCAGTATTTTGTGACTTGTTGCCATAGTAACAATTTGCCGCAAAGGTAGATTTTTTTGGGAAATATGCAGACAGGCCGGGACACAGAAGGTATGTTCTGCATCATCAGGCAATGAATTCCTGATAAATAATCAGAAGTACCAAAAGTAGCGTAACGACCGCTGCCGTGAGCAAAATGACCTTTTTGTTGTATGGCATGCCCTGTTTTGGACTTGATTTTGCCATTTTTTGCAGTTTCTTCCAGGCTTTATCTGTATCTGCCGGTGCTTTATGATCTGCCGAAAAGACATTTGCCGGTTCTGTGTTGCTGTTGCTGTTTACGCGGCTTTTCAGGGAGGTCAGAAGGTAAGCGGGCAAAGCATCTTTTAGCAATATTTTACGGCGTTTTGTCCACATGTGCAAAAAGAGTGCAATGATTTCTTCTTCTGCCTGTTTTGGGTCTGTTCCTTTAATGACAAGGAATTGAAAAAGCCCGGCATAGTATTTACGGAACATTTGTTCAAGGCAATGGAGTTTTCCTTTTTTTAACCCTCTGATAAGGTATTTGTCAGGCTCGTTTTTGTTCATAGTTTACAGGTTATGAAATTAATGAAAAAGCCGGACAAGTCCATGTAAATTGAGGTTTCATTTTAGCGATGGTATCCCATGGCATGCATTTCCACACTGCGCAGATGTTGATAGATTTTTTCATCAAGCGGATAATCCCAGCAGCCACGTCGTAGAATTTGTTTTCCGCCAAAACCTTTTTTAAAACGGTACAGGCCGTACATGGGATGTGCCGGATTTGCAGTGGGAGAGATGCCAAACATGTCGTAATAAGTACAACCGGCCGTTTTTGCTTTTTTGATAGCCGCCCATTGCAGAGCGTATGCGGGCATTAGATTGCGCTTGTGTGTGGAAGATGCTCCGTACAGGTAAGTAGCCTGTCTGCCGGATAGTCCCAGCCACATGGCGGCCAGTGCTTTTTTGTCATGCTCAGCAATGAGCATGATGCTTCCCGTGTTTTCATGGCTGTGTTCGTTTGCCTTTAGCATGCCCTCAAAAAAATCTGTCCCATGGTGATAAAAATTGTTCCGTTCTGCGGTTTCCCGGTACAAACGGTACCACGTGTTGAGATCTGCCTTGCCTGCAGTTCGCACCTGAACGCCGCGGCGACCGGCCAGGCGGATGTTGTATCGAGTTTTGGGTTTCATCTGAGCCAGCAATTCTTCTTCGCTCAGGTTCAGGTCAAGGCAAAGGGTGCTGGATGGAAGACTGTCTGTTGGGGCTTTGAAAAGATTCCAGTCATCTGTGGAGATATTCATTCTGAATTCCCGTGTATGTTCTGAAGGTAATCCAAGCCATTCGCCCTGGTCATTGTACCTGTTGTCATCGTGGAGCCAAGGTGATTCCCACTGCAGGTCGAAGCGGATCAAGCCGCAATTCCCGGGCAGATAGTGCATAAGTTCATGGGATAATTTCTCAAGAAACTGACCTGAATTTTCATCACCTGGATCAATTTCCGGGCCGTAGGGTATGTATGCCATGGCAGGTCCGGATTCACTGCCGGACATGGCTTTTCGTATGATAACCAACAAATCATCCTGTACCTGAGGGTTTTCTTTTGTTTCCATTGTTATTCTGTATGCCCGGGGCTCATATCCCTGGGATTTCTTCATTTCTGCCCACCAGCGTGTCTGCTGAAGAATTCCCAGGTTTTTTAAACTGCCGGCATCTTTTGCTTCTACCTCTACTTGCATGGTTTGAAATTTTGCGCAAAACTGTAAAAATACCTGTACAATGCAAAGCAATTAAGGGTGAGTTTTGTCAGTTTTGGAAAATGTAAGTCCGGAATTTGCAGGTGATTAGCTGTGTAATGGGAGTTTATTCTTTATCCATAATGATAAAAACATCTTCGTTGGGTGCTTTCATTAGATGCTGCTCGCGTGCAAATTTTTCCAGCATTTCAGTGCTGGAGTCCAGTTGTTGCATCTGTTTTCGGTATTTTCGGATTTCTTCCTGGAAAAAATTTCTTTCCTCCTGGAGTTCCCGTAATTTATTGACATCCTGTATACGGTTAACAAGATTGTAACTGTCGAAGATACCTACCCACAAAACAAATACCAGCAGGCTAAGGATATATTTGTTCCTTACCACCGGTTTAATGAATTTCCATATGCGTTGCAGGTGTTCCATTGCTGATGTAAAGATAACACGAGAAATGACAATTCTCCAAAAGAAATATCAACTGTTGTTTGTTAATTAAATTTGCCTTCTTCATAAATGTTGAGCGGGCAGGGTTAAGCCAATGTTGTACCTGAAATGCTACTGTTGTTTATTTGTTTGGATTATTCCCCGGTATTTTTGGAGAGAGACTTGTGAAACATTCAAAAAAATATCTGCATATTTGGATCGCATTTGTGTCGTATATTTATATGGAAGCAGAAAAATTCATTCGGGAAGTTATGCTTGCTGAAATCAGGGCACTGTTAAAACACGGCCATGAGCGGGTTGCATTTGTAATGATGGGTCAATCCATAGAGGTGCTGGGTGCATTTTTGGATGATAAGCCGATGAAAGCCAGACAGCAATCGAAAAAGCGATTCCGAAATGCCCTGTATTATTTGTTTCCCGGTAAATACAGCAGCCTGAATCGCGGAGACCGGTTGTATAATGAGTTCCGATCTTCGCTTACACATATGCTTGTTCCTTCAGCGCGCTTGAAACTTACCTCCGGTGATAAGCGCGGGCATTTAACTGAAAAAGAGGGGAAACTGATTCTGCATGCCGGTAGCATGGCTGATGATATTGAAAGGGCAGGGGAGGCAATAATAAAACGCCTGAACTCCGGAGAGCTCAGGCGCAAGAGAATTGATTTTGATTGGCAAGAGGATTAACGCAACTATGCAATGCCACCAAATTTTTCCAGATCAATTCTCGGATTTACACATAAAATCGGCGTTTTTTTATATTCTTCAAGACTTTGTTTATCCTTGATTTTCTTAATGTATTCTTTATAACTTGTTGACATCAGGGTAAGCGAATCCACATCCAGCTCTCTGGCATGCTTGAATATTTCATCCGCATAATTTTTGTCGATGTTTGATCTCACAACTTCATAATCAATCAACTCCCTGTCCAGAATTTTTTCTGCAAATTTCAGGTTTCTTTTTACAAGTCCGTTTTTGACGTCGGATTTGAAGACCGGATACAGCAGGATAACTTTCAGGTCAAAATGGCGGCTCAGGCTTTTTACCCAGTTTAGGTTTGCCCTTGTTTTTTGATTGGAATCAAGCGGGACAAGTATTTTATTAAACAGGGGTTTGTCGCTGGGCTCCTGCACGAGTAAAAACGCAATTTTTACGAATTTACTGATAACTTTCATGGCTTTCTTGAATGTTTTCTTACCGTGTGTGCCCATGACTGCAAGGTATGCATTGAATTCCTGTGCAGTATTATAGATGGTTTTGAAAAGAGAGCCTTTTCTTATGATGGCTTCAAGCCTGACATCGGGATGGTCTTTTAAAAAATCTTCCACCACTTTATCCAGTTCTTTTTGCTTTTCATCTTTCTCGGAATCACGCTTAACAACATGAATCACAATAATGGGCTTGTCAATTTTGACTGCTATTTCGTAAGCTTTTTCCAATGCCCTGTTAGCCGGGGCAGAAAAATCGAAAGGTACAATTATACTTTTCTCCATATCTGTTTATATTTTAATTCATATATTTATAAACGCCTTTTGAGGTCAAAAGGTTGCCTGTATAATTGAATTATTTCATAAATTATAGAAATATCATCAAAAATATTCCTGACCTGCATTCAGGTGATGTGATGAAAGGTGTAAATGTGTGTAGTCAGGATGTTCATATGTATAATTTCATCCTTTTGCTTAATTGTTTTCGTGATTGATATCCGTAGCAGGTTTGATATCTTTTATCATCATTTGAAGACTTTTTTTGTTCATGAAAACATTTTCTTCTATTGTATAACAGATATCAAAGGGTTTGAAATCTTTGATGGCATCATAATACTTTCCAAAGCCGAAGCCTATGGCATCTATTGAGAGATTATCGCCCAGGTGCTGAATGACCTTAAGTTTAAGATGTTCCTTGTTTTTTCCTACCTGCCGTGCACTGCCATTGTCATACACATGCCGTGAAATAAAAACCGGTTTCATATTGTCCGGTCCAAAGGGGGCAAATTGTTTAAGGATGCGGAAAAAGCGGGGAGTGATGTGTTTGACTTCTATTTCCAGGTCAGCGTCTATGCTTGGAATCAACTGTTGTGGTGTGATATTTTTCTCAACAAAAGCTTCAAAACATTGCTTAAAAGCTTCTATGTTTTCTGGCTTCAGAGTCATTCCGGCAGCGTACATGTGTCCTCCAAAATCCTCAAGCAGGTGGCTGCAGCTTTCAATGGCTTCATATAAATTGAATCCCGGCACTGATCTGGCCGAGCCGCTGAGAAATCCGTTGGATTGTGTCAGAACCACTGTTGGTCTGAAATGATGCTCAATCAGGCGGCTGGCAACAATGCCAATAACCCCCTTGTGCCAGTTTCTGGCATGTACTACCGTTGTCTTTTTGTCCTTTCCTTCAATGTTTTCTGCAATTTGTTCCAGGGCCTGATCTGTAATTTCGTGATCTTTGGTTTTACGTTCATCATTGATGACATTGATCTGGTTTCCAATTTCTTCAGCGAGTTTTTCATCCTTTGATACCAAAAGTTCCACTGCTGTTTTGCCGGATTCCATTCTGCCAGCGGCATTGATCCTGGGGCCCAGTTTGAAAACAATGTCGCTGATGACAATTTCCTTGTCATTGAGTCCGCCGAGTTCAATGATTTTTTTCAGACCTACCTGAGGACTGTGGTTGAGAACCTTCAATCCATAGTATGCCAGAATACGATTTTCACCTGTAATTGGAACAATATCGGAGCCAATGCTTACCACAACGAGATCAAGCAATTGGTATAAGTCTCTTTTCGGCATGTTTTTGCTGTCCGCAAATGCCTGTAGCAATTTGAATCCCACACCACAACCAGACAGATGCTTGTAGGGGTAATTGCAATCTCTGCGCTTGGGATCCAGTACTGCTACTGCTTCAGGAATCTCAGCCCCTGGGGTATGATGATCACAAATGATCAGATCTACACCATGCTCTGATGCAAACTTCGCTTTGTCAATGGCTTTGATGCCGCAATCAAGAGCTATAATCAGATCAACTTTATTATCTACAGCAAATTTCAGACCCTCAAATGATATCCCATAACCTTCGTTATAGCGGTCGGGCACATAATAATCAATGTTTTTATTCAGCTTGCTCAGATAATTATAAACAAGAGATACTGAAGTGGTTCCGTCAACATCATAATCACCATATACAAGAATTTTCTCTTTATTGCCAATGGCTTTGATCAGGCGTGCTACGGCTTTATCCATATCTTTCATCAGGAATGGGTCGTGCAAATCATCCAGACTGGGTCGGAAAAACCCTTTTGCCTGTTCGAAATTTTTGATATTCCGTTGAATCAGTAAGCTCGCCAGATGATAATCCAGATTAAGAGATGTTGCCAGCTTGCTGACTTCGTCCCCGGTGACTTTCGCTTTCAGTATCCACTTTCTTTCCATATTGACCCATCTTTTTGCGAGAAGATACAAATTTACTGATTATATTTTTTTTATCGAAATATTCAGCCATGTTTGTTTTTTCTAAGATTCCTTCTTAATGTAAGGGCTTTCCTTCATGATAATTACAGAAATTTATTTTTCCTTGTCAAAAAAAAGCAGAAGCAGTACTCAGGTAAATTTTGGTATGATGGAGTATCCTGAAGCATATTCCCTGCTATCGGATGGAAAATTTTATGTGCAGGATTATCCTGGAGATTTCCTGTTTGAAATATGTCATCAAAACTGATTTTTGTCTGACAATACAGTATGCCAAAGGTTTCAGGATCAGGAAAAGCATTTTGAAGGCATATTTTTTTCTCTATCCCCTTGTTAATTAGTGAAAAAAGCCTACTTTTGCGGCTCAGTGAATTGATACATAATGTCTAACTCAGTAATTTTAAAGAAATTAATTACATGACTGAAGAACAAAAACAAAACGCTCCAAAGGCTGAGGCCAAGGAGCAAAATGCTGAAAAACAGCAGGAAAACACGGCCAATCAGGCCACGCCGGAACCAAAGCCGGAAAAAATTACTCCCGAAGATCTGAAGGAAACAGAAGTTCCAAAAGATTTTACTCCGGAGCAACCCAAAGCCAGTCCTACCGATTGGGCCACCCCTTCAGATGATTTTGACTGGACAGACACAAGCAAAACGGATGATGTCTATTCTGATGAAAAAATTGATGAGCTGGAAAAAGTTTATGACGACACCCTCTCAACCATCACAGAAAATGAAGTAATTGACGGTACTGTTGTTTCTGTTGGCAAACGAGAAGTGGTTGTGAACATTGGCTATAAATCTGAAGCAGTAGTATCAGCAAGTGAGTTTCGCTACAATGAAGACCTGAAACCAGGTGACAAAGTGGAAGTCATGGTTGAAACCCTTGAAGACCCTACCGGTCAGTTGTTGCTTTCTCACAAAAAAGCCCGCTCACTGCGCAGTTGGGAACGTGTGAATTCATCGTATGCCAATGATGAAATCATTAAAGGATACATCAAATGCCGCACCAAAGGTGGTATGATTGTCGATGTGTTCGGTATTGAAGCCTTCCTGCCCGGTTCACAAATTGATGTGAAACCTATCCGGGACTACGACCAGTATGTTGGTAAAACCATGGAGTTCAAAGTGGTTAAAATCAACCAGGAATACAAAAATGTTGTGGTTTCACACAAAGCACTTATTGAGGCTG
Organism: Bacteroidales bacterium; assembly: GCA_046546095.1. Classification (GTDB taxonomy): domain Bacteria; phylum Bacteroidota; class Bacteroidia; order Bacteroidales; family ML635J-15; genus JAQIBY01. Next base: position 13,932 of record JBKGYK010000070.1, read on the forward strand.
AACTCGAAGCACAGAAGAAAGAAATTATTGCCAAACTCGAAAAAGGTCAGGTACTTGAAGGTACAGTTAAAAACATTACCTCATATGGTGTGTTTGTTGATCTTGGTGGAGTTGACGGACTTATTCACATTACAGACCTCTCATGGGGTCGCGTACAGCATCCCGAAGAGATTGTCTCTCTCGATGAAAAAATCCAGGTGGTAATCCTTGATTTCGATGATGACAAAAAACGTATTGCCCTTGGCCTGAAACAGCTTACTCCACATCCATGGGATTCACTTGATGAAAACCTCAAAGTGGGTGATAAAGTGAAAGGTAAAGTTGTTGTAATGGCTGATTACGGTGCATTTGTTGAAATTGCTCCCGGCGTTGAAGGTCTCATCCATGTGTCCGAAATGTCATGGTCACAGCACCTGCGTTCAGCTCAGGAATTCATGAAAGTTGGCGACGAAGTGGAAGCTGTTATCCTGACTCTCGACCGCGATGAACGCAAAATGTCTCTCGGTATCAAACAACTCTATCCCGATCCATGGGAAGATATCGAAGAAAAATATCCTGTCAATTCAAGACACAAAGCCAAAGTACGTAACTTTACCAACTTTGGTGTATTTGTTGAGCTTGAAGAGGGCGTTGACGGCCTGATTCATATCAGCGACCTGTCATGGACCAAGAAAATCAAACATCCTGCCGAATTTACCAACATTGGTGAAGAAATGGAAGTTGTTGTACTCGAGGTCGATAAAGAAAACCGTCGTCTGAGCCTTGGTCACAAACAACTTGAAGAAAATCCATGGGAAGTGTTTGAAACCATTTTTACCCCGGGCAGCATTCACGAAGGAACAATTACAGAACTTACCAATAAAGGTGCTGTGATTTCCCTGCCATACGGAGTTGAAGGTTTTGCTACACCCAAACACCTTGTCAAAGAAGATGGATCACAGGCCAAAGCTGACGAAAAACTCAATTTCAAAGTGATTGAGTTTAATAAGGATGCCAAAAAAATCTTCGTATCTCATTCACGAATCCATGAAGATGAAAGCAGAGCTCAAAAAGAGGGTGAACGTAAGGCTAAGAAAAAAGCCGGCAAAGCCACCCAGAGTAAAGTAAGTAAGATGAATGAGAAGGTTGAGAAAACCACGCTTGGAGATGTATCCGGACTTGCTGCTCTCAAAGAGCAAATGGAGGAAAGCGAAAAAGCTTCAAAAGCTGAAAAAGTAAAAGAAGCCAAAGCAAAGCTGGACGCCAAAGAAGCAAAGAAGGAAGAAGCCACAGCCAAAGAAGAACCTAAAGAAGAGAAGGCTGAAGCAAAGACAACAGCAAAAAAGTCTGAATCCAAAGCCGAAAAAGCTGAAGACAAAAAAGAGGAGGCCAAAGAAGAGAAAAAGTCCGAATCTGAAAAATCTGCAGCTACAGAAAAAAAGGCTGAAGAAAAAGAAGAGAAAGCTGAAGAGAAAGTTGAAGAAAAGGCAGAAAAGAAAACTGCTAAAAAATCAACGGCTGCCAAAGCAAAAAAATCCACAAGCAAAAAGGAAACGTCTGAAGCGGATGAGAAAAAAGAAGCCAAAGACGCGGATAAAGCTGATGAGCCCAAGGCCGAAGATAAAGATGATTCAGGTAAAGAGGATAAATAAAGATTTATCCGATGATAAAAATAAAAAAAGCCGTTCTGGAAAGAGCGGCTTTTTTTTGATTTCCAATGCCTGGCACAAGCTAGCCTGCATTATGTCGTTTGGAAAGGAGTTTACCGGACTTCCCTACCTGATGATTGCAGGATGAAATCTCCGCAACCATCGTTTTCTACCTCCCATTGCGGGTTTCCATAGCAAAAGACATTACCGCTTCCTTTAATTGTGGCCGTAAGGCTTTCCGTAGCAAATACTTCTGCATCCCCTGGTCCATCCACGTACACATCAGCATTGCGGGTTGAAAAATCACGTCCGTAGAAATCACCTGTGCCATTGAGTAGGAGTTTCAGATATACACTGTTCCCATAGAAGAAACAATTGCCCGTTCCATCACTATTTACTATGGCTTCTTCTGAACTTCCGCTGTAAGTGATATCTCCCGTGCCATCAATCTCCGCAAATAAATGGCTTGTGTTTCCACGGGTACTTATGTCTCCGGTTCCGTTTATGCTGAGAGTAAGGTTTTCTGCCGTCAGCCATTGACAAGTGGCATTACCTGTACCCTTAATCATGATGTCCAATTTGTCAATGCTGTCAAAGGGATGGGTGTTGATGATACTTCCCGTACCATTTATCTGCAGACTGCGGATATCAGGCATGTCAATATACACTTTCAGCCTTGAGGTAGGGTGCAGGTTGATGCCTTCTTTTACATCAATATGCAACCGCTCCTGATTTACATATATTTCAATGAATTCTATCAGGTTGGGCTGTGCCTCAAGTTTTACAGCAAATGTGTCCGAACATGCATATTCCACATCAATAATGTGATCAGAAACAATGGTTTCAAAACTGCCCGGATTGTAGTATTTTATCATCGGCTCCCCCTGACCCTGAATTCTGTTCATGGGGCAATCGCAACTTGTTCCCAGCCATGTAAGCAAACTGATAATAACAATAATAGACATTGGTTTCATAATAGTTTTGTTTTGTTTCGAGCTGTGTGACGCAAGAACCATGCATTTGTTACATTAAAAAACCAGTAAAAAATATAATAATATGTTAAAATTGCTGGATACTGATGGGAGGAGGCTGAACTATTTTATGAAAATAAGCACAAAAAAAGAAAAACCCCAGACAGATAACTGCATGGGG
>JBKGYK010000071.1:0-15205 GCA_046546095.1 Bacteroidales bacterium
TTCGCCCCGTTGGGGCTTAGAAGTTTAAGCTTTGGTTGATGTTTCGTGCTTTTGCCCGATGTTCTATGCTTTTGTTGGGTTGCGGCTTGAAACCGGACATCATCGCTGCTGCCGGGCAAACTCCAACCAAACAAGCCCGGTTGAGGAATATCCAATTCAGGCAGATTGCAAAAAACATCACAGCAGAAAAAACAACAGGGACTTTTCAGTCAGGCCATAAGAGATAATAAAATCTTATATGGGCATTGGGATTTTTTTTTGCATTGCCTCAGGACGGAAACTTTTTTTTATAACTTTGAACAGAATATATTGTTATGGATAATTAAACTGTATTGAATGAAAAAATATCTATTCATTTTACCTGTTTTATTTTTTGGAATGCAGGTAACAGCACAAACAGAGGAAGGTGACGACACCACCAGCAATGATGGTGATGCCACCCAACCAGAGGTAGAGATGTTTACCATCACGGAATCAGAATTGGGCATGGACGAGCAAAGTCAGGATATTTCCGGCTTACTTGGTTCCTCATCCGACATTTTTGTTCAGCGCGCAGCCTATACTTTCAGTCAGGCCCGTTTTAATATCCGGGGCTATGACAGCCGGTATCTGGATGTGACAATCAACAATCTCCAGATGAACAATATGGAGTCCGGGCGTGCATACTGGAGCAACTGGGGCGGCCTGAATGATGCTGTCAGAAACAAAGTAACAGCCATTGGTCTGGAATCCAATGATTATGGTTTTGGTGGTGTGGCCGGTTTAACCAACATCACCATGCGCGCATCAAAAGACAGGAAACAAACCAGGGTAACCTATTCCCGTGCCAACAAAAGTTATTTCAACCGGGCGATGTTTATCCACAGCACCGGTATGATGGACAATGGATGGGCTTTCACTGTTTCCGGTTCCAAGCGTTGGGCACAGGAAGGATATGTTGAAGGCTCTTTTTACGATGCCTATTCCTATTTGCTTTCAGCCGAACGCAAAATCAATGACAAACACAGCCTGGGCCTGGTTGGCTTCGGTGCACCCCTGCGCAGTGGAAGAGGTGGTGTGGGAACACAGGAAGTATATGACCTTGCCGGCAGCAATTTTTACAATCCCAACTGGGGCTATCAGAACGGTGAAAAACGCAATGCCAGGGTAAGTGAATATCACAAACCCAAGATTATTTTGAATCATTACTGGGATATTGATGAAAACCAAAACCTGACTTCCGGTGTACAATACACCTTCGGACGCGGCGGATCTACCCGTCTGAACTGGTATGATGCACCCGACCCAAGACCGGATTATTATCAAAAACTCCCCAGCTTTTGGGATTTCGACCCCAACATGCAGCGCTATTATCAAAATCAGTGGGAAAGCGGAGATACAGATTTTACACAGCTTGACTGGGACAGCTTTTATTTTGCTAATAGTAAAAACCTTTATACTGTCAATAACGCCAACGGAGAACACGGCAATGATGTTACAGGCATGCGCTCAAAATACATCATTGAAGAAGGCAGAACCGATATAGACCAGTACGGTGTTAACTCAAGCTATACCAACAGAATCAATGACAACACAACACTGACAGGTGCTTTGAATTTTCGCTTTTATGAAGGGCATCATTACCAATCACTTGTTGATTTGCTGGGCGGCGATTATTATCTTGATATTGATCAGTTTGCCGAGCGTGACTTTGCTGACATGAGCTTTGCGCAAAATGATCTTGACAACCCAAATCATGTTGCCAGGGAAGGAGATATCATTGGTTACGATTATACCGCCAATATCAATTCCCACGATGCATTTGTACAGGCACAGTTTGTATATCCCAAGGTAGATTTTTACACGGCAGGCGAAATTGCTTACACAGAATTCTGGCGTACAGGTAACCGCAGGAATGGCAAATTTCCTGCCCAGTCATACGGCCCTTCACCCAAACAAGAGTTCGTTGATTTTGGCTTTAAAGCCGGCGCTACATACAAAATCACAGGCCGCCACTTTATCCTGATCAATGCCGGATATATGACAGAAGCCCCGTATTTCTGGGATGCTTATATTTCACCACGTACCCGCGATCATGCTGTAAAAAATCTCCAAAGTGAAAAAATCCTCAGCGGAGATCTTTCCTATGTCTGGAGAGCTCCCTCGGTAGATTTGCGCCTGACAGGATTTTACACTGAGTTCAAAGACGGCCTGTGGAACCGAAGCTTTTATCATGATGAACTCAACAGTTTTGTAAATTATATCATGACAGGAGTTGACAAACTTAATTATGGTACAGAGCTGGGACTGGATGTGAAAATCACACCAACATGGTCAGTCAATGCCGCAGGAAGCTGGGGACAATACATCCACACTTCCCGCCCGCAGGTTACCATTGCACAGGACAATGATTCGGAAATTATTGCAGAAGACCGCACTGTGTACATCGAGAATTATCACATTGGCAACATGCCGGAAGTGGTCGGAAGCATCGGTATCAAATACGACTCACCAAATTACTGGTTTGCCGGACTGAATCTCAATTACTTTGACAGAATTTTCCTGGATTTCAGTCCCGACAGACGCACGGCCGAGGCCATGGAAAACTTTGTAGCTGAAGACCCACAATGGGATCAGATGCTTGATCAGCAAATGCTTGACCCGGGTTATACGGTAAATTTCTTCGGCGGAAAATCTTTCAAATGGGATGATTATTACGCAGGATTTACCCTCAGCGTAAATAACGTACTGAACACAACCGATTTTGCCATCGGAGGATTCGAGCAGTACCGCTATGACATCTCAAACATTGATAAATTCCCGCCGAAATATTTTTATATGTACGGCACAACATTTTTCCTGAACGTTTATTTTAGTTTCTAACAATATCAAAAGCAGAGAAGAAATGAATAAAAACATATCAATCATAAGCATGGCAGCACTGATTATCTTTAGTCTCACCGCATGTGTGGATGATTATGATGAACCACCTGTCAACAGAGTACCTGAAGACATGAAACTCAATGTAGAAAACATGTATGAAATCTACCAGGACAGTGGCGACAACTACACATTTGAAGAGGATTACATGCTTTATGCCACAGTCATCATGGACGATTCAAAAGGCAATATCTACAAAGAAGCCTATGTGCAGGACAGCACAGCAGGCATTAATCTATACCGCTTAAGCAGCCCCGGACTGATGGTTCAGGGTGATCAAGTACGGGTCAATCTTAATGATGTCAGTATTGTATATTACAACGGCAAAATGGAGCTTGTTTTTGACAACATCCTCAACGCGGAAGAGCATATCATTGTTCAGGCCTCAGACCGGGAAATAACACCCTATCAGGCCACTTTAACCGACATCCTTGACGGAACCTATGATTCAGAACTGGTTACCATCAGTGATGTACAGTTTGCCGACAGCGAGCTGGGAAAAACTTATGCCAACATCAACGGTTCATCAGCACAAAACCGCACGCTGGAAAACTGTGACGGAGAAAGCATCATTGTCAGAACCAGTGATTATTCAGATTTTGCAGGTGACACCATCCCCGAAGGAAATGGGCAGATTACCGGTGTCATTACCAAATATTCCTATCCGGACAGTCCGGATGTAATATGGCAACTGCTTATCCGGGACACCGACGAGGTGCTTCTGGATGGTCCCAGATGCGATGAGAGAAAATAAACGTAACAATCAGAACATTAAAACTTTTTTATTGTGAAAAATACAGCATATAAAACCGGAATTCTTGCAGCACTGGCCATTTTGTTTTTGGCAGGCGGCTGTATTCACGACGATTTTGAAGCACCGGAGACAGAAGATATTCCTACAGGTAACACCCTTACCATAGGTGAAATCAGACAAATGTACACCGACAGTGTGGAATCAGGGGTTTATCCCGAAGGTTACAAATTTACCGGCGATTTCTCCCTGTACTGTGTATGTACCATGGACGATAAAAGCGGAAATATTTACAAATCTGCTTACGTTCAGGATGAATCAGGTGCCATCAACCTGCACCTGATGTCTTCCGGAGGATTGTATCAGGGTGATTCTGTTCGCATCTATCTGAAAGACCTTATCCTTGGGGATTATGAAAACATGCTGCAACTTGATTCTGTTTCTGTTGATGACAATATCGTAAAACTGGCAACTGAACAGGAAAAAGAACCTGATCTGGTTGAAATCAGTCAGATCACCGGTGCATACCAGGGCAAGCTAATCAAACTCGAGGATGTGCAGTTTGTGGAAGAGGACATCAACAAAACGTTTGCCGATGCCGATAATCTGATCACTGAAAACCGCACACTGGAAGATTGCAACGGCCAGACCATTGATGTAAGAACATCCGGTTACGCAGATTTTGCAGATTATCCTGTACCTGAAGGCAAAGGAACCCTCATTGCCATTGCCAGTCAGTTTCGTGACGACTGGCAGCTATTCATCCGCTACTATCATGAAGTGGATATGGACGGACTTCGCTGTGGTGAGTATGATGATGTGTTTTATGAAGATTTCGACAGCCTGACCATCGGAGATCCCATCGCTCTGGAAGGCTGGAATAATGTAGCAAGCGCAGGCAGCATAGTCTGGACAGGCAAAAACAGCGACAAGGACATCTCTGCATACATTGACGGTACCACCAGCGGGGAAAGCGATATCCAATCATGGCTGATTACTCCCGAAATCGATCTGACCGGCCTTGCCGGCGGCTTGAGTTTCTCTACCCGAGGACGCGATGACCGTGGTGCAGTACTTAAAGTGATGATTTCCGAAGATTATGATGGTAGTACTGATCCCCAAAATGCAACATGGACTGAACTCAGCGCAGACATTTCTGATGCTCCCACAAGCGGATTTGCTACAAACTGGACAGTAAGTGGTGATATTGATATCAGCAGCTACACAGGTACTGTTCACATCGCATTTAAATACGAAGGCACCGATACCAACACAGGCAAATATTACCTGGATGATGTGATGGTCTTTAATCAGCAATAAAAAAGCTTTTCAGTCATCAAAAAAGGCTGTTCGCTGGTTAGCGGACAGCCTTTTTTGAATTTATGCTGTTGGTATCATTCCCGTATTCGCCGTTTCAGGCGTTCGGAAGCATATTTTTGAAGATCTTCAATATCATCTGTTTCATCCACAATCTCCAGACCCAAAATGGTTTCTATAATGTCTTCCATGGTTACAAGGCCGGCAGTGCTACCATATTCATCCACAATCAGAGAAATCATTTCCCGGGAGCTCATCATTTTTTCGTACAATTTAAAAACCGGGGTGCTTTCAGGAAATACCAGAATCTCACGTTTAAATTCTGCAATGGGTTTGTCATATGCATTCAGTATCATCTGTGCCATCACATCCTCTTTCAACAGGTAACCGGTAACATTTTCCGCACTGCCTTTGTATACCGGCAGCCGTGAAAAACCTACCGTTGCAATATTTTCATAAAACTCTTTCACCCTGGTTTTTTCATCAATGCTTTTCATCATTACACGTGGGGTCATGATGTCCCTTGCCCGCACAAACTGAAAGCGCATCAGATTCTGAACAATCAGGCTTTCGTTCTTTTTCAGGGCGCCTTTTTCCGCCCCGTGTCGTGCCATGGCCAGCACCTCCTCACGGATTTCATCCTCGGTTGCATCCGCTTTGCGAAAAACCCTGGTAATAAACTGGCTGAGCAGAATGATGGGATACAGGGGTGAATAGATCAGAATCAGCAGCGCGTATGCCGTAAACTTCAGCAGGCTTTTCCAGTAGTTGGCTCCCAGAGTTTTGGGAATAATTTCGGAAAATACAAGAATCAGCAGGGTCAGCACAGCCGATGTCAACGACAGGTAGGTATCACCCCAGAGTTTTTGTGCCTGCGCCCCAACACCCGCTGCCCCAAGGGTATGTGCAAAGGTGTTCAGGGTAAGTATGGCCGCCAGGGGACGGTCAATTTTATCCTTAAACCCTGCCAGAATAACACCGTAACGCTTGCCCTCATGTTTAAGCATAGTGACATAGCTGGGTGTGATGCTCAGCAGTACCGATTCCAGCAATGAGCACAAAAAAGAAAAAGCCAGGGCGATAAATAAAAATATAAATAACAGTTGCATGCGTTTACAAAGGTAAAATTAATATTTTATTTTTCTTAACAGCCCCTGGCATCAATCACCATATTCTTGGTAAAAAGTCACATCAGGCATCAATTCTTGCTACGGCTTCCGGCATTCGGTGAAGCATTCTCAGACACAGATTCAATAAAATGACAAAACAAGTTGCCTGATGTTTACCTTTTGTTTTTTTGTATCTTTGGAATATCTGGTAAACCGGCCGCTATACACGGCTGTTAATCAGAGCATCGGTTTTGCTGCACTGCGCTGCATATCCGCAGAAATAACATGATGATGTTTGTAAAACGTTACATATGGCTTTTGTTTGCTTCTTTGCCTGTGCTGTTGCAAGCGCAAACAGCACCCAAATACAGCAATGAATTTCTCAGCATAGGCGTTGGTGCCCGTGCCCTGGGAATGTCAAATGCTGTGGTAGCATCATCTCAGGGTGTTATGAGCGGATACTGGAATCCTGCAGCTATGACACAATTACACCAGGAGTTGGAAATTGGTTTGATGCATGCAGAATATTTTGCGGGCGTCGCTGCCTTTGATTTTGGCTCAGCCATATACCGGCTTGACGAAAAGACGGTTATGGGTGGTAGCCTGATACGATTTGGCGTGGATAATATCCCCAACACCCTTGATCTGATTGACAATGACGGCAACATACGCTACGATCGCCTATCGGCATTTTCCGCTTCCGATCTGGCGGTTATTTTCAGTTTTGCTCGTCTGAGTAAAGTTGAAAATCTTTCCCTTGGCGGCAACGCAAAGATTATACGTCGCAAAGCCGGGGATTTTGGTGGTGCCTGGGGATTTGGTCTGGATTTTTCTGCACTATACACCACAGATAAATGGATTTTTGCGGCCATGGCAAAAGATGTCACTTCCACCTTCAATGCCTGGAGTTTTAATCAGGAAGTTCTTGCTGAAACCTGGCTGCAAACCGGCAACTACCTGCCCGAGAGCAGCCTGGAAATAAGCCTGCCTACGCTCAACCTGGGAGTGGCACGAAAAATACCCATTGTCAGCAAGCTGTCAGCCCTGGCTGAAATCAACCTGTACAACAGCTTTGACGGCAAACGCAATACCCTGCTAAAAACCAATCTCATTAGCCTGGACCCCCGTGCAGGCATAGAATTTGACTGGGATCAGAAAGTTTTTCTAAGATCAGGCCTCGGACAGTTTCAGGAAATACCACTCAGCAATGGGGAAAAAGAACACAGTGTTCAGTTGAGCATTGGTGCAGGGATAGCATTTCGCAACTTCAGCGTGGATTATGCCCTGAGTAGCCCCGGAGACAGCAACAATTTTTATTCTCATGTATTTTCCCTGAGATACAGCTTTGATATCGACACCGAAAATTCATCCAACTCACGATTATGATACAAGCCAGACATCACATACGGTCATGTCATCAGGCTTTTCGCTATAAGAAAGCACTGAACAATGTGCCTCCTAATAACATTGTAGCATCAGGCGAACAGGTAAAAACAACAAAGCATATGGCAGGTCATAGATTATGGATACACCGGTTGCGCAGCCTTTTTACGGCATTTTTGCTTGGAATTTTCTTTTTTTCTGCGGCTGATGTATTTGCTCAAACGGCCGGCAACGAATGGATTGATTATGATCAGACGTATTACCGCATTCCTGTTACTCAGGATGGAATAATTCGCATCACCTACGACCAACTCATCAACAGCGGATTCCCGGCTGATGAAATTGATCCCCGCTGGATACAGTTGTTTCATGAAGGGGAAGAACAGTACATCTACATAGAAGGAGAAGGCAGTAACGGGATTTTTGATCCCAACGGATACCTGGAATTTTACGGACAGCGCAATCGTGGTGAGAATGAAGCAATGCTGTATGATGACCCTCAGAATCAGATCAATCCAGATCACAGTTTGTTTACTGACACAGCAGTTTATTTTTTGACCTGGAACAATCAGTACGATAACCGCAGGATGCAAAGCGAAAACGATCTGAACTTTGCTGCCCACAGCGACAACCAGGCCATGTATTGCATCCGTCACCTGAGGAACAATTACACCGGAACTTATAACCCCGCCTCCAGCAGAGCCATGTACACCCGGTCTGAAGCCTGGCTTGACAATGCAGAGATCAACCTGGATAATAGTCGTACCAAAAACATCAATCTCACCAACAAATCCAACAGCGGACCTGATGTGGAAATAGAACTGGCTGTAGCCGGTACACCCTCAAGCTCAATCCAATCCTCCATCCCCCATCATCTTAAAGTTAATTTCATGGGCAGCACACGGGTAAATGAAGTTTATTCAGGATATGACTACATACGGAAAAGTTTTGCTTTTGCACCTGCAGATGTACCTGAAAGCATAGATTTTGTGTTTTCATCAAATGACACGCAATCACCGCAGTACGATGACGATAACCGGGTTTCCTATATTGACATTAGATACCCGCATACAATGGATTTTGAATCTGCAGATGCATTTGAATTTTATCTTCCTTCCGGTGATGGCAGCAAGGATTATCTGGAGATATCCAATTTTGGCGACAACGGCACCGTCTGGCTGTACGATATGGATCAGCATTTACGCATCAAAACAAGCCGAGAATCAGGTCTGGTTAAAGCTTTGGCACCTGATAACAACAGCAGCCGCCACATGATTATCTGCAACCAGAATGGATATAATCAGCCCCATGACATTAGCCCTGCAGCGGAGAATGGCCAGTTTACCAGGTACACAGCACTGAATCCCGGTGCAGATTACCTGATTGTTACACACAGCAGCTTAGCTTCTTCGGCAGAAACCTACAAGGCCTACCGCAACACCACGGGTTACAATGCGGAAGTTTTCACCATGGATGAACTTTACGATCAGTATGCACATGGCATTCGCAAACATCCCTATGCCATTCGCGGACTGGTACAGGATTACACCAACCTGAGCGGGGTTCCACCCAAACAGCTGTTTTTGCTGGGCAAAGGAGTGAAGACGAGCTCTGTTCGCAATGATGCTGCACTTTTTGAACGTTGCCTTGTTCCAACTTTTGGCAACCCTCCTTCAGATGTGCTGATTACTGCCGGTATGGGAGATACACATTTCGAACCTTTTGTTCCCACGGGACGCCTTGCTGCCAGAAACCCTGCTGATGTAGAAGATTATCTGACCAAAATACAGGCATATGAATCCACGGAAAATGCTTTGTGGATGAAAAATATTCTGCATTTTGGTGGTGGTGCAAATGCGGGTGAGCAGGCCAGCTTTGCCTCATACCTGCAGGGCTACGAAAACACCATTGAAGACACCCTGTTTGGCGGATTTGTACATACCTTTCTGAAGAACTCCTCTGCTCCCATACAAATTTCCGTTTCCGATTCAGTGCGAAACCTTATCAATGACGGTGTTAGCATGATGACATTTTTCGGCCATGCTTCGGGCAGTGGATTCGATCAGAACATCGACGATCCTGAAAATTACAACAATCAGGACCGCTATCCCTTTATTCTGGCGAACTCCTGTTTTTCCGGCGACATCCATGATCCGGACAATGTTTCTGTAAGTGAACGCTGGATACGCATAGCCGATAAAGGAGCCATTGCTTTTATGGCATCTGTCGGATTCGGATATGCTTCCTATCTAAACCGATTTTCCGGCAGGCTATACGAAAGCATAACTTACCTGCATTATGGTGAAAGTCTGGGAAAACAACAGCAGGAAGCCACCCGCCTGGCACAGGATGGCAATCTCAACGATATCACATTGCAAAACACATTTCACGAAATGACCCTGCACGGAGACCCGGCTTTGCGCATCAATCATGCTGATCTCCCGGATTTACAAATCTCTTCTGCCGACATCATTTTTGAACCATCAGAAATTACCACCCTGCAGGATTCTTTCCTTGTTAACATCCACATGACAAATCCCGGACGTGCTTTTGCCGATACATTTCTTGTACGTATAGAGCGGCAATACGCCGACAACTCTGTTGAATCCTATGAAGAGGCAGTGGAAGGCTGTTTGTATGACAACAACCTGCAGATAAAATTACCCGTTAAGCCTGAGATTGGCACCGGTCTCAACAGAATCACAGTCAAGCTGGATTTTTATGATCAGATTGATGAGCTTTCTGAAACAAACAATCAGGCAAGTCTGCAATTCATGGTTAAATCAGCTTCAGTATATCCGGTGTATCCTTTTGAATATGCCATTTATCCGGACAACACAGTAGAACTCAAAGCATCTACAGGAGATCCTTTTGTCGGGGAGACGAATTATCTGTTTGAAATGGATACCACCGATATGTTCAGCAGCAATATGGGACTTCCATTGTATTCAGGTGAAAGCTCAGCAAGCGGTGGAGTCATCAGCTGGTCGCCTCAAACAAGCCTGGAGGAAAACAGGGTTTACTACTGGCGGGTCGCTGCAGATCATCCTGTTCCTGACTCCATCAGCTGGGAAGAATCTTCATTTATTCACATTCCCGGAAAAACCGGCTGGTCTCAGGCACATCCCTATCAGTTCAAGAAAGATGATTATGAGTTCATTGAGTTTGACCGTGATGAGCGGGATTTTGATTTTGTGGAATCTGCCAGGCAACTACAGTGTCATAATATCGGATCGCCTTCTTCCGGAGAATTTGAGAACATCCGCTTCACCATTGATGGAGCCATCAACAACGGAGATGGTGACGGCGGCTCCTGTATGCCTGTCAGTGCCATGCTCATTGCCGTCATTGATCCGGTGACCATCAAAGCCTGGCCAGGAGACATTGCCGATTACGGTCAGAATAATTATCCCAGATGTCAGAATATGGGGCGCCCCAACTACTTTTTTGTTTTTCCATCAGGAGATTCCCTGACCAGGCAAAATATGGCTGACATGATTACCAATGAGGTACCGGACGGCCATTACATCCTGGCCTATTCGTTCAGAAACGGCAATTTTGAAAACTGGGCAGAATCTGAATACCAGGCATTTGAAAATATCGGAGCCACAAATATCCGAAACGTTGAAAACAATGTGCCATATGCCTTTTTCACACAAAAAGGTGAACCCGGCAGTGAGCAAGAAGTTACAGGCAACAGCACCACAGATGTTATTGATTTGTATGCAGACCTGAACAGCAAATTCAATTACGGTACAATTACCAGCACAGACATCGGGCCGGCTTCGGAATGGATTTCTTTCCACTGGTATCAGGAGGCCATGGAGGAGAACAATGACCTCACACAGGTGGAATTGCTGTCCTACCAGCCTGTTGAGAACAGTACGATTATCCTTGACACAATAACAACAGCCACCTACGATATTTATAATCTGCAATCCTATATTGATGCCGGGGAACATCCGTGGCTGAAGCTGAATTTCAGAACGAGGGATGACAGCACCAAAACACCCGGACAAATCAAAAAATGGCAAATCATGCACGAAGGCATTCCCGAGACAGCCATCAATCCGAAATCCGGCTTTTACATCAGCGGAGACACCATTTCCCGGGGAGAAGAGCTGCAATTTGCCCTGGCAACAGAAAACATCAGTCCTTACGATATGGACAGCCTGCTCGTGAAATCGTGGATACAAACATCAGACAACCAGATCATATCGCTTGGGGAACGACGTCTTCGTCCCCATCCTGCAGGTGATGTACTAACAGACACAATCATATGCAGCACCACAAACCTGCAGGGACTGAATTCCATCTGGGTTGAATTCAACCCCATGACAGAAAGCGGCGAATATGATCAAGCCGAACGCTATCATTTCAACAACATTGCCCAGTACTATTTCTACGTAGCTACGGATAATGCCAATCCGCTGCTGGATGTTACTTTTGACGGGGTACATATTCTTGACGGGGACATCGTTTCTGCAGAACCTGAAATTCTGGTCAGCCTGAAGGATGAAAATCCCTACCTGGCACTGAACGATACCAGTCTGTTTCGTATATACCTGACCAACATGGAGACAGGCGTGGAAAAACGCATACATTTCCGGGACAGCATGGGCAATGAAGTGCTGCAATTTATACCTGCTGATCTACCGGAAAATAAATCAAAAATTCTGTATGAACCTCATTTTACCAAAGACGGGAAATATCAGTTAAGGATACAAGCTACCGATGTTTCCGGCAATGAGTCTGGTGACAACGATTACATCATTTCCTTTGAAGTCATTACCAAAAGCAGTATCACCAACGTGCTAAACTATCCCAATCCTTTTTCTACATCAACGCGTTTTGTGTTTGAACTTACCGGCAGTGTCATTCCGGATAAGTTTCGCATTGAAATCTACACCATCACGGGTCGGCTGGTAAAAGTCATTGACAAGGCTGAACTTGGACCGATACACATTGGACGAAACATTACCGAATATGCCTGGGATGGACGTGATATGTACGGTGATCAACTGGCAAACGGTGTATATTTCTATCGCATAAAAACAGAAATTGCAGGTGAAAATATGGAACACCGTTCCAATGAATCGGACACTTATTTTGATAAAAATATCGGCAAGATGTATTTGATGCGCTAGGTGCAGGTGATTTCGGCTTCGCTGTTATACCGGTGATTTCGGCACTTCGGCGCAGCTCACTTCGACTGTGCTCAGTACATCGCAGCACATCGCTTCGCTCAATCACCTGTCGATTGTATTAATATTCTATCGACAGAGATAGGTGATTGAGTATTCTAAGCCACCAATGTCTTGGAGAGAGCACGAAGCCCCGGTAATTATTTAATACGACCGCACATTGCGGCCTTCCATATAATTTATGAAGGATCGGTTCACCACTCGCACACCACCGGGGGTGGGATAATTGCCCGTAAAATACCAGTCGCCGGTATCGTTGGGACAGGCCTGATGCAAAGTTTCTATGCCCTGATAAATGATTTCCACATCAGCCCTGATGTCCCCGGGTTTGAGCAGTTCTGCAATTTTTGCCGATATCTGCTCCGGACTGAAGGGGGCATATATGTGCCGCACGTAATTGATCATCTCTTCTTTGGGCAGGTTTTCCTGATCTTTGCACTGTTGGTACACCTCGTCAATAACATTCTGCTGCCCGCTTTCTTTCAGCAGGGCAATGGCAGCCTGAAAAGCCACAAAATCACTAAGTTTGGCCATGTCAATGCCATAGCAGTCGGGGTAACGGATTTGGGGCGCTGAGGATACAATGATGATCTTTTTGGCACCGAGGCGGTCCAGAATTCTGAGAATGCTTTGCTTCAGGGTAGTACCGCGCACGATGCTGTCGTCGATGATGACAAGCGTATCGCTGGTTTTTACCGTACCGTAGGTGATATCGTACACGTGCTCCACCAGGTCTTTACGGCCTTCATCCTGGGAGATAAAGGTACGCAGCTTGACGTCCTTGATGGCGATTTTCTCGGCACGCGGTCGTTTTGACAAGAGGGCTTCCATTTCATCATCAGTCAGCGGCTTATCATGATTGCGCATGGCCTTGATTTTTTGTTTTGTCAGCACATCTTCAAGGCCTTTGATCATACCGTAAAAGGCTGTTTCGGCTGTGTTGGGAATGTATGAAAATACCGTGTTGTCAAAATCATAATCCACAGATTCCAGCACCTGTTTTACGATGCCTTCGCCCAGCTTTTTGCGTTCATCGTAGATGTCAAGATCGGAGCCGCGGCTGAAATAAATGCGCTCAAAAGAACAGGATCGTTTTTCCTGTGGAATGCGAATCATGTGCACATCGGCTTTGCCTTTACGATCCACCACCAGGGCAGCACCGGGATCCAGCTCCTTCACCTGTTCGGCTTTCACGTTCATCACGGTTTGAATCACGGGACGTTCAGAGGCAGCCACCACAATCTCATCGTCCATATAGTAAAATGCCGGACGTATGCCCCAGGGGTCGCGGGTAATGAAAGCGTCGCCATGTCCGACAATACCACCAATAACGTAACCGCCATCCCAGTGTTCTGAGGCCTTTTGCAGAACGGTTTCAATTTTGAGTTTTTCCGGAATCAGATCGGAAATTTCGCGGTTGCTGTGTCCCTTGTTTTTCAGCTTGCGGAAGAGGGTCTGGTTTTCTTCATCCAGGTACAGACCCACCATTTCGAGCATGGTTACCGTATCGGAATAATCTTTTGGGTGCTGTCCGTAATCGATGAGGTTTTGAAACAGCTCATCCACATTGGTGAGGTTAAAGTTGCCGGCCATCATAAGCGAACGGCTTTTCCAGTTGTTCAGGCGCATCACGGGGTGCAGAAGTTCAACATCGTTTTTGCCAAAAGTTCCGTAGCGCAGGTGTCCCAGGTAAATATCGCCGAGAAAAGGCAGATTTTGGTAGGCGTAGTCGGCATCCACCTGATCGCCGTTGGCAGCGGCAATTTTGCTGCGAATCTGGTCGAACACATCCTTAATGGGATTCTGAGCGTTTGAGCGGGCTCTGTCGATGTAATTGTTTCCGGGTTCAATATCGTTTTTAATGCTAAGCACGCCTGCTCCGTCCTGCCCGCGGTTGTGTTGTTTTTCCATCAGGATGTACAGTTTTTCCAGTCCGTAGCTGAAGCTTCCGTACTTTTTCTGGTAGTAAGACAGTGGTTTACGCAGGCGGATAAAAGCAATGCCGCATTCGTGTTTTATCTGTTCGCTCATACTTGCATTATTTGCTGCAAATGTAGTGTAATTTTTTTGAAAATGGAGGTTCGGTTTTTAGGTTGGGAGGTTGATAAGTTGATAAGTTGGGAGGTTGATAAGTTGATAAGTTGGAAGGTTGATAAGTTGGGAGGTTGGAGATGGTTGATGATTATGGCGCCATCCGCCTACCGGCTGACCGGTCTTCGGCTTATATCTGCATATCCCTTTGGGCTTTTCTGCCATGCTGTGCTTGTGAGCTAACTGCCGCGCGCTACAGCACAGCGCAGAAAATTGCCCAAACGGATATGCAGGATGCCAGCCTGCCTGCCCGCTGCTGTTGATTTTCATTGGTAGGCAGGCGGGCGCCCTGGCGCGGGATATTCGCTCCGGTTAAAAGTAATGCTGTGTCAGGTAAATTTTTTGCTCATGCTCACCCTTTGTCGGGCCCTTCAGGCTCTGTAATGCGTTTATCGGCAGAAGCCCTTTATCCATCATTGCCATTCTTTTTT
>JBKGYK010000072.1:0-15032 GCA_046546095.1 Bacteroidales bacterium
ATTCCAGAAAATACGATAAAATCTACATCGGGTATTCTGCCAATGTGGATCAACGGCTTGTTTCTCATAATGACATAAAAAACACAGGCTGGACAAAAAAGTATCAGCCCTGGATTATTGCTTATACCGAAACTTATCCAAAGAAAAAACAGGCCATGAAAAGGGAAAAACAACTCAAGTCTGCCAAAGGTCGTGAGTTTATCTGGAACGAAATTATTCCTAAAATCAAATAATCTCATCCGCCAACCGGTGGACTAAACTCTTAACAAGAATTAATGTATCAGGTGCCTGACAGCAGGCGGTATATTGTAGTCTCTCAGCAGGCAGAGGACAAGCAACGATACTTTAACTCAGTTGTCCGCCAGTAGTCGGACACGGTTTAGTTAGCCAGCCGGCGGATGACAGGCAAGAGGTCCGCAGTTCAAATCTGCGAAGGATCACCAAAAGGAAGCTACAATGGCTTCCTTTTTTTTTATGGATAGTTTTTACACATACGTCTTGTATTCCAGAAAATACGATAAAATCTACATCGGGTATTCTGCCAATGTGGATCAACGAATCATTTCAACAGACTTTTAAAATAATCTCTTTCAGCGTCAAGTTTTCCCGGGGGAAGATATGGCATAATATTCTCAATCTTCTTTAACTGAGCCTGGGCAAATCTTTGGACTTCTTCACTTTCCGGAAACATTAGCCGATGATTTGCTGCCGCCGTTATCTCGCCGATTTCATGCTTCAGTTTCCGGGTATCGGAAGTAAAGTAACTCTCTGAAAAACATTCCCACAAATATTCAATAGCCTCAACAGAGGGATGGCATAAATCTTGTCCATAAAAACGATAATCTCTCAAATCGTCCATCATAATTTCATAAGCAGGAAAATAACTTACCTGCCTGAACTGCATCTCAAGCAGTTCTGCAGCCAGAATCAGGGTCGCTTTACTACGTTGATTCTCAACAAAACCATCTTTCAGGTGTCTTACAGGAGAAATGGTCAGCACTACAGACATGTCAGGGTACTTACTTTCGAGCAGTTGAAAAAATTCAGTGTATGATCGGCAGATTTCTTCTGTACTGAGTTTTTTCCGGTCAAACAGAGAACCCGGTTGTTTGTGGCAATTTGCCACTACTTGCTGGTTTTCTTTCAACATATAAACAAAAGCCGTACCCCAGGTAAGGAAAAGCACATCCGTTTTTTTAAATTGTCTTTCGGCCAGCCTAAAAGCAGATTTCATCTTTCTTTCAGCTGCTTCAGGTCGGATGTGAGAAAAGGTGGAATGAAAACGGTAATCAAACCACAGACCGCTTCTTTCTTGCAAATCCGGCCGAAAATCAGGATTCTCTTCTGCCAGCTTTAGTGAATGATTTAGCACGGATATCGGATTATACAACACACCAAAAGGATTATTGATGCTGTCAAATTTATGCTGACTCAGCTTATCACCAATATTGTCTGAAAAGCACGAACCCAGCAAAAACAGTCTGCTGTCATATCTGAGCCTGATATCCGGAGAGGGAATCCGTATGGTAGTTCTGAATTTCATATTATCATTCTTTCCCTAAAGATAAAAACTTTTAATCACTTCTTTGTTTTGCTCAGGTTTTGCGATGTAATAAAGTTTGGTCATACAGATATTATCAATTAGTTTTAATCATCAAAAATTTGAAAAGCATGCAAAAAATAATTCAGGTTGAGACTACGGAACAAAATCAACTAACAGACATCACAGAATACATCCATAGTTTCATCAAAACTTCAGGGGTTATCAGTGGCAGTGTAATGATTTATGTACAGGGAGCCACTGCCGGAATCATGATACAGGAAAACTGGGACAATTCAGTACAAAGAGATGTCATCCATATGCTTAACAAGCTGGTACCTGAGGGAGTCTGGGAACACGATAAAATTGATAACAATGGTGCCGCCCACCTGAAGTCCGGAATTGTAGGACCGTCCGAATGTATTCCTGTTATAGAAGGCAAAGCCGGCCTGAGCACCTGGCAGAATGTTTTTTTATGTGAGTTTGACGGGCCTCGCAAATCCCGTAAAATTGTGCTAACTTTGCATCAAATAAATCAGTAAAAGGCTGACATGAGAATTATTATTATTTTAATTCTGATTTTTCTGTTTTTCCGGATGCTTTTCCGGTTTTTCATACCATGGTTGCTGTACAGAAAAGTCAAACAAATGCAGGACAAGCAAAACAACGCTTACAGCAATCGGGAGAAACGCAATAAATCCGAAGGAGATATTACCATTGAAAACATACCGGAAGACAGGAAGTCCGGAAAAAAACGCAGGAAAAAATTCAAAGATAATGCAGAATATGCTGATTATGAGGAAGTAAACGATGAGGATTAGCTGAATGAAATTAATTAGACGTTATTTACATAAAAAGCTCGGGCTTGAGGGCTATCTCCGCTTTGTCAGCAAATGGTATATCCGTCTGGTGGACAATGGTTTTTTAAAAAAGAAACATCCGGAAATCCACTATCTTAAAAACATTATTCAGGAAGGCGATGTTTGTATTGACATTGGTGCCAACCTGGGTTACTATAGCTATTTTATGTCCATCCTTACAGGATCCCGTGGCAAGGTTTATGCTGTGGAACCCATCCCTTTATTTCGTGATATCTGGGAGGTCAATGTAAAAAAGACAGGCAAACGCAATATAGAAATGCTGCCTTATGCACTGGGAGAAAGTGAACGAACGGTAAAAATGGGCATGCCAAGCCGGGACGGAGTTATTCATCACGGCATGACAAAAATCGCTGAGGACAAAAAGAAAGAATTCAGTGAATATTTTGAGGCCGAGATGAAAATCCCGGATAATTTATTTGCAGAGCTTGAACAAATTGATTTCATCAAAATCGATATTGAGGGCTATGAATATCCTACTCTGACTAACATGATGAAAACCATTCGCCGGCATCATCCCCGTCTGCAAATTGAATTATCCAAAGACAGAGATAAAATTTTCCCTTTACTGGAAGCGGAAAACTACATTCCCCACATCCTGGTAAAAGGCATACTGATTCCGGCCGGCAGAGATGCAAAAAATTATCATAAACGTGACTTTTATTTCATTCCAAAATCCGTTTTTTAGGCGGACCGGCTAATCTCAAATTCAAAGCATATCTAAGCCTGTCGAAGTCAATCAAAATTGTTATTTTTGTAAAAATCTAAAACAGTTTTGATGAAGCGGACAAAAATTAAGGAAATACTGACATTGCCTGGTGATGAGCGCGAAGTTCTGATAATGGGCTGGATTAGGACAAAAAGAGCCAGCAAAAATCTGGCATTTCTTGCCATCAACGATGGTTCTGTACTGCACAATTTGCAGGCCGTTATTGATTTCGACAGATTTGACAATCACCTTCTGGACAATGTACATACCGGTGCATCTGTGGCAGTCAAAGGTAAACTGGTGGAATCTCAGGGAAAGGGACAATCTGTAGAGCTGATTGTGGATGAGTTTCATTTACTTGGCAAAGCCGATCCTGCTGAATATCCTTTACAGCCAAAGCGTCACAGCCTTGAATTTTTGCGCGAAATAGCCCATCTGCGATTTCGCACAAATTTGTTTGGTGCAGTTACCCGCATCCGTCATGCAATGATATTTGCCGTACATAAGTTTTTCAATGACAAAGGGTTTTACAATATCCACTCCCCCATCATTACCGGCTCAGATGCAGAAGGTGCCGGAGAAATGTTCAGGGTAACAACGCTTGATTTAAAAAACCCGCCAAAAAAAGAAGACGGCAGCATTGATTTTTCGAAAGATTTTTTTGGCAAAAGTACCAACCTCACTGTCAGCGGGCAACTGGAAGCAGAACTGGCAGCCCTTGCTATGTCTGAAGTTTATACATTCGGGCCAACTTTTCGCGCTGAAAATTCCAATACCGTACGCCATCTGGCAGAATTCTGGATGATAGAACCGGAAATGGCATTTTATGATATCCATGATAATATGGATCTTGCCGAGGAGATGCTCAAATATCTCATCAGGTATGCGTTGGAGCATTGTGCAGATGACCTGGCCTTCCTAAACCAGAGACGCATCAATGAAGAAAAAAGCAAGCCCCAGAATGAACGCTCCGAAATGAACCTGATAGAGCGCATGCAATTTGTTGCTGACAATGAATTTAAACGTCTGACATATACCGAAGCCATTGATATCCTGAAGAATTCCAAACCCAATAAAAAGAAAAAATTCAGTTATGTAATTGAAGACTGGGGAGCGGATTTGCAATCAGAACATGAACGTTACCTGGTTGAAAAACACTTTAAAACACCTGTAATTCTAACCGACTACCCCAAGGACATCAAGGCCTTTTACATGAAGATGAATGATGATAACAAAACAGTACGGGCCATGGATGTACTTTTCCCGCAAATTGGTGAAATTATCGGAGGCTCGCAGCGTGAAGAGGATTATGAAAGACTCACCCAACGAATGAACGAAATGGATATTCCGGAAGAGGAGATGTGGTGGTTTCTGGATACGAGAAAATTCGGAACAGTACCCCACAGTGGCTATGGTCTGGGATTTGAGCGCCTGATGTTGTTCGTGACAGGCCTTACAAATATCCGTGATGTAATTCCATTCCCGCGGACACCAAAAAATGCAGAGTTTTAGATATTTTTTATAAATTGTCGGTGAGATAAGAAAACAAACTATGTTAAATCAAAGATTGGCGCAAAAACTTCAGCAAAAACTGTCTCCCCAGCAGATTCAGATGATTAAGCTTTTGGAACTACCCAGCCTGCAGCTAGAGCAAAGGGTGGAAAAAGAGCTAGAGGAAAATCCGGCGCTGGAAGAAGGCAGTGAAAAAGATGAATACGAAGCTGCTGAAGACCAGGATTCTCAGGATGATTCCGAAGAATTTTCGCTGGAAGATTACATCAGGGATGATGATACGCCTGATTACAAATTGTCTACCAACAATTACTCAAAAGATGATGAAAAAAACGATGTTCCCGTTTCTGACGGACAGTCTTTTCTGGATTCACTGCGCGAACAACTCAATCTTAAAAATACAGACCAAAAAACATACCTCCTTGCCAATTACCTGCTGGGTAATCTTGATGAAAACGGTTACCTTAGGCGGGAGCTAGACTCGATAATTGACGATCTGGCCTTTTCACAAAACATCATGGTGAATAAAGAGGAACTTGAGAATGCTCTGGATGTAGTTCAAAGCCTTGACCCTCCGGGCGTTGGAGCAAGAGACTTACGTGAATGCCTGCTTATACAGTTAAAAAACAAGGAAATTCAAACACCCCTGGTAGCACTGGCGATAAAAATAATCGAAAATCACTTTGAGGCCTTTACAAAAAAGCATTATTCAAAAATTACCAGCCGCCTGAAAATTGATGACGATCAACTCAAAGAAGTCCTCAACATCATCACCAAACTAAATCCTAAACCAGGCTCATCCGGCGGTGGTAATCAGATGATGCAAACAATCATCCCTGATTTTATCCTCAACATCAAAGACGGAAAAATTGAAATCAACCTTACGTCCCGTAATGCTCCGGAACTGCATGTTAACCGAACATATTCTGAAATGCTCCGCAACTTTCAGCAGCAAAAAGAAAAATCCAAAAAAGACAAAGAAGCTGTCATGTTTGTCAAACAAAAACTGGATGCTGCCAAGTGGTTTATTGATGCTATTAAGCAAAGACAAAACACCCTGCTGGTTACCATGGAAGCCATTGTTAATCATCAATACGACTTTTTCCTTGAAGGCGACGAGCGCTTGTTAAAGCCCATGATACTTAAAGACATAGCCGAAGTAACCGGTCTGGATATTTCAACCATCAGCCGTGTTGCCAACAGCAAATTTGTCCAAACTCCTTACGGAAATTACCCACTAAAATATTTCTTTTCAGAATCCATCCAAAAAGCTGACGGTGAAGAAGTATCCACCAGAGAAGTTAAGCAAATTCTGCTTTCTTTGATTGAAGATGAAGACAAAAAGAAACCTCTCACCGACGATAAACTGGCAGAAATCCTGAAAGATAAAGGCTATAGAATTGCCCGCCGGACAGTAGCAAAATACAGAGAACAGCTTAATATCCCGGTAGGACGGCTAAGAAAAGAACTATAATTATGCGATTATTTCCGGCACGCCTGATTTCCTGGGTTTTTCACCCACTGCTAAGCCCGCTCTTTGCCTGTATACTGGTTTTTCTTAGCGGTCATTACCTGCGGTATATTGATAGTGCGCTCATCTTTTCCATTCTGCTGATTTTCTTCACCATAACTTTTGCTTTACCTGCACTGCTACTGCCGCTACTGTATTATCAGCAGCTGATAAAAGACCTGAACATGCCGGGCAGAAAAAGCCGGCCCGTGGTATATCTGAGCACACTGATCTTATATGCAACAAGCAGCTTTCTGATGTACCGGTTTGAATTCCCCGATTTACTGGAAAAACTCATGCTGAGCTATACAATCCTGCTTGCTGTACTTACAATGCTTAGTTTATTTTACAAAGCCTCTGCACACACAGCCGCAGTGGGGAGCCTGGCCGGATTGGTACTATTTCTCAGCCTTTATTACAACATGGATCTGCGACTGACTTTTTCTGGATTAATCCTGATTGCCGGCTTATCCGGTAGTGCCAGAATAGTACTCAGGTATGACAACCTTCAGCAGGTATCAGCAGGATTTTTGCTTGGATTTGCCGGTATGCCACTGCTCCTCTGGATTTTTTAATTGCCTGCCACGGTTTTTATATTCATAAACTCTCTGATTCCTTCCTCAGCAAGCTCACGCCCGTAGCCACTTTCCTTTACACCACCAAAGGGCATCCGTGGGTCCGATTTCACAAAATCATTGATAAAAACAGCACCTGAATGGAGTTCATCCGAAGCAATGCGCAAAGCACGCTTTTTATCCCTGCTAAACACGGCCGCACCAAGTCCAAAAACCGTATCATTAGCAATCTGTATAGCTTCTGCTTCAGTTTTTACTTTCATCACTGAAGCAACAGGACCAAACAACTCCTCATCGTATGCCGGCATGCCCGGTTTTACCTCTGTTAAAATTGTGGCGGGATAAAATGCCCCCTCCATATCCGGTATATAGCCACCGCTGATGCAGTTTGCCCCGGCTTTTACAGATTCCTCAACCTGATAGTGCAGGTCATCACGGAAAATCCGGGTAGCCAATGGAGCAAGGGTACTGCTTTTGTCCAGTGGGTCACCGAATGCTGTTGCTTCAAGTTTTGCTTTAAATGCCTCTAAAAATGCATCATATACTGACTCCATAACAATGAAGCGCTTGGCACCGATACAACTTTGTCCGGCATTGAGTAACCTGCCAAAAGCACACTTTTCAGCAGCAAGCCTGACATCTGCGTCATCCAGAATAAGGTAAGGATCACTGCCGCCAAGTTCAAGTACAACTTTTTTCAGACTTTTTCCGGCAACCGCGGCCACGTTTTTCCCGGCCTGGGTACTGCCTGTAAGTGTAACGCCGGCTACGCGCTCGTCTTCAATCAAAACCGCTGTTTCTTTACCCGGCAATAATACCGATGCAAAACAGCCTTCGGGGAAACCTGCTTCTTCAAATACAGATGCTATGGCCAGTGAGCAACCCGAAACATTTCCGGCATGTTTCAATATACCGGTATTTCCTGCCATTAAATTGGGTGCCGCAAAGCGAAATACCTGCCAGAAAGGAAAATTCCAGGGCATTATGGCCAGCACAGGCCCAAGAGGACGATATACAACCCGTGAAATATCATAATCTGTCTGAATCAGTTTGTCCTCCAGGTATTCCTCACCCTTTTCTGCATAATAATCGCACACCAGTGCAGACTTCTCTACCTCCGCTTCAGCTTCTTTCAGCAACTTACCCATTTCTGTACTGATGAGTCGGGCAAACTCTCCTTTTCGCTTACGCAGAACTTCTGCAGCAGCTTTTAAATGCGTTGCCCTTTCTTTTGCAGGGGTTTTACTCCACAATTCATAGCCCTCAGAAGCCTCCTGCAGGATACGTTCAATCTCCCCCTCCGATGTTTTGGAATATGTCTCAATGGTCAGACCATTGTATGGATTTACCGATTTCAGTGTCATGATAAAAGGTTTTGGTCCAAAAACCAAAGTAAGCAAATTTGCCCTTATTACACAATTTTTTATCCGTAGGTATTTGGATGTGTATTTTCGGACACATCCTTAATGGTTCAATTATTACTCAATCTCTTCCAGTAGCGCATCCAGACGCTGCAGACTTTCTTCTTTGCCAAGTATCTCCAGTATATCGAACACATGCGGCCCTTTGCCCTCACCCACGAGTGCCAGTCGCAGTGGGTTCATCACTTTGCCAAAACCGAGCTCATGTGATTCAATCCATTCTTTGACTGCATCTTCCATGCTTTTTGAGGTAAAATATCTCTGCTCAGCAAGCAAGTTCCGAAGATTCCTTAGTATTTCCGGTGTATCATTCTTCACGGCTTTTTTTCTGAATTTTTTATTGTATCCGGAAGGAGCTTCGAAAATAAAATCAACCTGCTCCCACAGCTCATGTACAAAGGACACGCGCTCTTTAACAAGCCCCACGAGATGTGAAAGCTTATCCATTTCCATCCTGTACCCCCTGCTTTCCAGAATTGGTGCAAATTCCCCTGCTATGTAATCATCACTTTTCCGGATGAGATACTGATGGTTGAACCATTTGGCTTTTTCAGGATCAAATCGGGCACCGGCTTTATTCACCTTATCCAGATCAAATTGCTCTATCAGTTCCTCCATATTGAAGAGTTCCTGCTCTGTTCCAGGATTCCATCCCAGCAGGGCAAGCATATTCACAAAAGCTTCGGGATAATATCCATCCTCACGATATCCGCGCGCAGGTTCTCCATTTTCGGGTTTCCACTCGATGGGAAATACAGGAAATCCCAGCTTATCACCGTCACGTTTGGATAATTTGCCTTTTCCTGTGGGTTTTAAGATAAGGGGCAGGTGTGCAAATTCAGGAGTTTTCCAGCCCAGGGCTTTATACAGCATAAAATGCAGCGGCAAACTTGGCAGCCACTCTTCTCCTCTAATCACATGTGAAATTTCCATCAGGTGATCATCCACAATATTGGCAAGATGGTAGGTTGGCAGACCATCAGATTTAAAAAGAACTTTGTCATCAAGATTCGCTGCCTGGAAGCTCAAATCACCACGGATAATATCCTGCATTTTGATATCCTCATTCTCCGGCATTTTGAACCGTACCACGTAATGGTCACCCTGCTCGATGCGTTTCCGGGCTGCTTCCATGCCAATGTTAATGCTGTTATCCAGCTGATCCCTTACTGTGTGATTGTATGTAAAGGTTTCTTTTTTATTTTCTGCTTCTTCACGAAGTTTCTGCAACTGTTCAGGTGTATCAAAAGCGTAATATGCCCAGCCGCTTTCAATGAGTCTGTTGGCATATTCCCGGTAAATACTACTGCGCTCACTTTGCCGGTATGGTGCATAATCCCCACCTTCGCGAACACCTTCATCCAACTCAATGCCACACCATTCAAGGGATTCCATGATGTAATTTTCAGCACCAGGCACATAGCGGTTCTGGTCGGTATCCTCAATACGGAGAATCATACTTCCCTTATGCTTGCGGGCAAAGAGGTAATTAAACAATGCAGTGCGCACTCCACCCATGTGAAGTGGTCCTGTGGGACTCGGAGCAAATCTTACGCGTACCTTTTCCATAACAAAACATTTTTTGCGAAAATACGGAAATGCGATGAAAGAAAAAACCTTAGTATGTTTATACAAGTTGAGTAAGCAGAAATGTGCTGACAGAAATGTGCTGACAGTGTGGATTGTTCACACATGGCATATCAGATTTTTTGTTTTTGTGCCCCGGCATAGCCAGGAAAGGCTCCCTGTTCAAATACATTATCCAAATATCATAAGATCAGCCCTTCCTCCATGGCAATTAGTTTGGCAGACAACAAAAGAAGCCGCTCCAAAACGGAACGGCTTCCTGCAAACCGGGAGGTTGAGTTTTATTTATTTTACGATTGTCATTTCTTCAATCAGGTTATCAGCACCGGCAAACACATCAATGATCCATAAGGTGTAACGCACATCCAGGTTAATGCAACGCTGCAAATCATCTTCAAATTCAATATCGCCGCTCATGGCTTCTGTATTTCCGTCAAAAGCAGTACCTATCAGATTACCTTCAGCGTCGATCACAGGTGATCCGGAATTACCACCGGTAATATCATTGTCGGTAAGAAAGCACACAGGCAATTCACCTTTTTCATTGGTGTACTGACCGTATTCTTTTTTCTCATACAGTTCATATAGTCTTTCTGGAACATCAAATTCCATATCATTTGGATCGGCTTTTGCCATCACACCATCAAGCGTGGTATAGTAGTCATAAACCACAGCATCACGTGGTTCATATCCTTTCACGCTGCCGTATGTCAGGCGGATGGTAGAATTGGCATCAGGATAAAACTGCACTTCTTCACCAATTTTCATCAGCCCCTGAACAAAGAGGCGGCGTGCTTGTTCCAGGCTTTCTGATTCTTTACTCATCTTGCCGGAAACCTCACTAAACATTTTGTATATAGACTCTCCCATTTTATACACGGGGTCCTTTTGGATTTTTTTCGCCCCGGGATTTTCCAGAAACTCCATCATACTCTCCTCATCAGCAAAAATGCTTTTGGGATTGAATAATGATTTGGTAAAAATATCTTCTGTGTATTCTTCAAAGTCTCCGTCATACTTGTCATGAATTTCAGCAAAAGTTTCGGGATAATACTTTTCATCCACATTTTTGGCAAAAAAGTCAAACATTGCGGCGATGATTTTCCTGTCAGTATCCGGGTTGTAGTCTTTATAAAAGTCTTTGGCTTTAGCCTTGAAACCATCGATGGCATTCTGCATTTCTTCTTCAGAGAGGTCTTCATTTTCGAGTTGTCTGACCAACCCACTGGATCTGTACGCAAAAATTGGCAACTCAGGACCCATCAAAAGAGCCTCTAAGAGGAACTGTTTTGCCAATGCATCTTCTTTTCTGCGATCGTAAACGGCTTCAATTGTATCAAGCACATTCCTGTACTCTTTAGAGCGAATGCTTTCAGCCCACTTCTGATACTTACTTTCAAGTCTTTGCTTTTGCTCTACAGTCTTCAATTGTTTCAGGGCAATATTCTGCTCACGTGAATACTTCCAGAAATTGGAACTTCGGGCATATTTGGAAGCATACTGCAATTTTACTTTTGGATCGGCAGCCATGTCTTCACGCATGATGTTTAGTTTTATGTCGCGGATTTCATATCGCCATTTATTGGTTATGTCCATCGTTTCTTTAAGGCCATAAGATGTCATATAGCGATCTGTTCCACCGGGAAAACCCATTACCATAGCAAAATCACCTTTTTCATAGCCTTTCAGAGAAACGGGCAGGTGGTGTTTGGGTTTGAGGGGAATGTTGTCTTCATCATAGGAGGCCGGATTTCCCTCAGCATCAGTATAAACACGGAACATGGAGAAATCTGCTGTATGCCGGGGCCAGCTCCAGTTGTCAGTATCACCACCATATTTCCCCATATCTTCTGGGGGAGCACCTACCAGGCGAACATCTTTGTAGATGATATAAACAAAAAGGAAATACTGGTTTTGGTCAAACATGTCAATGACCTGAGCGGCGTAATTACTATCACCTTCAGCCTCTTCAATCAGCATTTCAGAAACCTTACCAATGGCTTCTTTTCTTTCGTTTTCTGTCATGTCGCTGCTTACATCTTTCATTACCTTATCAGTAACATCATCCATTCTCACCAGGACAGAAGCAGTTGTTCCCGGGTTTGCAAGTTCTTCATCCTTAGATTTGGCCCAAAAACCGTCCCGGAGGTAATCATGCTCCACAGTGGAGTGTTCCTGAATCATACCATAACCACAGTGGTGGTTGGTAATCATCAAACCCTGATCTGATACCAGCTCACCGGTACAGAAATGACTAAACGGAGCTCCTTCACTGCCCAGGCCAATAATGGCATCTTTAAGGCTTGCATTGTTGACATTGTAAATGTCCTCGGCAGAAAGTTTCAATCCCTGCTTTTTCATGTCTTCCATATTTTTTCCAATCAGGGAAAGAAGCCACATACCTTCATCAGCACTGGCTTTAAAGCCTGAGAATGTCAAACTGATGATCAAAAATAAACCGACTAATCGTTTCATAAAAAAATGATATTTTATTATGTAAATAAATTTTCTGTATTTCGTAAGCTCAAAAATACTATAGTATTTTGAATTCATTGAAGCAATTTACGTAAAATTGCTTAAAAAAGACTTAACAAAGGTATGAAAAAAGATTTACGCAACACCGATAAAACAGAAATACAAGAGTGGTTAAAAGACAAAAAAGAACCTGCATTCCGGGCAAGTCAGATTGACCATTGGCTATGGACCCAACCTGTTTCAGATATTTTAGAGATGAGTAATCTGTCCAAAACCCTCCGGGAAGCCCTGGATGCGGAGTTTTATCTTAATAAGCTGGAGCTTGTCCACCAAAGCGAAGCAAAAGACGGGACATTAAAAATGGCATACAAACTGGACGACGACCGGCATGTAGAAGGGGTGCTGATTCCATCAAAATCACGCATTACGGCCTGCATATCAACACAGATTGGTTGCAAAATGGGATGCAGATTTTGTGCTACGGGAAAAATGGGCTTTGGACGCGATCTTACAGCCGGCGAAATATATATGCAGGCATGGCATCTGAATGCAGTGAGTGAGAAGAAATTTGGCAGCAAGTTAAGCAATTTGGTTGTTATGGGAATGGGAGAGCCCCTGGACAATTTTCAAAACAGCATGCGGGCCATAAATAAAATTATGGCCAAAAACGGCATGGGGATGAGCCACCGCAGGATAACACTCTCCACCGCAGGCCTGGTTCCTGAAATAAAAAAACTTGCTGATACGGACGCTGATGTACACTTATCTGTTTCTTTGCATGCAGCCAACGATGAACTCCGGAGTAAGCTTATGCCGATCAACCGGAAATACGGTTTGAAAACTTTGGCAGAATCTTTGCAATACTACCATGAGAAAACAAAAAAACGTATCAGTTATGAATATGTATTGCTTAAAGGAATTAATGATTCACTTGAAAATGCCGCTGAGTTGGCTGAATTCACAAAAATCTCACCCTGTAAAATCAATTTGATTGAATACAATCCTGTTGAAGGCACAGGCTATGGCAAGTCGGATGAAAAAAACACACAGGCATTTATGGCCTTTCTTGAAAAGAGAAATCTGATTGTCAATCTGCGCAGAAGCAGGGGAAAAGATGTGGATGCAGCCTGCGGACAACTGGCCAATAAATTCTAAAAAACCATCATTTAATGCATAAAGTTCAGAAATTGGAAAATAATTGATATTTTAGCAGATTAACAATAATAACCTGGAAATAAACCTTCAAAATTATGAAACGAATAACAGCAATTTTAATCGGACTACTGGCAATCACAGCATTTGGCACAGCCCAGCCAGTGAATTGTGATTTTGGTCTTGACCGCGGCCTCAAGCTTGAAAGCGGTGATTCTTACCAGAAAATGGTAGGCGCAGACGAAACAGGTTTTTATGTTTTGCGCGTGGATTATGAAAATGATATCTGGCTTGAGTACTGGAATGGTGAAAATCAGACCCGCGAAACCGAGAACAGACTTATTCTGCCATCAGTAAGTGGTGTGCAGGCCGAGTTTATGGAAATGTATTATCTGGATGGCAAGCTCATTATGTTTACCACAGTAACCAATGAATCACTGAAACAAAAAACCCTGTACATACAGGAAGTCAACAAAACAGGGAAAATCATGGGTGAAAGCAAACCTATCGGCCGATTGACAAACCAAAATATCGTTGTTGACTTTAATGTTCAATTGACAGAGGATAAAGAAAACATGTTTGTTTATTATCACAGGCCTTTTACAAAATACAATGAGGAACCATTTTTCTTTAAGATTTACAATTCCGGTATGGAAGAGGTTATGAATAAAACAGTAAAACTGCCATTGCTGGATAAAAAATTTGACATTATTCAATACCGTGTTATGAGCGGGGACATCGTTATGCTGGCAAAAATTAAACAGGAAGAAACCCGTCGCAGACGCAGAGGTCCGGAAGTATTTGATTACAATGTTCTTTTCTACAATGTAGAATTGAGTAAAATATCAGACTTCCCGGTAAATGTTGAAAAATTTATCCCGCAAAATGCCATATTTGGAGTCAACGAACAGGACAACTTTTTGGATGTTATTGGCTTTATGGCAAAGAAAAACAAATTTGAATATTCGGGCATATTTCATGAGCGCCTGGACCTGGCAACCAAAGAATGGGAAAAAGTTGATCGCAAGACTACCTACCATACATTTGAGAGAGAAGAAGAGCGTGATTTTATGGCTCGACATCTGACAGAAAGATGGGACCAGATGTATAATTATGAATTACGTGATATTGTGTATCTGAGTACCGGAGACCCCGTTGTCATCTCGGAACATGTCAATATCTGGAAGGACAGCATTGTAGATCCGCAGACAAAAGAAGTAGAATACAACTATCATTACAAGTACAATGATATCCTCACAGGGAAAATTGACAGAGAAAATAATTTTGAATGGATAAAAAGAATTCCCAAATCACAGCAATCATACAATGATTCTGGTGAGTATTCATCTTTCGCCAAAACCGTTACAGGAGAAAAGATCAAGTTTTATTACAATGATCACCGGAAAAACCTCAAATTGCTGGCCAACGACTTTTACATTCCCAGTAATCTGAAAGAAATCAAGAATCCGGGCCGCAAAGGCAGGGCCATTTCATCCACTCTTTTTTCCGACGGCAAGGTTTATGGTTCATACATGTTCGATGACGATCATAAAAAACACATCATTAAACCAGAACTGATTACCGAGTACAACGGCAAATATTACATTTACACTGCCCGTCGTGGTCAGGTGCATTTTACCAGATTCTACATTGAATAATTCATTGAATAATTA
>JBKGYK010000073.1:0-14902 GCA_046546095.1 Bacteroidales bacterium
TTATTAAAGAAACCATTTAGTTCTCATCTGGCATGGTGGCATTCAGCCGAAAACTACTTGCTGTTTTTTTAAAGCAGGCCAGGTGTTCTTCAAAATACTTGAGTGTAGTGCCGGTAAGTTGGTATACGGTGGTACCATCAAACAAGACCATCACATATATAAGTTCCGACTTACCGGTTTTTGTGTTTTTCCCTATCCCGTATATTTCATAACCAGGCAAACCATCAACGGTAACGGCTTTTGGTGATACTTCCTGTTTATCTCCGAATTCCAGTGGATATTGATTCAACACTTTATCCAGATATTTTTCTTTATCTTCTCCGCGGGGTATTGTAGTTTCATTGATCATAAAAGCCGTTTTGGCATCTGTCTGGCTTGGCATCTGTCCATCATCGGTAAAAACGAGGGAATTCATCAGTATATTACCGGGTTGCAGATCACAAAAGCTGTAATCCACGCTAAAATCAAAGGCATCTGTAATGTCAGTTTCGTTTTCGGGTTTATATATTACACTCAGCAAAGCTGATTTAATTTTCCC
Source organism: Bacteroidales bacterium (assembly GCA_046546095.1). Classification (GTDB taxonomy): domain Bacteria; phylum Bacteroidota; class Bacteroidia; order Bacteroidales; family ML635J-15; genus JAQIBY01. The sequence goes on from JBKGYK010000073.1 coordinate 539, forward strand.
GGCCTCGTTTTGTGCATCCTTGTCTTTTATCCAGGAAGCGTTCATCACATAGCTCGTTTCGGCATCACCAATAACCAGCACATAGCGCATGTATGTTTTACCGTAGGCAATTTGCACTCCGGATTGCAGCATAGCCTGGTAACCATTGATTCTGTACATGACTTCATCGGCTACCACCATACCTTCACGAATATCTTTGTTGCGCTTAAATGCCAGAAAATTCTCCTGCACACTTCCGGGGGCCTTAAAAACCATAATTGAGCTGCCGGCCAGTTGATTCTCAAAACCATGAAAGCGATTTGATTTCTCGTAAGATTCCGGTGGAACTATGCTTAATGCAGTTCCGCGGATTTTTTCATATCCGGCATGCTCTTTGTTTTCAATAATAATGGATTTTTGAGCAAAAACATTACCTTGTAAGCCCAAAATTAGTAATGTGTAAATTAGTAATGTGTTATTTAGTTTTTTCATAACAGTCTGCGTTTAAGCGGCAAAAAACAATATTGATGCCAAATTTTTTGAAACATACCCTTGTTGCTTTTCTCTTAGCAAAGTTAATGATTCTTTCGCTTTTTGCCGGAGAAAATGAAGTCTTTTATGATGAGGTTTTTGATGAAGACATAAAGACAGTCCGTATCCACCAAAAAGGCTGGGAAGTATCATATCCGTTTTATGAGTTACACAGTGGTAATAAACTGCTTTTGAGTTTTGACGATCTGCATGAGTATTCCAGGGATCTCGAATATAAAGTTATTCATTGCGATCAGAACTGGCGCAAAAGCAATCTCTTCTTTTCTGATTATGTTGATGGTTTTGAATCAAATCCTGTTCGCGAGAGGGAAATGTCGGTCAATACTTTTATCCCGTATGATCATTACACCCTTGAGCTTCCCAATGAAGATGTGAGATTCCGAAAATCCGGGAATTATGTAGTCATGGTGTATCAGGCTACGGAGCCCGAAAATCCCTTATTTGTCAAGCGATTTATGGTTGTGGAGCATGATGTGAAGGTAAACGCGGAAGTCAGACAACCGGTAATGAGTCTTTACCGCAGTATTGGTCAGGATGTAAAATTCAGCCTTGAAACCAACAATATGGAATTCAACAATGTGTTTGAAGATCTGGACGTTGTTATTGTGCAGAACAATCAGTGGGAGGGAGCAAAGACGGGTTTTGATCCGGATTTCATCAACAATGAGGAAATTGTTTTTCATCGGGATGATCAGGCTGTATTCAAAGCTTCAAACGAATACAGGCGTTTTTCCACCAGAGACTTGAAATACACCGATGATGAAGTGGCAGCCATCAATTATGACAAACCAAATTATTTCATTACCCTGGCAACTGATCCGGATTTGCGTTTTAAGCAATACCTGGATCGCGATGATTTTAACGGACGATATATGATTTCAAACAGGGAAGGCTGGGAAGCTCTTACTGATGCCGACTATACCTGGGTGAAATTCAGGCTGCCTGCCCGCAGTAATCTAATGCCTGATGAAGTTCATGTGTACGGGGAGCTTACACAGTGGCGCTGTGATGAGCATTCTCAAATGACTTTCAATCCGAAAACCCGGATGTACGAAACTGAGCTTTTTCTCAAGCAGGGGGTATATACATACCGTTATGTACTGAAAGAAGATGGTGGTGAGATAGATCATATGCGATTTGAAGGTTCCCACTGGGAAACAGAAAACGATTACATGATTATTGTCTATTATCATGACCGGCGATTGGGTGCTGACCGTATCATCGGCTTTGATCTGGTAAATTCCCGCCAAAATACTGAGGGCAGGGAATAACTCATGCTTAATCATAGAAACCGGTATGCAGGAAAACTGCATGTTTTGTTTTGATTCATAATGATATCTTTTCATTGTTTTGAAGATAAATCCTTTTTGTATGATATTTTGATTATCTTTGTTGCAAATAAGGTGTGAGAGTTTGTGTGAAAAGCTACTTAACACTTAGTGAATCCCTGCCTCTTATTGAATCCCTGTTTTAAATTACTGGTCAGAAAAAGTTGTTGCCTGACCGCAAGACCAAAAACACACCGGATAAACCGGCAACTGAAAGTTTTGTGTATAGTGACAGCACCAGATTAATGAAATATTAAATTAAAGAAAAGATTATGAACATTTACGTAGGAAACCTTGATTTCAAAGTGGAAGAAAACGATTTAAAAGAATTGGTTGAACCATTTGGCACTGTTGATTCAGTAAAAATTATCACAGACAAATACAGTGGAAGAAGCAAGGGCTTTGGTTTTGTTACCATGGAAAATGATGATGAAGCAAAAGAAGCAATTGACAAATTAAACAATACCTCATTTTCAGACAGAACAATTGTCGTGAATGAAGCAAGACCAAAAAGAGAAAACTATTAGAGCGATACGATCGTTTGAAATAAAAGTTTTACCATTATATAGCATGGCCAAAGAACAAGAAAATATTTCTTGTTCAGGCTGTGATATTTTTGTACAATTGTCATTCATTTAAAAATTTAAAAAGTAATTATGGGAAGATCCAGTGAGACTTATAAGAAGAAAGAAGTAAGAAACAAAAAAGAAAAGAAGAAAAAAGCCAAACTCGAGAAGAAGCAATCACGCAAGGACAATGATAAGAAAAGCCTTGATGATATGATTGCATATGTTGATGAGAACGGCCGGTTATCTGACACACCACCTGATCCAAGTGAAAAGGAAGAGGTTAAAGCCGAAGATATCCAGGTAGCAGTTCCCAAAAGCGAAGATGTGGAAATGGATCCCATCAGAAAAGGTGTTGTTGACTTCTTTAATGATACCAAAGGATTTGGATTTATCAAGGATTCTGAGACTAAAGAATCGGTATTTGTTCACATCAATAATGTTGACGGAGATATCAGAGAAGGAAATCTTGTGCAGTTTGAAGTAGAAATGGGAGCCAGGGGCCCTGCAGCTGCCAACGTCAAACAAATCAAAGAAGAGCCCAAAAAGAAAGATTCAGGAGAGCAGAAATAAACTCATCCTCCATAATAATATCATAAAAAAACCGGAAACATATGTTCCGGTTTTTTTGTTGCCTGATTCTGAAATCATGACAGACATGTGCGTTTTGACTCTATCTGGTTAGCTTTTTGTATTTTACACGTTTTAGAATAATATCTCCGCCAAGGCGTTTCCTGAGATTTTCTTCATACTCGCTATACGTACCTTCAAAGAATTTCACGCTGGAATTTCCTTCAAATGCGAGGATGTGAGTGCAGATTCTGTCCAGAAACCACCTGTCATGTGAGATGACCACAGCACAGCCGGCAAAATTCTCAATTCCTTCCTCCAGGGCACGAAGGGTATTGACATCAATATCATTGGTGGGCTCATCAAGCAATAATACATTGGCTTCGGTTTTCAGGGTCATGGCAAGATGCAGACGATTTCTTTCTCCACCACTGAGAACACCAACCTTTTTCTGCTGGTCAGCCCCTCCGAAATTAAACCTGCTGACATAAGCCCGTGCATTGACAGTAGAGCTTCCCAGTTTGATTTCTTCATGCCCTCCGCTGATCACCTCAAAAACAGTCTTTTCAGGATCCAGGTCGGCATGAGCCTGATCCACATACCCAAGCTCCACAGTGTCACCAACTTTAAATTCGCCTTCATCCGGCTGTTCTTCATCCATGATCATGCGGAACAAGGTAGTTTTTCCTGCACCATTCGGCCCGATCACCCCGACAATACCAGCTTGTGGAAGTTTGAAATTCAGATGTTCAAAAAGAAGCACATCATCATATCCTTTGGCAACATCAATTGCCTCAATTACTTCCTGGCCAAGCCGCGGACCATTGGGAATGGGGATTTCTATTTTGCTCTCCTTCTCCTTGATATCCTCTGACATCATGGTTTCGTAATTGTTCAGCCTGGCCTTGCCTTTGCTCTGACGGCCTTTGGGGCCTTTTTGAGCCCATTCAAGTTCATGTTGTAATGCTTTTTGTCTCTTGCTTTCCTGTTTTTCTTCCTGGCGCAGACGCTCCAGCTTTTGTTCAAGCCATTGAGAATAATTGCCTTTGAATGGAATGCCTTCACCACGGTCCAGTTCCAGTATCCAGCCTGCAACATTGTCAAGAAAATACCTGTCATGCGTTACCGCAATTACCGTTCCTTTGTATTGCTGCAGGTGCTGCTCCAGCCAGTGCACAGTTTCAGCATCCAAATGGTTGGTGGGCTCATCAAGCAAGAGGATATCCGGTTGTTGTAAAAGAAGACGACAGAGCGCAACCCTGCGGCGTTCTCCACCAGACAATACGGATATCTGTTTGTCTCCGGGTGGTGTGCGCAGGGCATCCATGGCAAGCTCAAGTTTGGAATCAATATCCCAGGCATCAAGCTGATCAATTTTTTCCTGTACAGTACTTTGCTTTTCTATCAGCTTGTTCATTTTGTCAGGATCATTCATGATTTCTTCGTCCATGAATCTGGCATTGATCTCCTCGTATTCAGCAAGCAGGTCTACAGTTGACTGTACTCCTTCCTTAACAATATCCAGAACAGTTTTCTCCTCATCAAGCTTTGGTTCCTGCGGCAAATATCCCACGGAATAATCTGCTGCAAATGCCACTTCACCTTCAAATTCCTTTTCCAATCCGGCTATGATGCGCAGTACTGTGGATTTTCCAGCACCATTCAAACCCAGGATACCGATTTTTGCTCCGTAAAAGAAGGACAAATAAATATCTTTGAGTATTTGTTTTCCCTGTGGTGTACGTTTGTTAACGTTAACCATTGAGAATATTATTTTCTTGTCATCTGCCATACTATTATTGTTTTTAATGGATTGCGAAGGTAGTATTTTTTACACCCACAGCAAGTGACATACATCATAAAAAAATGCCGGAAAGACAAAGACGATCCGGCATAATGAGAAAAATCCTGTTTATTCTATTCAGCTTTGTTTTCCATCCTGAGAGACAATGGAGAAATTTCATCGCCCCAGTAAACAGTAGTGTGGGGGAATGGTATCTCAATATTTTTGCTGTCAAAGGCAATTTTTAAACGCCGGCGGTATTCACGTCCGGTTGACCACTGATCTCCGGGCTTGGTTTTGATTCTGGCTTTGATCACCAGGGCTGAATCACCAAACTCATTCAAACCGAAAATCTCTATGGGCTCAATCATCATCTTACCAAACTCATCGTCTTTTGCCAGGTCTTCCCCAACTTCTTTCATGATCTCCATCACATGATCGATATCCTCTTTGTATGCAACACCAATGTCCAGGACAATGGCAGACCACTCTTTGGTCATATTAGCAAGGGTATTGATCTTACCGTTTTGGAAAATATGAACAGTTCCGGCAAAATCCCGTAAGGTTATGGTACGCAATTCAATATCTTCCACAAGACCTGCGGTGCCGTTTATGATGGCAACATCACCGGTCCTGAGCTGGTCTTCGAGCAAGATGAAAAAACCTGAAATGATATCCCGGACGAGTTCCTGAGCACCAAAACCAATGGCCAGACCAAGTATACCTGCGGAAGCAATGATAGGACCAATATTAACACCAAATTTACTGAGAAGCAGCATAATAAATAGCAGCCAGATAACTACCCTCATGATGTTTTTAAAAATTCCCATCAGAGTATTGGCACGTTTTTCAGCCTCCGGGTCAGGAGCACCTGTACCACGTGCAGATCGTTTTGAAATAAATTTATTTAAGCGTTTGGTTGCGAATCTTACCAGACGGAATGAGACAATTGTAATCAGAATGATAATCAATACTGAGATACCGTCGGTAATCAACCAGTCCATGGCTTTTTCATAAGCATTTTCCCAAAATATTGATTCAAATACTTTTGCTGTTAAAATCATATGTTCTTTTTTGTCAAAAAATAGCCAAAAATGACAGACTTACAAAAATTATTTATCATTTTTTTCCGGACAGCAATAGCTGTCGCTGCTTTTTCTTATCCTGAAGGCTGCGTGCAAGACTTAACGGTTTGCCGGTATATGGATCCATGCCGGTATAATACATCACAGTTGCCAGTGTCATGGGAGTGGGAGTGAAATCCTGAGACTGATCAGTGATGATGGCCATTTCCCTGGTAATTTCCTGCAAATTTTTCATGTCAGTCAGACTGCTGCCGGGATGTGAGCTGATGAAATAAGGAATCAATTGTTGATTGAGTTTATATTTCTGATTGATGCGGTCAAATTCCGATTTGAGTTTGCGATACAGATCAAAGGATGGTTTTCGCATGACCTTCAGTACTTTATCTTCTGTGTGTTCAGGTGCTACCTTAAGTCGTCCGCTGACATGATGCCTGATAAGTTGCTCAAGGTAAGTACCGGCAGATTCTTTGTACTTTTCTGCTCCCTGAAATATCAAATCGTAGCGAATGCCGCTGCCAATACTTAACTTTTTTACCCCGGGTTGCTGCCTGACTTTTTCGTACAAATTCACCATCCTGCTGTGGTCGGTGTTCAGATTGTCACACACTGACGGATAAATACAGCTAAAACGCTTGCAGGCACGGCATCGGTTCAAATCCACCGGCTGCATTCCATACATATTGGCTGAAGGACCACCCAGATCCGTGATCTGACCTTTGAAATCAGGCATGGTTTTTACCTTCTGCACTTCTTTCATGATGGATTTTTCACTGCGGCTGCTTACAAATCGCCCCTGGTGAGCGGCTAGGGTACAAAAAGCGCATGACCCAAAACAGCCGCGATGAGTATTGATGGAATGGCGAATCATGGTATAAGCAGGTATATCTTCCTTACCTTTGTATCGAGGATGCGGCTGTCGGGTAAAAGGCAGGTTGTATACTTTATCCATTTTTTTTGCACTCAGTCTGTTTAGGGGCGGATTTGTTACCAGATACCTGTTGTCCACCTGTTGAATCATGGCTTTTCCTTCCAGAGCATTGGCATTGGTTTCAATCGTAACAAAATTCTCTGCAAATACAGATTTGTCCTGCAGACATGCCTCATGAGAAGCAAGTTCAACAGCATCCGGTAATTCCGGCTTTTCTGTGCTGAGGGTTTGCAGATTGGGGATGTCTGCAATTTCATCCTCTTTTCCCCGGGCCAAAGCATTGGCAAACTGAACAACAGGGTATTCTGCCATCCCGTAGAGCAGATAATCGGCACCGCTGCTGTATAATATTCCGGGCATCAGCTTGTCCTGCCAGTAATCGTAATGTGTGAAACGTCTCAGTGATGCTTCAATACCACCAATCAGGACATGAGTTTCGGGAAAAAGCTCTTTAAGAATCCGTGTATATACAACAGTCGGGTAATCCGGACGGGCTCCGTGACGGTTGCCGGGTGTATACGCATCATCATGCCGACGGCGGCCTGCGGCTGTGTAGTGATTTACCATGCTGTCCATATTACCGGCAGTGACACCAAAAAACAAGCGGGGAGTGCCCATTTTTTTGAAATCACGCAAATCATCCTGCCAGTTGGGTTGGGGGATGACTGCCACTTTGTATCCGGCAGATTCAAGCATACGGGCTATTACGGCTGTACCGAAAGAAGGATGATCGACAAAAGCATCACCGGTAAACAGAATTACATCAGGCTGATCCCAACCAAGAAGCTGCATTTCTTTTTGGCTTGTTGGTAATAATCCGGCATTTTTTATATCTTGACTCATTGATTGCAAAAATAATGAAATTTCACCAACAGCCCCACATCAAAAAAACATCCAAAATCCAATGAAAAATCAAGCAAAACAACTAAATTAGTCCCGACAAAACCAAAGCAGATGCAAAAATTACTTACATTACTCTTATTGTCTGTTGCCCTGTCTGCCGGAGCCCAGCAGGGTATATCGGTTCAGTCATTTCGCTGCCTGCCACAGGATCTTGATGCCCGTGTTAATCATCCCGTGACAGATCAAAACGGGGATGTAACTGCCCTGATTAAGGTTGTATGCACAGAAACAGGATTTAAATTTGAAGCCGGAGTGCTTGGAATTACCAAAGTAGAACGGAAAACCGGCGAATACTGGGTATATGTTCCCTACGGCAGCCGGAAAATCACAATAAAACACGACCAGCTTGGCGTGCTCAGAAATTATGTTTTTCCCGAAGCCATCAAAAAAGCCACAGTATATGAGCTTGTACTAACCACCGGAAAAGTGATTACCACTGTTGAAGAAGCTGTTATCCCAACCCGGTATCTTATCATCACATCAGAACCGGCAGGCGCCACCGTCTATATTGATGAACAACAGGCCGGAACAACAACCTTCCAACGGAAATTGCCTGAAGGTGAATACAATTACCGACTGGAATTACCCAAATACCATCCTGCCGCCGGAAAAGTCACCCTGGATGGAAGCAAAAAACAGCTCAATATTGAACTGAAACCCAATTTTGGGCATATCCTTGTTACATCATCACCGGAAAGCAATATGGATATTTACCTTGATGGCGATCATACCGGCAAAACCACTCCCGATACACTGAAAAATATTTCATCAACAACTCACACAGTGCAACTACGCGACCAATGGTATCAATCGCAGACAAAAAAAATCAATGTAGAAGATGATCAAACCGTTGCAGCTCATTTTGAAATGGAAAAAGCTTTTGCTGAGTTGAGTATTTCTACCCAACCGTCTGCTGATATTTTTGTGGAAGATGAAAAAGTAGGCAATGGCAACTGGAGTGGGAAGCGATTGGCCGGGTATTACACCGTTAAAATAGAAAAAGAGCATTATTACAATGAAGAAAAGCAAGTAGAAATTATAGCAGGTGAGGACCAAAGCCTGAATTTCGAGCTGGAAGGAAAAACCGGCAGCCTGGATGTGATAACAGAACCATTCGATGCAGAAATATATCTTGACAATAAAAAAATCGGTAACAGTCCGCTTAGCGTAAATGACCTTCTGACGGGAGAGCACCGGCTTGTTGTTAAAAAAGACGGTTATGCTGACATACACAAAAATATCACAATACAGGAAAATGAAACCCTGGAAATCAAAGAAAGCCTGCAGTCAGGTAAAGAAGTAAGCATTACAAGCACACCGCCCGGATCCACTTTGTTTATAGATGATGAAGAGCGTGGCACAACACCCCGGACACTCAAACTTGCCTTTGGACAACATGAGGTGAGAGTAGAAAAAGAAGGAAATTCAAAAACAGAAATCATTGATGTAAAGCAGGATGGAAGCTCTTCTTTTTTGCTGGAGATAAAAAAAGAAATTACAATTACTTCACATCCTACAAATGCAAAAATTTATGTCGATGATGTCTATGAAGGCCGCACTCCCGCTACAGTATTGTTACATGACGAACCGGTGAAAATCAAAATATCCAGGGACGGATACCGTGATAAAACACTAAATTTGAAAAAACTGCCTCAGGATAAAACCATATCTGCTGAACTGGATGGCATCAATCTTATTAACGGCTACAGTACCAGTGTGAAAGCAGGAATGGCTGAAAACGTTGGCCTGGGTTCTTTTGGCAATATCGGACTATCTCTTTTTGTTGACAGGTATTACCTTTCAGCTTCTATAGGATATGCAGCACAGCCAAATCCTTTTGAGGAAGAAATTAATTCGGCTTTCAAAAATGTCATGGTGAATGATATTGAAGACTACACGCCGGCAGGCAGATATTATCTTGGTGATAATGATTACAATTTTAGTCAGATTGAGGAAAATGGTGGTTTGGTTTTTAGTCTGCAGGCAGGATACCAGTTTGCCTTTCCTTTTCCTTTTGTGATACATGCTGGTTTTGGAGGAAGAAAATCTTTTGCTTATCAGTATGTTTACCAGGCTAAGCACGATTATTATCTTACTGAAGGATATGCACAGGACATGAGTAAAGGTGAATACTTTACAACACCTGAGGCTTATTCAGATGGTTTTAATTCTCTGATAATCGGCATGGATATCCCTGTTTTTGAATTTCTTACCATTGGCGCAGAATACTGGACAAATGCTGAAGTTGATAACATCATTTATTTCAAAGCAGGATTGCTGTTAAAAAACTGAGCATGAATAAAATTGTAATTGTATGAAAAATATTATTTACATATTGCCTTTATTGTTCCTAATGAGTGGCTGTTTTGATGAAGAACAGAGTGAGCCGGCATCCCATAGTTTTGTTGCTGACAAACCTGTTACCATTGAATATGAAAACCAGATAATACACATGATGCCGGTAGATATTAATTACATGTACACCTGGTGCAAATATCCATATGATGTAAATGTAGGGGCAAACTCACTTACCGACGGTACATACAATACCGGTATCATCGTGGAGGAATACGGGGAAGGTGATTATCCTGCTTATATCTGCGATACCCTGACAGCATATGGCTATAGCGACTGGTATTTGCCATCAAAAAATGAACTCAATGCCATGTATGAACAAAAAGATACTCTCGGAAGCTTCGAAAATTATGCGTATTGGTCAAGTACAGAAGCTGGAGAAAATGAAGCCTGGGTACAGAATTTCGACAATGGCAATCAGTCCGCTTACCTTAAATCTACTTCTGCTTATATCAGGTGCGTCAGATGTGATAATTAGACCTGAATTAAATGAAGCCTGGTCATTTCTTCTCCGTTGTTTTGAAAAGTTCCTTACACAATTCCCAGTTGTCATACACAAAACGAACATCTGCTTTGCTGAATCCCATTTGTTTTGTTGCTGTCATCATGATATCTTTCATGATTTTGTAATCATCACTTTCGGCATCCATATCCTGCAGACTGGCATAGTCGGTCATGAAATCATACGCACTCAGACAATAGCCTAAGCCTTTGTAAAAATCCTGATCGCTTTCCCAGCCATATGCATCCTGCATGATACTGTCTTTCATATTACCAATGTCCTCTGCTGCCATATTGCTGGTATCTGCTTCCATTTCCTGCAATGCAATATAGGTTTCCATGATTTTCTGAATAAACTCTTTGCTCAAATGCTGCTCATCGCTGTATGCCTCGGCAAAAACATCAACACCTGCTTCCGGGAATTCATCCGGACGAATGTGTTTTTCATCCTCCTTTTTTACCGGCAGATTCACATTATCCTCACGTTCATTGATTTTTATGTGTGAGATAAGATCATCAGCTACAGCATCATCCCAGTTCTCAGCAGGAGCCTGTACTGTGATCTGAATCTGGTCAATGCCATTGTATACCAGCCATGTCCTGGCAATCATATCACCATTTGCCTGATATTTATGCTTGTTGGTAAGCGCCGGCAATCCGTTAACATCGGTTTCCGTATTCTCATCCAGAATTTCAGCATGACCATATTCCATAATTTTGTAAAAATCACGGTCGTTGTCAATCATGATGTATAGCTTGTGATCTCCATCAGCACGGATGCCCTCGCCTTCAATAGTGTATTTATCAGGTATGTCACCTGTGATCAATCCTCCCTTAGCTGAGAAATCAGTTTGTTCAGCTTTATCCTTTCCCTGTTGTTTTTCCTGTTTACTGTCGTCGGATGATTCTCCGCCACCACATGCTGAAAACATTGCAAGGGTAAAAATTGTAATGATTAATGGAAATCTTTTCATGAGTTTGATGATTTGGTTCGGCTAAATATAGTACTAAGTCAGTATATATGAAAATAAAATGCCAAATTGCCAGCTAAATACACAAAATAATGCCATAATGGCACATACTGCCAGCTGGCTTGCAATTTGATGATTAGTAAAAGCAATATTGAAAGGAGAAAACAACATGAATTTAAACAATTTTACAATCAAAGCTCAGGAAAGCCTGCAGAAAGCACAACAAATCGCTGCAGGGTACAATCATCAGGCCATTGAAACTGCCCACCTGATGAAAGCTTTATTGAGCGAATCCGAAAATATTCTGTCCTACCTGTTCAATAAAACAGGAGTACAAATGAATATGGTAGACAAGGCCACGGATAAGATCATCGAATCCTATCCACAGGTAAGTGGCGGAGACACATACTGGTCGAAAACCGCCTCAAAGGTGCTGCAGGATGCACTTAAAGAGGCTCAGAACAATGGAGATAAATTTGTCTCCGTTGAGCATATTCTGCTAAGCATGCTGGATGGTGGCGACGATATAGCCTCCATGTTGAAAGATGCAGGTTTAAGTAAAAAACAGCTCAAACCCGCCATTGATGAACTCAGAAAAGGTGAAAAAGTGGAATCTCAAAGCGCAGAAAACACCTACGATGCACTGAACCGCTTTGCCATCAACCTGAACGAACGCGCCAATTCCGGCAAACTCGATCCTGTGATCGGCAGAGACGAAGAAATCCGTCGTATTTTGCAGATTCTCTCACGACGCACCAAAAACAATCCGGTGCTGATCGGGGATCCCGGTGTTGGTAAAACCGCCATAGCCGAAGGACTTGCACATCGTATTGTGCAGGGCGATGTCCCGGACGGACTGAAAGACCGTCAGATATACGCACTGGATATGGGCGCGCTGATTGCCGGAGCTAAGTATCAGGGAGAATTTGAAGAACGGCTGAAATCCGTTGTTAAAGAGGTGGTTGGCTCCGATGGCGAAATCGTGCTTTTTATTGATGAGATACACACGCTGGTGGGTGCCGGAAAATCTCAGGGCGCCATGGATGCTGCCAACATTCTGAAACCCGCACTGGCTCGTGGTGAACTCAGAGCCATTGGTGCAACTACCCTGGATGAGTACCAGAAATATTTTGAAAATGACAAGGCACTTGAGCGCCGTTTTCAGAAAGTAATGGTGGATGAGCCCGATGAAATGAGTGCCATTTCCATCCTGCGTGGATTGAAAGAACGCTACGAAAACCACCATAAAGTGCGGATCCGGGATGAGGCCATCATTGCATCGGTAGAACTGTCAACCCGCTATATCACCGACAGGTTTTTGCCAGACAAGGCCATTGACCTGATTGATGAGTCGGCGTCAAAACTCAGGCTTGAAATGAATTCCCTTCCCGAAGAAATTGATGAAATCGAACGCCGCATCAAACAGCTTGAAATCGAGAGGGAAGCCATCAAACGAGAAAAAGACAAGAAAAAACTCGATGAACTTGGCAAAGAACTGGCAGATCTACGGGACAAACGCAATCAGATGCGCGCAGCCTGGGAACAGGAGCGGGGCATCATAGATGAAATTCAGAAAACCAAAAAAGCCATTGAAGAATACCGCTTTGAAGCAGATAAAGCTGAACGTTCCGGTGATTATGGTGCTGTAGCAGAAATCCGTTACGGCAAAATCAAAGAAGCAGAAGAAAAAATCAAGAAACTGCGCGAAGATCTGATAAAGCAGCAAGGCGATAAAGCCATGATACGCGAAGAAGTGGGATCAGAAGACATTGCAGAAATTGTTGCCCGCTGGACCGGCATTCCGGTGAGCAAAATGATGCAATCCGAGCGCGAAAAACTGCTCAAGCTCGAAGATGAACTTCATAAGCGCGTGGTAGGTCAGGATCAGGCAATTGCCTCTGTGAGCAATGCCGTGCGCAGGAGCAGAGCCGGGATGCAGGATCAGAACCGCCCGATTGGTTCGTTTTTGTTCCTGGGAACAACCGGTGTGGGTAAAACCGAACTGGCAAAAGCCCTGGCTGAGTTTATGTTTGATGATGATGACATGATGACCCGCATCGACATGTCGGAGTATCAGGAACGTCACTCTGTATCCCGTCTGGTGGGCGCACCTCCGGGTTATGTCGGTTACGATGAAGGTGGTCAGCTTACCGAGGCCGTGCGCAGAAAACCCTATTCGGTGGTGCTGCTGGATGAAATTGAAAAAGCCCACCCGGATGTGTTCAACATTCTGCTGCAACTGCTCGACGATGGTCGTTTGACCGATAACAAAGGCCGGACAGTGAATTTCAAAAACACCATCGTGGTGATGACCAGCAATATGGGATCGCAACTGCTGCAGGAGGCCTGGAAAGACTACCAGGGCGATGATCTGCCCGTGGAAAAACGCGATGAGATACGCAAACAGTTGCTGCAGCTGATGCGCAAAGAAGTGAAACCCGAGTTTCTCAACCGTATTGACGATGTGCTGTTGTTTACACCACTGAGTAAGAAAGATTTGAAAGAAATCGTACACCTGCAGATGGAAATGGTCAACAAGCGCCTGAACAAACAAGGCATCACACTGGACGTTAGCGAAGCTGCCATAGACAGGCTTGCCGAAAAAGGCTGGGATCCGCAATACGGTGCCCGTCCGGTAAAACGCGTAATCCAGAAAGACATACTGGACGCTGTATCCATGGAAATCATTGCCGACAAAGTAAACAAAGACAAGCCCATACAGGTGGATTACCAGAATGGTGAGTTTAGCTTTGCCAATTGATATTCAATCACATAACATGCAGAAAAGGGATGGGAGAGCCGTCCCTTTTTTTTTGGCGGTACTAGTGTATTCACTCATCCTC
>JBKGYK010000074.1:0-14860 GCA_046546095.1 Bacteroidales bacterium
CCGGTACAACATGATTTTTTCTTCGGCGGAAGTGAAATCATAAGCTGTTTCAAAAATGAAATCATGGTTGGCCGGATACTCTGTAATATCTTTAGACAGCTCTTTATTATCTTCCACCAAAAGCAATTTCATAGCGTAAAAATAATCATCAAATCTGTTAAAATTCTGTATTTTATGATCTTTTCCTTTGTCAGATATCCTGATTTTTGCGCCTTGCTTTGAAAAAAGTTCTGAGCATATCTGCCGATTCAGATGCAAACAGACCCGAAAAAACCTCAGTTTTTGGATGCAGAATATTGCCCTGGTATTTTCTGTAGCCACGCTTTTCATCTCCTGCAGCAAAATGCAATTGCTTTATCTGGCTTAAACCTATGGCTCCTGCACACATGATACAAGGCTCAAGACTTACATATAAATTGCATTCCGGAAGGTACTTGCTCGACATAGAAGCCATGCCGGAAGTTAAGGCCAGCATCTCGGCATGAGCGGTTGCATCCTGTAGCGTTTCTGTCTGATTGTGCGCCCTGGCAATTACTCTGTCGCCACAGGTGAGAACAGCTCCCACGGGGATTTCTCCTGCTTCTGCTGCCAGCCCTGCCTCCTGCAATGCCATGCGCATAAATATTTCATTCTTATTCATAGTCAGTAAGCTTTGCAGGATGAGTTGTTTTTGCTATTTTGCTTTGGTCAGTGCATTCTGAAATCAACTCCCGGATATTCTTTTTGCTTGCCGGATCAACAAAATCAGGAGCAATGTCTGCCATTGGAAGTAAAACAAACAAACGGTCATACAGGGATGGATGCGGAATCTGTAAGCTTCTTTCCCGTATGATTCTGTCATCATAAAAAATAATATCGATATCAATAATGCGGCCCTGATAATTTCCTTTTTTATCTGGATTGCGCTGCCTGCCCATATCGTTTTCAATCTCCAGACAGGCCTGCAACAATGCCTGCGGAGACATTTCCGTATAGCATTTTAGTATCTGATTGTAAAAATCTGCAGGATGTGTAAAGCCCCAGGCCTCAGATTCGTAGACAGGCGAAAACTTATCGATCCCGGATAGAGTTTTCTCCAG
This sequence comes from Bacteroidales bacterium, assembly GCA_046546095.1. GTDB lineage: Bacteria > Bacteroidota > Bacteroidia > Bacteroidales > ML635J-15 > JAQIBY01. The sequence continues at coordinate 1,080 of JBKGYK010000074.1, forward strand.
ATATCTCTGGCAGGTGCCCAGATTTTGTAGTCTGTTACCAAGATTTCCGCCTATGGATAAATATACATCAGACATAAATGCTTTTTGTTCCTTCTGTACAGTTTGTGCAAATATCCGTTTTTTTTCTTTCCGTGAAAACTTTTTTCACAAAAGTCCGGTATGCACCGGAATGCCAGATATGCAAAAACGGTATGTCCTGCACATTGCCCATTTTATACTTCCCGGCTTTGTCGAAGCAGCATGGAAGCACATCGCCATGGCTGGTTATTACAGGATTGCGAAATACACGCCAGCAATGATTTCTTAGAGGATTTTTAATCATAGCTCTGCCGTCTGTGATATTGTATCGGCCTAGCTTTGGGTTTTCCGGCAGGGAGTCTGTTTGGTTTAGGTTGATGATTTGCATGCTTTTTAACCGGAGTGTTGCCTCTGCCTGTTTTGCGATCGTTTTCAGATGAGTCAGGCTTCTCTCATTCTGCCGCATGATGATGCTCTGCATGATGAGACGGGGCCTGTTCTTTTTGCTTTGCTTTTTGGCTTGCCGGATGTTTTGCATGAAAGCCATTGCTTTCATAAGAGAACCGCCTTTGCGGTATGATGCATAGCTTTCCTGATCTGCACCGTCGACAGAAACGATCAGTTCATCCAGGCCTGTTTGTACCAGTTTTTCTGCCAGAGACGGATTGTCAAAATTTCCGTTGGTTGAAACCGATGTGTATATGCGGTGTTTTTTCAGCAGTGTGATGAACTTTCCTATCGCGGGATGGAGCAGGGGCTCTCCCTGAAAATACAAACTTACCATCCACAAGTGTTTTTTGTTTTGCTCAATGATGGATGCAAAAAGCTCATATGACATCAATGTCCGTTGATTGTGTTTGCCGTTGCCCAGCGGGCATTCAGGGCAGTGCAACTGGCAATTGCCTGATATTTCTATACTCAGACTGATTGGTTTCCCCCACAAAAAAAGGCTACCTGTTAATCTGCTTAACAGGTAGCCGCTTCTCAATAGGATATAATTGACAATTCTGTAAAAACTCAGGCTTTTTACCATGCCCCTGAATTAGTTGGCGTTCAGAATATCAAGCAATTCGTCAAGTTTGGGTGTCAGAATGATTTCTGTTCTGCGGTTCTTCCGTCTTGCTTCTGCACTGTCACCTTCTGCAACCGGTAAGTGTTCTCCGCGTCCGGCCGCTATCAGGCGTTTTGGATCCAGGTCAGAGTTGTCCAGCAGGATTTTCACAATGGATGTGGCACGTTTCACACTCAAATCCCAGTTGTCTTCGATATTGCCTCTTCCGCCATAAGGCACATCATCAGTATGCCCTTCGATCATAATGTTAATGTCCTTGTTTTTGACAAGTACCTCACCCAGTTTTTTTATTGCTTCCCTGCCTTGCGGGTCAACAGTCCATTTTCCGGATTCGAAAAGCAGTTTTTCTTCAAGGGAAACGTATACTTTACCGTTTTTCTTTGTGATTGTAAGTCCTTCACCTTCAAATCCGAGCAGGGCATCTGTTACTTTATCACGGAGGGCATTGACAGCAGAATCTTTTTGGTTCAGGATGGATTGTAATTCAGCCACTTGTGCATTTTTGCGGTTGATTTCGGCTTCTTTTATCTCCAGCTCAGTGCGCAGTGCCTCAAGATTGGCACGTTCCTTATTCAGGCGTTCTTCCAGTGCTCTGAGCTCATCCTGTTGTTTCTGCAATTCTTCTCTGGATTCCTGCAGCATGGCCAGTGTTTTCTTGGCCTCAGCATCAGCACCTTCCCTCAGTTTTTCTGTGTTATCCAGCAACTGATTGTACAGTTCATTGATTTTATCATACTGAACTGTCAGTGTCCGGTATGAAACTCCCTTGATGGTTGTATCTTGCACAAGTCCCTTATTTTTCTTTTTCAGTTGGTTGAGTTTTTCCTCCAGTTCATTGTTTGACGTGGTCAACTCTTCATTTGTGGACTTGATATCATCCAGTTCAGTTTCACATTGTTCTTTTTTCTCTTTTACCTGTTCAAACTTTGTGGCAGGCACGCAGGAAAATACCATTCCTGTTATTGCTATGACTGCTAAGATGTGAATTAATTTCTTTTGCATGATATGTACTTTTATGTTTACATCAAAAATAATAGAATTTTTGTTCTCTATTGTCTTATCCAATAATAATAAAAAAAACCACCTAAGGGCAGTGATCAAGATAGATATAAATACGGATGAAAAAATATTTTGTTCAGATTTTTATTGACAATGACTTGTTAATCATTCCTGATGAAGGCAATCAAATTTTATTGTTAAATTTGTAGTAAAGAAAATGAATATGCAAGCAAAGCCAGGACAATTATTGGCCGCTATAAATTCACCTGAGGATCTCAGGTTATTGGAGAGCAAGGATTTGATTCAACTGTGCGAAGAGCTTCGGCAATTTATCATTGATGAGGTTTCATGCAATCCGGGGCATCTTGGTGCCAGCCTTGGTGCGGTAGAGTTAGCTGTAGCACTTCATTATTCTTTGAATACACCCAAAGACCTTGTAGTCTGGGATGTTGGCCATCAGGCATATGCCCACAAAATTCTAACCGGCAGGAGGGATACATTTCACACCAACCGAAAGCTCAAGGGTATCAGTGGTTTTCCTGTACGGCAGGAATCAGAATATGATGCATTTGGTGTTGGCCATTCCTCCACCTCAATATCCGCAGCTCTGGGCATGGCTGTTGCCGACAGACTTGCAGGTGGCCAAAAGCAAATTGTTGCAGTTATCGGTGATGGTGCCATGACAGGAGGTATGGCTTTTGAAGCACTCAACAATGCCGGTGCCCTGCATCCAAACATGACCATTATACTGAATGATAACAATATTGCCATTTCGCCCAATTCCGGAGCAATGAAGGAATATCTCATTGATATTGCTACATCCAAAACCTACAACAAGGTGAAAGATGATGTGTGGAGATTTCTGGGAGCTGTAAACCGGGCCGGTGGCCCCAATGCCCGCGATTTTGTGCAAAAGATAAATAACGGGATCAAGGCGATTGTCATGCGTCAAAGCAATATGTTTGAATCCCTTAAACTGAGATATTTTGGTCCGGTGGACGGACATGATGTTGTTTATCTGACAAAAATCATGGATGACCTGAAAAAAATTCCCGGGCCAAAAGTGTTGCATGTGCTCACACAAAAAGGCAAAGGATTTGCTTCAGCCGAAAAAGACCAGACCCTGTGGCATGCCCCGGGAAAATTTGACAAAACCACCGGAATCATTATCAAGTCTGAGAATACCAAACCCACACCACCCAAATACCAGGAAGTGTTTGGTAAAACCATTACACAGCTGGCTGAGAAAAATGATAATATTGTTGCCATAACACCGGCCATGCCAACAGGTTCGTCTCTGGACGAAATGATGGAAAAATTTCCCGACAGATGTTTTGATGTGGGAATAGCTGAGCAACACTCTGTTACCTTTGCTGCAGGAATGGCCACACAAGGATATATTCCCTACTGTGCGATATACTCAACCTTTGCCCAGCGTGCATACGATCAGATCATTCATGATGTGGCGATTCAAAACCTGCCGGTGATTCTTTGTCTGGACCGTGCCGGACTTGTGGGACAGGATGGTGTGACCCATCATGGCCTGTATGATATCCCTGCCCTGAGAACTGTCCCCGGACTTGTTATTGCGGCTCCTATGGACGAAATTCAACTCCGACAGATGCTGTATTCAGCACAGGTGAAGCCGAAAGGTCCCGTGGTTATCCGGTATCCGCGCGGATATGGAATGCATGTCAAATGGGAGAAAGCCTTTGAAGAAATCCCGGTAGGAAAAGGTAGGGTGATGGAAGAACATGACGAAGCTGAAATATCTATACTTTCCTATGGAGCCGTTGGTAATGCCGTCAGGTATGCTGCGAAAAAACTCAGGGAAAAAGGGATTAGTATCAATCATTACGATATGCGTTTTGTTAAACCAATCGATGAAAAACTCCTGGATATTGTCGCCGAAAAAACCGGCAAAATTCTCACAGTGGAAGATGGTTCAATCGCTGGTGGCTTCGGCTCGGCAGTACTTGAATACTATGCCGATCAACAAATCCCTCTGAAAATTAAACGCCTCGGTGTGCCCGACAAATGGATACATCATGGACAGGTAAATGAACTTAAGCAGATTTGTGGCTTTGATATTCAGAGTATTATCCATAATGCAGAAACAATGATATAGCATAAAAGTATTGCCACATGGGGAATGTGGCCGATTTGGCATTTTTGTATTATTTTGTATCTTTACCTTCATCCAATATTGAAAAGAACATACCATGAAGCGAAGCCTGCTATTTATTTTGTTATTTACAGCGATATTGACCGCTTTTGGTCAGAGAAAGCCGGACCGGCGTTTTGTAAATCTGTTTTATGATGCCTCTGCATATATTTATGAGGAAAATTATAATGCCGCTGTTCCTTTACTGGAAGAACTGAATTCCATTGACCCGGATAATGCGAATGTCCAATACAAGCTTGGTCTGTGCTATCTGAAAAGCAGAACCATGCAAAAAATGGCAGAAGAAAAACTTGAATATGCTTCGGAATACGTTAGCAAAGATTTCGAGCCTGACAATCACCGGGAACGTAATGCACCTCCCATAACCTATTTCTTTCTTGGACAGGCATTTCGCATCAATATGGAATTTGCTAAATCAATAGAATCCTTTGAAGTATATCTTTCCTATGTGCCGGACATAAATCCTGTTTCCGGGTTTGATGAAGACGAAACCAAGCGGCAGATTGACATTACCAAAAGGGCTCAGCGGATGGTTGATGTACCTGTTAATGTTGATATGATTAATATGGGTCCGGTAATTAACTCAAAGTATTCTGATCACTCCCCTGTAATTGATGCTCACGAATCAAAAATGGTGTTTACTTCCAAACGGCCAAAGTCTGATGAATCATTTTATAATCAGGATGAGGATCTATTTATCTCAAGAAAGGAGAATGAGGAATGGACTTCCCCTGAACGCATGGGAGAACATATCAATACAGAGGAAAATGAAGCATCCATCGGATTGTCAACCGAGGGCGATATTCTGCTGTTTTTTCGCTCAGAATACAAGGCAGGTAACATATTTACCACAAAAAAAGGAAAAGATACCACCGAGTGGGCAAAACCGGAGCTGCTGACTGAAGAAATCAATACCGAGAACAGGGAAACTCATGCCTGTATTTCTCCGGATAACCAAAGCATTTATTTTACAAGCGACAGACCCGGAGGTTATGGAGGCCTGGATATCTACGTTGTCAGAAGATTGCCCAATGATGAATTCGGAGAACCCCGTCTCTTGGGTGAAAACATCAATACTCCCTATGATGAAGAAACTCCCTTTATACACCCCGACGGACAAACCCTCTTTTTTAGCTCCAAAGGACATGAAACCATCGGAGGATTTGATATCTTTTATGCTAAAATGAATGAAGATTACACCTTCGGCCCGCCGGTGAACCTGGGATATCCCATCAATACAACAGGTGACAATGTTTCCTATGTTATGAGTATGGACGGACGACGAGGTTATCTTAGTACATACAGGGAAGAAGGATACGGTGACCTGGATATTTATCAGATTAATCACAAAGATGTTTTCATTACAAATCTGGCCATCTATCAGGGAACTGTTACGGATTCTGAAGATAACATACCGGAAGATGTGGTGATCGTAGCAAGGAATAAGAAAACCAATACCATTGCCGGTGTATACCGGCCCAATAAATACACAGGAGAATATGTCCTGACCTTGCGTCCCGGATCAGAATACGACCTGATCTATAATGTGAATGGACGGCAAATGGTGACAACGGAGATTGAACCAACCAAAGAGGATGCAGATAAATTTGCCAGTGATTATGAACCCGTGGATCTGAATCCTGTAGTTGTGCAACTCTATGCTTATCATGACAGGGTGCTGTTTGAATCGGGAGAAGTGGATATGACACCAAGCGGAAACCGTGCGATTGATAAAATGGCTGGCCTTGTGGATACCACAGAAACACCCATGGCCGTAACAATCAACTTCCCCCCAAGTCATCCCCTTAGCGGACAGCGCTTTGATGTGGTGAAAGACGAACTGATAAAAGCCGGGGTTGAGGCCGATGATATTGTTGCTCAGGGAAATGTTCCTTCCTATGCTGAGATTATTTACGGACTCGATATTACTGAAGGCGAAGAGGAATTTCTCGATATCGACCTTTCCGCTACAGCCACCACCACCAGGGGAGAGGTCGTTGTGAAAAATATCTTCTTTGAATTTGACAGCTACAGAATTATTCCTGAATATCACGAAAACCTGAATGCGCTGGCTGAATACATGCTCAACAATACCGATGCTGTAATTGAAATTGCCGGCCATACCGATGCACTGGGTTCCAATGAGTACAATTATCTGTTGTCATACAGACGTGCCAAATCTGTGAAAGATTACCTGGTGAATAAAGGGGTTGCTCCATCCAGTCTGATTACCAAAAAGTACGGAGAAACCGATCCCATTGCTGCCAATATGAAAAACGGGCAGGATAATCCGGAAGGCCGGCAGCTTAACCGCCGTGTTGAATTCTCTGTGCTTAAGCAGGGAACACGCGAAGAGCTTGTTATTGAGCCAATCGAAAAAGCGACAGAGGCTACTGAAGAATTGATCGCCGGTGATGAAACCATGGAAGCTGATGAAGATGGTACCTTCACTATACAGATTTTTGCCCTGAAAAACCGTAGGTCCATTGACTACTTTGATGACCTGATAGGTGTAAAAGAAAGCCGTGGTGATGACGGATTCTATCGCTATTATGTAGGCCGTTTCGATACCCGAGAGGAAGCCCGTGACGCCATGCAAAACCTGCGAGATATGGGCTATGAACCATTTATCAGAGAACTGAGCTTCTTTGAATAGAAGCATAGAACCAAAATAATTTTCATCAGCCGGGGATTTATCTCCGGCTGATTTTTGTTAACCGGGCAAAATATGCATCAGGAATGTCATGGTTCATGCTGCAAGATTGCATAAAATCCACCCTGATCAAAACTGTCTGCCCATATTTTGTTAATTTTGGCAGCAAATTCAGTAATTATGGCACAAAAACCATCCATACCAAAAGGCATGCGGGATTTTACCCCTGCTGAGATGCTCAAACGCAATTACATTTTCAATACCATACGTGCGGTGTTTGAAAATTACGCATACCTGCCCATAGAAACACCGGCCATGGAAAAGCTCAGCAGCCTGCTGGGGAAATATGGTGATGAAGGCGATAAACTTCTGTTTAAAGTCCTCAACTCCGGTGATTTTTTGAAAAAAGCATCCGATCAGGAACTTAGAGAACGGGATATCAACAAGTTGACCTTCAGGCTGTCAGAAAAAGGACTGAGGTATGACCTTACTGTGCCCTTTGCGCGCTTTGTAGTGCAGCACCAAAACGAGCTTGTATTTCCCTTTAAACGCTATCAGATTCAGCCTGTATGGCGTGCCGACCGTCCGCAAAAAGGTCGTTACCGTGAGTTTTACCAGTGCGATGCGGATGTGATTGGCTCGGATTCCCTCCTGAATGAATTTGAGCTTGTGCAGATCATGGATGAGGTGTTCAGACGCCTTAATCTGCCTGTAATCATCAAAATCAACAACCGGAAACTACTGATGGGCGTTGCAGAAAGCCTGGGTGTTGAGGATAAATTTACAGATATTACCGTTGCTGTGGATAAGCTGGATAAAATTGGCCGGGACAAAGTGCTTGAGGAAATGACAAATCAGGATATTCCACAGGCGAAAGCAGAGCAAATGATGGATGTTTTTGAAGCAAGTGGCAGCACTGCTGAGAAAATTGATGCTCTGAAATCTCTGTTGAAAGATTCAGAAACCGGAATGAAGGGAATTGCTGAGGTTGAAAAGCTATGGAATTATTTTGATGCCTTTGAATTTGATGCTGATATTGAGCTGGATACCACCCTGGCCCGTGGTCTGAATTACTACACCGGAGCTATCTTTGAAGTGAAAGCACGGGATGTTCAGATGGGCAGCATCTGTGGTGGCGGTCGCTACGATGATCTGACCGGCATTTTTGGCTTGCCTGACATGTCTGGGGTTGGTGTTTCCTTTGGCGCCGACAGAATATATGATGTGTTGGAGCAAAGTAGTGGTTTCCCCGAATCAGAAATGCATCAAAGTGAACTTTTGTTTGTGAATTTTGGTGAGAAGGAAGAGGCCTGGTGCCTGCCTGTGTTGGCAAAGGTGAGAAAAGCCGGCATCAATGCAGAAATATATCCGGAAGCTGCAAAAATGAAAAAACAAATGAAATATGCCGACCGCAAGCAAATACCCTGGGTTGTGATGGCCGGGGAAGAAGAAATAAAATCCGGCAAAGTCAAACTCAAACACATGCAGAGCGGTGAGGAATCACTCGTTAAGCCGGATCAGCTTGCGGAAGCCGTCCGGTAACTATTCGTCTTGTATTTCAATTACCGGATTGGTATGGGTTCTGTATTTTTCCGGAATGTCCGGGATGCCGTTGCCGTCTGTGTCGGGGAAAGATATGGCATAGCGGTAAAATGACAACCATTCTTTGCCTTCCTGTATGCCGGGTTTGTCGGGATCAAAGTCGATCACCGTTGCCCGGATGTCTTCAAATTCTTTGCCATCAGCCAGTTTGGGCTTTACCCGTACCAGTCCGAAGGTTTTTTGCTTAATCATACCCAGAAATTCAAGCATATAGGCATTGGCTGACACCGCGTACAGTTTGTCGTTTTTCTTACTCAGGTCAATTTCTTTCCAGCCTGTGCTGTCGCTGCCCAGTTCTATTTTCTGTATTTTATTCAAAAATCCTTTATCCGGGTTGGCATGTATGCGAATACCGCTGTAATAAATGAAACTGGAGGGAGAGGATTCACGCACCATATACAAAACTTCAATGACCTTTTTCAGCTCGTTGGCGGTGAGGTGAACCTGCGCCAGAGCGTAGCCGGGGATGTCATCTTCACCCTGGCCAAGTGAGCAGATGCGAAAAATGTCGGCAATGCCCTGTTTTCCGGTTTTTCCGGGATTGATACGATCGCGGATAACGCCGGCAGCTACCAGGGACATATCGGAATGTATGCCCTGTGATGTGATGTTGTATTGTATGGCATCGGCAATAAACGGTCCCAGCAAAGAGGCATCCAGATCTCCCGTTTCTTCACAGCTCATTTCAAAATCCGACTCAAATACTGCTTTGTCGTATTCAATGCCAAGGGGATCAAGAATTTCAGATTGCACCAGTCTTTGTTGCCTGTTAATATTATCCTGCACTTTAGATATGCCCTTTATTTCATCATTAAGCGGAATCAATGTGAAATCTTTCATCTGAACAAGGTCATTTTCTTCAGACAACACAAGTCTGCCCATGTTTTGGCCGCCTGCACCGGTTTGCACCACGGGGACACCGTCTGCAACAACCGGTTCTGTAAGTGTGGTGTGAGTATGTCCGGATATTACGGCATCCACCCATTTGGAGCTTTTATCAGCCAGTTTAACATCTTCACCACCCCATTCGCCTTTTTCTTTTTCTATACCCGAATGGGACAAGACAATAACCACATCGGCCTTTCCGCTTTTTTTGAGCTCTTTGGCTGTTTTTTTCGCTGTTTTGATGGGATTGGTGATGCTTACAGGTGTCAGGTATGGTTGCACCTCTTCTGCATCTTCTCCGAAAATACCAAGAAAAGCAATTTTTTGGCCTTTTTCTTCGTGAATGATATATGGACTGATTACACCCTCTTCATATAGGGATTCAAGGGCATCATCCCGCGGATCGTCATCATCAAATTTCACATTGGTTAGCAAAAGTTGAGGTATGTCTCCCTTCTCACGGGCTTTGTTGATGATCTGTGCCAGCACTTCCGGGCCGTAATCAAATTCATGATTCCCGATGGTGAGGTAATCGTAACCCATGTCGTGCATCAGCCGGAGTTGAAAACCGGTGTCCGATTCCAGGGAATGAAAGAGTGAGCCCATAAGAAAATCGCCTGCATCTACTGCCAGCACAATGTCATCGGCATTGCTTGATTTTTCTTCCCGGATGAGTCCGGCAATGCGGGCAAAGCCACCGCGCGTTCCATCATCACCTGAGCTTAATGGGCTGTATTCCGTTTCCGGTGAATATCCGTTGAGCTTGGAATGTAAATCGTTGCTGTGAAGCAGAACAATGTCCTGAGCCATAAGCTGCCCGGCAGCAAACATTATCAGTATGAAAATTGCTTTCATTGAATTCATAAGGCGGTAAATTTTATGTAAAAATAATAAATTTCGCCTTATGCCGTGTTAAGCCAATGTTGCTTTTGAATGTTAAATCATGCGGATACACTCAGATGCTGATGAAAGCTGCTATTTCAGGCTTAACTTCCGGCTGATGACACCAAAGCTGCCTGTGATTTTTGCTACATATACACCGGCTGGCAGATGAGACAGATCAATCTCTGCTTTTCCACTTTCAAGGGGAGCCTTGTGTACCAATTTTCCCCGGATGTCAAGAATGGAAACATGTGCGGGTTCTGAGTCATTAAATTCGATTTGTACGGTGTTCATTGCCGGGTTGGGATATATTTTCAGATTGGCATGGTGGACATTTTCATCTTCAATGCCGGTGACTTCCGGGCAGCAGTCATTATATTCGGTATCGTAATACACAAGCAGTCCATCTTCATACAGGCAATTCAGGATTTCTGAATACCATGTATCTCCCTTGATGTAATCCAGGAGAGAAACTCCACCAGTGCTTTCTGTCCAGCCGGATGTCCAGTTGTTGTCGTCTGTAACATTAAAATCGATTTGTTTACAATAATTTTCGTTAATGAGAATACTGTCTGTTTGGGTGACCACCATGTCGAGATGGGATTCAAAGGCATAATCTTCTCCGTGAACTGTATCTCCTTCTTGTAAAGAAAAGTCATATAGAAGGAGCTCTTCACCTTCTGAATAGATAAATACCCTTTGACTGTCGGTATTTTCCCGTAAGAATGCAACCGGGTCACCGGCGGGCTGTACATTTGCTGTCTCAGCGCAGGCAATCTGGTAAAGGATTTGATAGGTTGTGCTGTTTATTACCGTATCTCCCGAGAGTAGATAGCTGATGGTTATGGTGTCGCCGGGATTATCGGGTGCTTCAGGGTAATATTCTGTGGTGAAGTTCCAGATTTTCCCATCCTGAAGCAATGGGATGTATTCCTGAGCTCCCACCTGAGTGACAAATCCAATAAGTATTAGAGAAATAGCAAAAGTAGTGTGTTTCATAATTTATTTATTTTGTTTGGTTGTAAAACACAAGATACAAAAATACCAGATAGATTCCAAAAAAAATTGAAGCTGTGATTTTTTAGATTGATGATTTCGCGCCAGGACACCCGTCTGCCTGACAATAAAAATTAACACTTGCAGGCAGGGGGCGCCCACATCATATCAAGTATAATGCTTATCAATACCTGTGTTTTTTGGCGTAGGCTACCAGTGACAACATCACCGGAACTTCCACCAACACACCGACAACGGTTACCAGGGCTGCCGGGGATTGCAGTCCGAAGAGCGCAATGGCCACGGCCACGGCAAGTTCAAAAAAGTTGCTGGCACCGATCATGGCAGAAGGGGCGCAAACCTGGTAGTTGAGTTTGAGTTTTTTACCGCCAAACCAGGCAAGGAAAAATATAAAGTAGGTTTGAATTACCAGAGGTACGGCCGCCAATAGAATTATCAGGGGATTGTTGATGATATTTTGTCCCTGAAAAGCAAAGAGAAATACCAGTGTTACCAGCAAAGCGATGATGCTAACCGGTTTCAATTTGGGCAAAAAGGTATTTTTAAACCAGTCTTTGCCTTTTCGCCGGAGCAGAATGCGTTGGGTAATGACCCCGGCGATGAGAGGAATGACCACAAAAATCAGTATGCTGTACAGCAAGGTGTCGTAGGGTATTGAGATGTCGGTGATGCCCAGCAGTAGTCCGACGATGGGAATAAAAGCCACCAGAATGATCAGATCATTGACAGAAACCTGCACGAGGGTGTAATTCGGATCACCATCTGAAAGGTATGACCAGACAAATACCATGGCTGTGCAGGGGGCAGCACCAAGTATGATAGCACCTGCAATGTATTCAGCGGCAAGCTCCGGGTCTATCCAGGCAGCGTACAGCTTGTCAAAAAATATCCAGGCAAAGAAGGCCATGCTAAATGGTTTAATCAGCCAGTTGATAACCAGTGTCCAAACCACACCGCGGGGCCTTTTTCTGATTTTTTTGATGCTGGTAAAATCCACCTGAAGCATCATGGGATATATCATCAGCCAGATGAGTATGGCAACGGGGATGTTTACTTTGGCGATTTCCAGCCCGCTGATGAATTCTATGCTGTTGCCGGCAAAATGTCCCAGGGCAATGCCTGCAATGATGCCAAGGGCTACCCAGATGCTGAGGTATTTTTCAAAGAAGCCTATGGTCTTTTTGGGACTGTCAGGAATTGTGATTTTCTTAAAAGGTTTACTCATAACAGTAAATGTAAATGTTAATTAAACAGTGGGTTTTGTACCGCTTATGGTGCAAGAAAAAACACCGTTATCACCGGAACGAAATGCCTGAAGCTGTTCATCATTCAGATGCTTTTTCAGGATGTTTTCCGGAATGCTGACGGGCGTTTTTTTATGAATTTCTGTTTGTTCAAATCCTGCCCGCTCTATGGTGGCAAGGTATTCTGCAATTACCGGTGCACCAGATATGCAACTGGCATACAATTCCGCATCGGAACGTAACGATTCGGGCAAGTCTGCTTTTGACAACACATCAGAAACACAAAAACGACCACCGGGTTTCAACACGCGCATAATTTTTGCAAAAGTTTTTTCTTTGCCGGGTACCAGGTTGAGCACACAATTTGAAATGACAACATCGAACTGATTGCTTTCAAGGGGCATGTCATCAATATCGCCCACAATAAAGTCCATATTCTCAAATCCTGCCTTGCGGGCATTGTGCCTGGCTTTTGCTACCATTTCCTCCGAAAAATCAAGTCCGGTAACATGGCCTGAGCTTCCGGTGATGGAACGGACCAAAAAGCAGTCATTGCCGGCACCGCTTCCCAGATCAAGTACTGTGTCTCCGGGGTTAATATTGGTTGCCCGGGTTGGAACGCCGCACCCCAAGCCCAGATCGGCATCGGGATTATATCCCTTCTCCTTGTGATAATCTGCAGCACCCATATTGATATCACCATCTTCGCCGCAGCAACCGGGAACGTCACAGCAAGAGCTGTTGTCCATGGGCAAAGATTGCCTGGCAATGCCGGAATATTTTTTCTTAACCGCTGCTTTCTTTACCTTATCGTTCATACCGTAGGGAGTTTGAAGTTGATGTTCAAAAATTTGTTTTTTTTGACTTAGTCGCAACAATTGTTCTTTTTAGGAAATCCGTGAATGCGGAAGCCATCGGGGCTTAGTTCGATCAGGGTATTTTCCATTTTGTCTGCCAGTTCATTGGCGACATAAAAGTTGATGCCGTCAATTTCGATTTGGGTGTCATCGAACCCTGGTTTGCTGGCAATGTCCATGGCAGGAGAGGGGCCGCAACATCCCTGTGTAGCGTAGATTTTGATGCCTGCTTCGGGGCTGTCCTGTTTTTCAAGAATGTCTTTCAATTGTTTTGCTGCTTGTTCTGTAATTTTCATAATGTTGTATTTTACATGTTTGTTTATATTTATTTTCCCGCAAAGGGGTTTTGTTTTTGGTTCTCACAAAG
>JBKGYK010000075.1:0-14655 GCA_046546095.1 Bacteroidales bacterium
CATTTGTTGATGTTCCGGGCAAAGCATCCGGCGTATCACCTTCGCAATACGGGCCAAGTTGAGTAAAGGTTGGGGTAAGTATTGGATTCACTGTTAAATCATAGGTACTCAACAATGTGTATGTATCTCCGGCATCAACAGCACCGTTTCCATTTTCATCACAATAGGCATAAGCACTTACGGATTGTACAATTGTTGATCCTCCACCGTTAATACCATCAGGCAGATTATTATCAGGCGGGACAGAGCCGGCAACAGGCGTAACGCTTGAATATACGATACAGGCAGGATTCGGAGTTTCAACGGCAGATTGCCATGAAGCAAGGCCAAATGTCTCTCCTGAGCATATGGTTTCAGCCTGATCAGCAACAGTAGTGACATCACAACATGGTTTATTAACATCTGCATTGTAAGCACAACTAATTGGTGTTGGTGCCATTTCATCAAATTCAACATCAATGCTTAAATCAAAGGTATCGGCAGTCCAATCTCCACTTGCAAGAGCGCCACAGTTCCCTCCCGGGACAAATGTAGTATTTGTTCCTCCGGAACTAAATGTGTTTGGATAGACATAAACCTCAACGATACTATTTTGGTCATAATCCGGAATATCGGCCGCATCGAGTGAAATACTTGCTGATGTTGTCGGATCAAAATACTGGGTATCATACACCACTGAGCCATCTACAAGGATGGTAACCCAAAAGTCTGTAGGTTCTCCATTTGGATGGTCGAAACAAAACCCGCTCATGTCAAAATCCAGGGTTAATATAGTGGCAGAACCACCGGATCCATTTGGCGGAATTGTCAGATAGGCAGCGTTGTTAGTTCCACCAAAGGGCGAACTTGCAGGCACTGCATCAGCTGTTCCCTGCGTTCCAGTATATGTGATTGGAGCTGCCGGACCTGCGGTATTGCAACAGGGCAAACCACCACCTACTCCATTATACTGGAGCGTAAAGGTTTCCGGGTTCTGAGCTTCACAAGGATCAGAAGCAGCTGTGGGATCTGGTGTTATGTCGAATACATCTCCGAGATGGGACAAATTACAATCATTTTGCCAGCTGGTCTCCCATTGGCAACTGGCTGCATCGTATGTGATATCCACAATATCGCTTATATCTGTAGGTGTATTGGGATATATTGTCATTGCATGTGTACCACTGGCCAATACAGCACCACTATCATCGCAGACGATTTCCCATGGAAGATCCACTGTTGTGGTAGTACAGAACAAAGAATTATCGATTGTAATGGGTGTTCTGAAGTTTTTACAATTGGATACAGTTTCAGTAACATCCCCACCAGGTGTAGTAATTGTAATGGTAGAAGATGATATGATAACATCGGGCATAAACATGGTTGAGCCTTCTGAACCAAAGTCACCATCAACATGTCCGCAAATTTCTGTACCGCTTTGTTCGATACAGACATACCCACCCGTTCCATTAAATCCGTCACCAAAAGAATCATAAACAGTTACCGTAAAAACTGTTCCTTCAACAGAAGGGTCAATTGGTCCAACAGGAACATTTATGTTGGCACCATCTGTACCCGGTCCACCACTGGCAACCACATTGGATGTCAGATTGCTCGTTACTTCCCAGGTAATTTCATTCGCATAGGATGAGCCATAATTACCCACCACATCGAAATAAATATTTCCGTTGCAGTCAGTATTTTGAACTTCAAAATAATAGGTTTGTCCTGCGCAGTGTTCATTTGAGCTGGATACGGTATTGGAGTAATCCGGACAGGGATCGCCGCCCCCTCCGCCACCACCACAGGAAGTACATGCCCACTCCAGGGTTGTGGAAGTTGTGTTTGTAAGGCAATCGAATTCGCTCACCAGCACGGTTACTGTCCCGGTAAATGTTGCTGTCCAGGTAATGGTAGACTGCAGGCCACAATCATCATCGTTGTAATCAAGCACTGTTCCGCTACATCCAGCACCCTGAAACAGTGTAAGCTGGGTATCAAAAGCGCCACTTGAACAGGTAGTCCATGTATAGGTTTCACCAGCTGTAACATCATAATATGAATAATCTCCCCCCCAGATAATTGTGCTTACATCGGTAAGTGTGCTACTGGTTGTAGTATGATTTCCACTGGGAAAATTCGCATCACAATTGAAACACTGCCCTGCTACAGTTGAAACAAAAATCAAACTGATAACAATTGTAAATAAAATACAAAATATACGCTTCATAATATGCCCCGAATTTCTATAGTCATTATTATTGATGCTCATATGTTTATCCTAAATAGTACTCATTTCCCGATTCAGGATAAACCAAACAAAATTTATTACTGTTTTCCCGTCCTGATTGTATCAATGGCTGGTTCAATAAAATCAGATTTTTCCAATAAAGATGAAAAGATATTACCATCTGCATTGTAAAAAATCATCTCGTCAACAACAGGCAAATTTTGCCGGCATTTTTGATGTTCACTCCTAAACACAACCATTTATATCAACCAACTATACTTTTCTTATTCCCCACTTTAACAGGCATTTGTCTACATAATCTCACAAAAACACATACCGCATTTTCATGAATCTTTCCCACCTTCAATATACGAATAATTTCTTTAATGGATACTGAAAATATCTGACTTTTTTCGAAAATTTTCCATATCAAAACAAAAAACAACAGGAATTGGAAAACAAGCGAGCTTGGGCTATATAATACGCCTAAAGCTATAATATTAGTATACCAATAAAAATGGAGTTAAAATCCGAAATGCACAATTTTGTACCTTTTTTAACGAAAGCTAAGCAATCACGTAAGCCACAATTTCATTCAGAATAACTCCAAAGTCCATGTATCAGGATGGTTTATTATCCTCAACTTACGTTGATCCATAGCATACCCGGAAGCTACATCCTTCTTCAGGTTAGTATACAACAGTCACAACGCCTGTATATGGTTTTGCATCCGTAAAGATTTCAATATGGTACAGATAGGATCCCGTATTCACACGTTTTCCGTTTAGATCTTTACCATCCCAGGGTTCATCATCGGGCATGCCACTATATACAACCTGACCCCAGCGATTATAAACTTTCACCAATGCTTTGGGAAACATTTCAAGATTTTCAATAATCCAGGTATCATTGTTATCATCGCCGTTAGGTGTAAAAGCATTTGGTACCCTAAGGCATTCTACGGGATCGTCCGCCAGTGTGATTGTTTTCAGTTTCTTTTTGCATCCATCAGCATCTACAATTTCAATATCATAATTGCCCTCATGTAAATTATCAAAATACGGTAAATTAGCAGGATTTTCTCCTTTGAAATAAGTGTAGGGCTCCGTTCCTCCTGACACTGTAAGTTCGATATATCCATCGTTATTTCCCCGGCATGAGGGATGATTGAGGATGTAATCCACCAGAATCTCCGGGGGTTCGTATATCCTTATGCTTGTATCCACTACACAATTATGATCATCTTTCAGACTCAGGTGATAATTTCCGCCAGACAAATGTCCTGCGAATGCATTTTGCGAAACAAGATAATTCTTCCTCCATTCAAACGTATAAGGTGATGTCCCTCCTGACACAAATGCCTGAGCCTTTCCATCTTCAGCACCATAGCAGGAAACATCCTGCTTTTGAATTTGCACGCTCAAGGGTGCATCCGGGCCGTCCACGGTCAGGTCAAAAGTTTCACTGCAGCCGTCTGCATCCGTTACAGTTAGTCCATAAGTACCTTTGGGCAGATTACGAATGGTATAAGCGGTTTCAGCAGTAATTTCGGAACCGTCACTCCAGTCTATCTCATAATTGGGAGTACCGCTGGAAATGTCCACTTCAATCACACCGGAATACTCGCCAAAACACTGCACATGTGATTTCACTGTAGCATCAGCAGAAAAATCACTGGCCATGCCTACAGTTAAGTGAAGTTCTTCCTGACAATTATGCGCATCCGTTACGCTTACTACATAATCACCAGCCGGTATAGCTGATGCAAGGCCATTATTGACATCTCCGGCATCCACAGGCCAGTGATAATCATACGGCGTAGTACCTCCATGTGCCGAAACCTCTGCCAAACCGGGACTTTGGCAGTTCTGGTCCTGCACTGAAACCAGATCAACGGAAAGGGGCTGGGGGTCTGTAAGATTCACTGTTTCAACCTCTGCAGTACAAGTCTGAGCATCCCTGACAACAGGAATGTAGCTTCCTTCACATAAGCCCTCAAAAACATTTTCAGTAGAAAAGCTCATGCCGCCATCAATACTGTATTCATAAGGCATGCTGCCCGACGAAACCATTACTTCAATTTCACCATCGCAGCTTTCAAAGCAAAGCGGATCAACATAGCTCAGGCTAATTTCGGGTTGTGGATAAACTTCTACAGTGGTTTCAGCCTCAGCAGTACATCCATTGTTGTTTTCGACAATGACTGTGTATGCTCCACTTGCATTGACTCCTGTGGTATCGCTGACAACGGGGTTTTGCTCAGATGAGGAAAACCCGTTGGGACCTGACCATGCGTAAGACAGCATGCCATCTGGTTCTGCTGATATTTCCAGGCTTTCCCCTGCACACAACGGACTTGTATTATCAGCCACGGGGACTGGATTATCAAAGACGGTAATTGTCATGTCTGAAGCCAGGGCACACTCTCCCGGCGCAGGCGTAAATGTATAGTTTGTAGTACTTGTATTGTTTATGGCCGGTGTCCAGCTACCGCTAATACCATTGTTTGATACATCCGGAAGATCAGGAATATTTTCCTCTGCACAATACGGCCCCACCGAATCAAATGTTGGTGTTGCCTTAGGTATGATATCAATCGTTAAATCTACAGATTCAGCACATTCGCCGGAATCCGGTGTGAAAGTATAGGTTGTTGTTGTGGTATTGTCAATAGCAGGTGACCAGCTCCCTGTAATGCCATTGTTGGAGGTTGTTGGCAGATCCGGAACCGGACTGTCTTCACAATAGGGACCAAAAGAATCAAATGTCGGAACAGTCTGTGGTGTAATATCTATGGTCATACTGGTTGTGGATGCACACTCGTCTGCATCAGGCGTGAATGTATATGTTGTTGTGCTTGTATTGTCTATTGCCGGAGACCAGCTCCCTTCAATTCCCTCATTTGACATTGTGGGAAGATCCGGTATAGCGGAACCGTAGCAGTATGGGCCAGCCTGATCAAAAGTCGGGGAAGTTTGCTCAGTAATATCGATTGTCATACTGGTTGTAAGCGCACATTGGCCGGCATCAGGGGTAAATGTATATGTTGTTGTGCTTGTGTTGTCTATTGCCGGAGACCAGCTCCCTGTAATTCCCTCATTCGAAGTTGTGGGAAGAGCAGGTATGACATCCCCTTCACAATATGGCCCCACAGAATTAAAGGTGGGTGTAACATTCGGATTCACCTCCACATCAGTAGTTTCCGGATCACTTGTATCCGGACCAACAGTAATAACCAGCGAGTACGTTCCGGCATCGGCTGTGCTCACATTTGATACTGTAGGCTCCATGGCAGTGGATGTAAAACCATTGGGGCCGGACCAGCTGTAAGATGCTCCCGGCTCGGGTGAACTAACTGTCAGTTCCAGTGTTTCCCCCTCACACAGAGGCCCGTTGTTTGCTATGGGAGGAGCTACAATACCGCAATTTGTGGATCCGCCACCTCCCGTTTGATTAAATGAAATATTTGTTTCTATATTGGCATAATTGGTAATTAAAAGAACATATACTTCCCCGGGCAATGCACCTGTGATGTTGGCTGTTTCCGTAGATGCAGTGGAATAACTGCAATCAACACCTGAATTTGACATCAGGTCGGATGCACATGCCTCACTGAGGGAATTGAAAGGACCCCAGGCAATAAAATCAACATCTCCGCCGCTGGAGATATGGATATCAATATCACCGGGCTGGTCAATCTCCATCCAGTACCAGGCCGGATTGGGGGTTGTAGACAGGCAACCTACAGAACCCATATCAGGAACATTTGTACTTGCAGGAAAGGTATAGGAATCACTGGTACAAAATGGGAGAGCGTCTTCACAATCGCCCGAAGGAGTGCCGCCGCCACAACTTGTGCAAGCCCACTCCAGGGTCATACATGTAGAATTGGAGTTGCAGGAATATTCACTCAGCAATACCGTTACGGTTCCGGTAAATGTAGCTGTCCAGGTAATGGTAGACTGCAATCCGCAATCATCATCATTATAAGCCAGATCTGTTCCGCCACAGGATGTGCCCTGATACAAACTAAGCTGGGTATCAAAACCGGAGCCTGAACAGGTTGTCCAGGTGTAGGTTTCACCACTGGTGACATCAAAATATGCATATTCGCCGCCATACATACATGTGCTTACAGTTTCAAGGCTGGCATTTGTGCTTGAAAATGTACCGCTTGGATAATTGGAAACACAATTGGAACATTGCGAATGGCCTTTTTCAGATATCATCAGCAAAAAAACAATGCCTAATAATATGGGTAGAATCCGTTTCATAATCGGTTTGTTTTTTAGGTTTTATTCAATCAGGTTCAGTCCCGCAGCCTGAAAAGCTTTTTGGATATCTTTCAAATCTGTATTTTCCCGAACACCAAGTTTGCAGATATTTCCTTCTCCGAATGAAGCATAATCAATAAAATCGTATGACATCAACTTATTTATGGCTGCTCTTCTGACTTCCTCACCTTCAGGGATTATAAGCTGGAATTTTTTGTATTCGGTATTCCGTTTGTCCTGACCGGGTTCCTCCACATACTCAAATGAAGCGTTAACATTACTGACAATCTGGTCAAGTTCTGCATCATCAAATGACTCATCCGCTGTAAACATACATTTGGCAGGATTTTCAGCATCATAATAGCGAAACATGCTGACAGAACTCCGTGTTTTGCATTCACGCTCAAATTCAGACCTTACCTGGTTTGTGATTTCACCTTCCAGTGTCAGATACACAGTTTTCGTTCCGTTTTCATAGGTTTTGGATGCATCAATATTGTATGATACCAGTTGTGCAAAACCGTTCATAACAAAAATCAATGCGCATAACAAGAGCAATCCTTTTCTCATAATTCATTTTTTTTATTTGATTTCCCCGATAGATGTCAGCTTCTCTAACAAATTAATGGCTTACGTATAATTTTTTCAAATCAGGCCATTTTGCCGCTTCGATTGCTACAACAATCAAGCAAACTAAATCAGCATTTGTCAAAACCATCATTGAACTAAAAAATACACCCTAGTCCTATCCTCTTGTTCTTCTGCACGTTACAGCCGTGCGCTCAAAGCGAAAACATCTATTTCCTACTATCTCGTCTATCTTCAAAATGCAATATACAAAATAAATTAACATGTATCAACAAAAAGCCGGATTTTGTTTTTTTCCTGACTTTACTCATGTTTCAGCAGAAGTCATTTTTTTGTAAATAAAAAGATTGGGAATCCAAGAACAAATCAGTTGATAAAAGCATAGGAAACCAGGTTGGCTCCCATTTTCATCGCCTTCATCCTTGTTTCATGGCTGTCATTGTGTACGGCAGGGTCTTCCCAACCGTCACCCAGGTCAGTTTCATAGGTATAGAAGAGTACCAGGCGTCCCTCATGAAAAATGCCGAATCCCTGGGGTGCTTTTTTGTCGTGTTCATGGATTTTGGGTAAGCCGCTGTCAAAAGGGAAGCTCTGATGATAAATTTCATGGTCAAACCCGACTTCCACAAGCTCTTTATCCGGAAAGATACGTTTAATCTGAGGTCTGATGTATTCATCCATCCCGTAATTATCGTCAATGTGCAGGAATCCTCCCCCTTTAAGGTATTTTGACAAATTATCAGCTTCGTAATCCGAAAAAACAACATTGCCGTGACCTGTCATATGAATAAAAGGATAGTTGAAAAGATCGGGGCTTCCGGGTTCAACCGTTTCCGGCTCATCGTACAGATTCATTTTTAATTCCTGATTACAATAATCAATCAGGTTGGGCAGTGAGGTGGGATTGGCGTACCAGTCGCCACCGCCTTTGTATTTCAGCAAGCCTATTTTCACAGTCTCATCCTGAGAAAAACCGGTAACTGCAAGCAACAAGAAACCCAAAATCACAATATTTTTCAAATGATTTTGCATGTTATAAAGGTAAGCATTTGTCCGGTGATTTTCAAAATTATTTTAAGGGCGTGCCACCGTAAGTGCGTTCCTGCTCCGTTGAAAAAACTCCGCATGAAAGACTTACGGGTCGGGCTATCCGCTTGTATCTGCATCCGCCGGCTGGCGGACTGCAGGATACCGCTTCTATCCCTCACGCAGATTTTTAAATCGTAAAAAGCTGCATAAAACAAAACCGCTCCTGACAAATCAGAAACGGTTTTTCGTTTTATTATGGTATAAAATTATTTACCGAGGGTAGCAACCATCACAGCTTTGATGGTATGCAAACGGTTTTCCGCTTCGTCAAAAACAATGGAATGTTCTGATTCAAACACCTCATCGCTAACTTCCATTTCACCCATGCCAAATTTTTCGGCAATTTCTTTTCCTACGGTAGTATTTTCATCATGGAAAGCCGGCAGACAATGCATGAATTTCACATTGGGGTTACCGGTTTTCTTAATCATATCCATATTCACCTGATAAGGTTTCATTTCAGCAATGCGTTTTTCCCATACCTCATCGGCTTCACCCATAGAAACCCACACATCGGTATACAGGAAATCAACATCTTTTACACCTTCATCCACGTTTTCTGTGAGTGTGATTTTCGCACCTGTTTCTTTTGCAATTTCTTTGCACTGAGCAACCAGCTCTTCAGTTGGATGGCAGGATTTGGGTGCAACAGCGCGGAAATCCATCCCCATTTTAGCAGCACCTACCATCAGGGAATTACCCATGTTGTTTCGGGCATCACCAAGATAAGCAAAAGACATCTTGTTCAAAGGCTTGTCGCTATGCTCCTGCATGGTAAGAAAATCAGCCAGAATCTGGGTTGGATGATATTCGTTGGTCAAACCATTCCAAACCGGCACATTGGCATGCTCAGCCAGGGTTTCAACGATTTCCTGACCAAAACCGCGGTACTCAATGCCATCATACATACGACCCAAAACGCGGGCAGTATCGGCCATGGACTCTTTTTTACCCATTTGTGATCCGGCAGGGCCGAGGTATGTAACACCGGCACCCTGATCCATTGCTGCCACTTCAAAAGCGCAGCGTGTGCGGGTAGAATCCTTTGCAAAAAGCAATACTACATTTTTGCCTTTGAGCTGCTGAGTTTCTGTTCCGGTATATTTTGCTTTTTTCAGATCAGCAGAAAGATCCAGCAAAAAGTTTATTTCTTTCGGACTGTAATCCAAAAGTTTAAGAAAACTTCTGTTTCTAAGATTGTAAGCCATAATGTTAAAATTTATCTTGTTAAAAAATCAATTATTTAGCAACGATTTGCGTACCGACATTGTCCTTACCAAGCTCTTTTGATTCGGTAATGACACATTTTTTACCACCATTTTCAATAAACTGGATAGCAGCTCTTACTTTAGGAGCCATGCTGCCTTCAGTAAACTGTCCGTCTTTCAGATGCTCTTTGGCTTCGGCAACCGTGATCACATCCAGTGCTTTCTGATCCGGTTTATTGAAATTGATGAAAACCTTGGGAACATCTGTCAAAATGTAAAACTCATCGGCATTGATCTGGGTAGCCAGCATGGAAGATGCAAGGTCTTTATCAATAACAGCATCAATTCCCTGCAGTTTGCCTTTTTCCGGCATAAAAACAGGAATACCGCCACCGCCAACAGTAATGATAATTTTACCTTCACGTGCAAGCTCTTCAATACTGTCTTTATTCAGAATTTCTACCGGTGTCGGCGATGCCACCACTTTTCTATAACCCCTGCCCTTGGGATCTTCAGCATATACGTCAACAGGATTCTCTGACTTCAGCTTATCCAGCTCATCCTTCTGATAATAGGGGCCGATTGGCTTGGTGGGATTCTTAAATGCCGGGTCGTCCTTATCCACCAGAACCTGTGTGACAAAAGTAATCACATCACGTTTTGTGTTTTTGGAATACAGCACATTGCGCATTTGCTGCTCAATAATATACCCGATAAATCCCTGGGAATAGGCACCACATACATCCAGTGGCATTAGAGGGAGGTCAAACATTTTATGTCCGGCCATATTTCTAAGCAGAATATTGCCAACCTGCGGACCATTACCATGACCGATTACAACATTGTAATCTTTTTCAATCAGCGCCATAAGATTTTCACAGGTCTCATGTACATTGGACTCCTGCTCATCTATGGTACCTTTCTGCCCTGCTCTCAGAAGCGCATTGCCTCCAAAAGCCACAACTGCAAGTTTCTTATTCATAATAGTTACTCAATTTTGATTAAGACGCAAATATAAAAGAATTTAGGAGGATATTTCACATAAATCAAAAATTCAGGCTAAGAAACACTGTTATAATTTTATTAAGATTCGGCTGATACCATTTGCCAAATTATTATTACATTTGCTGCGATTAACAAACTAAATCCGTGTATATGAAAAAAATTGCTTATTTACTTATCGTTGTATTTGCTGTTTCAATGAGTAGCTGCTCTCTCTTTAAAGGTGGCGACGACACCTTTGAAGGGCATATCAAATTCAAAATTGAATACGAAGGAGAGCTGGATGAAAATACCAGAGCCCAGCTTCCAACTTCTGTTATCAAGTATTACAAAGATTCCAAAGTAAGAGAAGAAAATGAAACCGCCATGTATTCTGTCTACCAGATCACAAATTCTGCCAAAGAAGAAGTCATTATCCTTATGGATATGGACATGATGGGCGAGAAAATTGCTTATAAGAAAAGCAAGGAAGACATGGAAGAAGAAATCGAAGAAGAAATGGGCGAAGAAATGGAAGACCCTGAAATCAGAGAAACGGGTGAAACCAAAGAAATTCTTGGCTATGACACCAAAAAAGTGGAATTACTTATGGGTGACAATATTTTCACTGCCTACACAACGGATGAACTCAAAACAGAAGCCAACCTCAATTGGGCTGGCCCATTCAAAGGTGTGGACGGCATTATCCTTGAGTATACGACAGAGCAACAAGGCATTATCACTACCCACAAGGCAACTGAAATTAAAAAAGAAAAAGTGTCCTCTGAAAAATTTACCATTCCTTCAGAATATGAACTAAAAACAGAGGAAGAAATCAAAACCCTATTTGGTGGTTAATAACTATTTTTGATTCGTAACAAAATCCTCGCTTTTTTGTGAGGATTTTTTTATTTTTATCAATCGAATAAATAAAAACAAGTGACAGGAAAATCAAAAAAGACAAAGACAGATACACGAAAAAAGGGTGCAAAAAAATCATCCGGCAAAAAAAAGCGATCTCCGCTTAAGGACGAGCGTTTCAAAGTAACCCTCGGGCTGTTTTTTATCGGATTTTCTATTTTGCTGGCCTTGTCTTTTACCTCTTATCTGTTTACCTGGCAGGAAGACCAAAGCAAACTTGATATTCCCCTGACTGAATTATTTACCGATGTTTCCATCAAAGTGGACAACTGGATAGGTAAATTGGGAGCCACCTTGTCAAACAGCTTTATCCATAACGGTTTCGGACTGGCTTCCTTTGTTTTTATATTTATTTTCCTGATTATCGGTTTCCGGTTGTTGAAACTACGCTTGTTCCCTTTGCGAAAATCTTTATTCCTCAGCCTTACCGGTATGATATGGGTTTCAGTACTCTCAGGATATATTTTTTCAGATAAAATGTTTTATCTTGGAGGTGCTCACGGATATTTCCTGTCTCAATGGCTGAATGCATTCATCGGAAAAGCAGGTACCCTCATGCTCCTGCTGCTAAGCTTTTTTGCCATACTGATATTTTCATACAAACCGGCACTGGGCATCATCAAAAACCTGCTGAAAAAAATCAAACATATCAACTCCCGACATTTGCAGGAAGATGATAATGATTTACAGTCAGAAGACAATAAAAGCAGCCAGACTGAAAATAGTCCTGCATCACCATCTTCACAAAGTGATGAGAATTCTCCGGAAGTTGATACTGAAACTGACAAAACTGTATCCGAAACTGATAGGACCCAGCCCGAAATCATCAGACATTCTGTAAGCCCGGATACGGAAACCAGTAAAAACGAAGCTGAAAGCCATGATAATCCAGATGAGGAAGAAGAGGAAATAAAACTGGAGGTTGATGACAGTTACATGACCGCCGAGCAGAAGCAAAACGAGAAAGTCAAAATCAGCAATGATGGTGATTATGACCCCACCCTGGATCTGAGCAATTATAAAATGCCACCTGTAGAATTGCTGGAAGATCACCAGACTGACAGAACCGAAGTCTCGGAAAAGGATCTGAAAGAAAACTCCGACCGCATTGTTAATACTTTGCAGGACTACAATATTGAAATTGCCAAAATATCAGCAACTGTTGGTCCCACAGTCACTCTCTACGAAATTGTCCCGGCTAAAGGAGTGCGGATTTCAAAAATCAAAAATCTGGAAGACGATATTGCATTATCTCTGTCAGCCCTGGGTATCCGCATCATTGCACCAATACCCGGCAAAGGCACCATAGGCATTGAGGTGCCCAACAGGAGGCCCGAAATCGTATCCATGCGCTCCGTTCTGACCTCCCCGGAATACCTCAACACAAAGTATGAATTGCCGGTAGTGATTGGCAAAAAGATCAACAATGATCCCATGATTTTCAACCTGGCAAAAATGCCTCACCTGTTGATAGCAGGTGCTACGGGACAGGGAAAATCTGTGGGGCTGAACGCGATTATTACTTCACTGCTGTACAAAAAACATCCGGCTCAGCTCAAATTTGTCATGGTTGATCCGAAAAAAATTGAACTTTCTTTTTACTCCAAACTGGAGAGACATTTTCTGGCAAAATTGCCGGATGAAGAAGAACCCATCATCACCGACACACAAAAGGTAATTCACACCCTCAACTCCTTAACCAAGGAGATGGATATGCGCTACGATCTTTTGAAAAAGGCAGGTGCCAGAAACATCAAGGAATACAACAAAAAATATATCACCCGCAAGCTCAATCCCGAAAAAGGACATCACTACCTGCCATACATTGTGGTTATTGTGGATGAGTTTGCTGATCTGATCCAAACAGCAGGAAAAGAAATTGAAGGGCCGATAGCCCGGCTGGCACAACTCGCCAGGGCCATTGGCATCCATTTGATTATTGCCACACAGCGGCCATCCACAAACGTAATTACAGGAACCATCAAGGCCAACTTCCCGGCCAGAATATCTTTCCGTGTTTCCAGCAGCATAGATTCCCGAACAATACTTGACAGTACCGGAGCAAACCAGCTCATAGGCCGGGGTGACATGCTCATCAATGATGGTCAGAATCTGGTCAGAGCGCAGTGTGCTTTTGTTGATACTCCCGAAATCGAAGACATTACCGAATATATTGGTTCACAGCAGGGATATCCCTCTGCTCTCATTTTGCCGGAACCCGACACCGAAGACAGCGAAACAGCAAAAGTTGACCCCAACGAAAAACTGGACGAAAACTTTGAAGATGCAGCCAGATTGGTAGTCAGGCATCAGCAGGGAAGCACCTCCCTGATTCAAAGAAAACTTTCCATCGGATACAACCGTGCCGGACGTATCATTGATCAACTGGAAGCTACAGGCATTGTTGGCCCCTTTGAAGGAAGCAAGGCCAGAAAAGTTCTTTATCCCGATGAATACGCTTTGGAACAATATTTGAACTCACTGAACGAAAAAGAACAAAACTGATGAAAAAATTTTTATTTATTACAATCACGGCACTGGCCTTTACAGGCTTTGCCAATGCCCAGGAAAGCGATCAGAAGGCGCTGGATATCATGGAAGAAGTGGCCGGGGAAACAAAAAGCTATGATGGATTCTATGTAGAATTTACTTTCAGCATTCACAACCTCAGGGACAGCACAAAACAAGCCACCGACGGTAAAATGTGGTTTCATGATAAATCCTATAAACTCGATATGATGAACTCCGTAATTCACTCCGACGGAGAAACAAACTGGGTTTATCAGGAAGAAACCGGAGAAGTGAACATTACAGAGCACAATGAAGAAGAAACCACAAGCTTCATAAACCCGTATCGTTTTCTTGACAATTTTGCAGATGAATACACTTGCAGATTTGTTTCAGATAGATTTATCAACAACCGCCCACTGGTGGAAGTGCACCTCTTCCCCAATAACATTGAAGAAAGTACATTCTCCCGTATCAAACTGCGGCTGGACAAAACCAAAAAAGAACTTTTTGACTTCACTTTTATCGGCAAGGAAGGAGTCAATTACACAATCACAATTAACAAGCTGGTTTCCAGTAAACCCGTAACCAAAGAAATGGTCAGCTTTAATAAATCTGACTATCCCGATGCGGAAATTATTGATATGCGGTAATTTTTCTTTTTTTTTCTGAAAATGAATTACTATTTTTGTGCACTGTTTACCACAAATCCACGGAGAGGTGGCGGAGTGGCTGAACGCACCGGTTTGCTAAACCGGCATACTCCATAAAGGGGTATCGGGGGTTCAAATCCCCCCCTCTCCGCAAGCAAAAACCCCCACTGACGGCTGTCAGTGGGGGTTTTTTGTATCCCCGGACACAGGAAGCTTGCTTCCGG
>JBKGYK010000076.1:0-13569 GCA_046546095.1 Bacteroidales bacterium
GGTTTACGGGCTGGTGATTGATGACTCACTGAAAATATACAGACGAAAAATAATCAAGTATTAATTTTGATCTTAGCGTACCATGATCATGTCAGAGCAGGCATCCAATCATTCTGCCGGGCTGATTAATATTGTGAGTCTGTAAACCTGTGTATCATTCGTGTCAGATCAAAGTCGGCATACATAAATTCACTGCCGTCATCCTGAATCCAGCTTCCCTGAATTTTTTGCGGCACCATCATTCCGTTTTGTTCCTGATAATTGGATAGTCGTCCCACCCATCGATGCAGGCTGCCCTGACCCTTATACCGCATACACTCCATACTAACAATCCGGCCATTTGATGCAAATTCCACCACATAGCTCAGGTTTTCTTTCCATCCGGTGTATACCAGCCGTGCATGATCTTCATCAATGGCTTCCCAGTGGATATTTTCATCCGGGAGTAAATTTGTAGGCATCCACACGGATTCACCCAGCCATCTCAGCAACTCGCCCTGGTTTACTTTATAGCCCTCTTCATTGACAATGCGAAAGGTGCCCAGCAGGAAAACTGCCATATTTCCATTTCCGCTAATGTAACTGTCATGAGCTGTAAACATCCTGGTTTTGCCAACCCAGACAAAGCCAGGTTTGCCGGCGGTGAGAGTCTGTTCTCCACGGATATCCATCCATTTTTTTTCAGGTCCGTTGCGAAATCGGCCCTTGTGTTCAATGCTTACACGCTTCACAAATGGCTGGGAATCGGTAAGAGCATACCGAAAATAACGCTGAACCGGCTGGGGCAGATCTTTTAAGATACCATACCTGTAGGTTTTTATTGCCTGTGAATCATCTGTTTCCAACAGACGATTTATTTTTTTCTCTGCTGAGCAGGATAACAAATTCATCATCACTAAAATTAACAAAATTGCATTACATGGCTTACACATATGTTGTTTTTCCTGAATTATTTATTTTGCATTTTTCTGATCATTTCCCGGATGGCTTCATCCCGCCAGGATACTACAGATTTTGTAACACCACTGACCTTTTTAACAAGCATCCGCTCAAGAAAATTCATCTCCTGAAAATTGAATTCCCCT
Source organism: Bacteroidales bacterium (assembly GCA_046546095.1). Taxonomy (GTDB): domain Bacteria; phylum Bacteroidota; class Bacteroidia; order Bacteroidales; family ML635J-15; genus JAQIBY01. The sequence continues at coordinate 1,086 of JBKGYK010000076.1, forward strand.
CCCATCACATATGCAGCCAGGGCATGGCTGCGCAGCATATCAGGCCATGCATCTTTCAGCTCCTGCTCATATCGTTGCTCATCCATTGCACAAATGTACAATCCAAGACGTTTATTCATCAGCTCATGCATGTTGCTTTCGCAAAACTTTTTCATGCGCTTCTGTATGGTGCCCGCATAAACTGATGCTCCGAGGATGACCTGCTCAAATGCGGACAGATCAACATCCTTTTCGGATTTCAAATCAATGATTCGGCACATTTTACGTCCAATTCCTTGCGCCAGTTCGTTAGCCACCTTTTCGGCGCTGCCGTGTTTGCTGGTGAATATAATTGCTGTTTTCATATTGTTAATTTTTGTGAAAATTTATAGTTTAACTCCAAAGAAAATCAGAGGGAAATGATAAAAGTATTTATCACTAAATCCCTGAGCCTGCATGTCATAAAAGCTTTGAGGTTTGTTGCTGCTATATAGTCCAAAACCAAATGGCCAGGCCAAATTTACAAAGAGAGGCTGGTTTTTAATCGTAAAATAAACTGATAACCCATCCTGAATTCATTCCACAGGTCAAAGCCTTTGTAAACCGGATCGCTATGCTTTTCGTAAAACGCATCAAATGCCGGCCACAACACATATTCAACATAGAGCTTTTTCCATAAAAACCTTCTGTATCCAATAATTACACCCGGCGAATTGGTGTTTCCGATATCAAAGTGATTGTTCATGTATGCCAATCCGGTTTTCAACCCATCCTTATCGGTAAGAGCATATTCATATTTAATTGCCCGGATTACAACATTTGCCATTTGCAAGACCGGAGACAAAGGGCTTGTTTCTAATGAATGGATGTACATCGGTTGATTCCTTGTTTTACGATTTTGTGCCGGCAGTATCAAAGGGATTCCAGCCAGCAACAGCAGGATAATCTTCCACTTTCTCATAGTCATAAAGGTTTTGAACATCAGAATTCGTATCTGAGGCCTATCCGATAAAATGAGCTACCCGGCTCGGACATTGGTTCATCATTATAGACATCATGGTAGATTTGTGAGCCACGGTAGATATCGGCATAAAAGCCAAGTCTGCCACCGTTTTGCAAATCAAAAGGCATGGAAGATATTCCCATCAGGAAACCACCCGAAAATGCATTAAAATCTGCATCCGGCAACATGCCGTTCTCTGAACCAATCATCGGAAGACCGGCCTGAACAAGGCCACCAATTTTGTATTGAAAGATACCACCTTCACGCAGCGAATTGAGTATTGTGATATTGAATGTCAGAGGCAACATGAATTGAGATGTATATATTTTCCTTTCTCCATCATAGCCTCTTTCTGCATCATGATAGGTAAATCTCTGACGGCTCAGCATGTATTCCACACCCGTTTCCAAACCATGTCGTCCAAGGGGAAAATACAAATGAGCGCCGGCATTGATTCCGGGTTTTGTGGCACCAGTGTATGCATCAACAAAAATCTCAGGTTCATCTGTTGTACCAAGGCTTTCAACTATCCCGCCATGATTGTATCCCAACTGAACGGAATACTCAGTTTGCCGGCCGCTTTCGGACATATCTTTTGCCGGTGCACAGGCAAGCACCAAAAGGCATAAAATGATAATAAATGTTTGCGTTCGTTTTTTCATCTTGCTTTATTTTGATTTCGAAATCAAAGTAAGAAACAAGAATAAAAACAGGAGTCTCAATAATCCAAAAAGAGGTCTCACTTTTCTGTAATGGCCTGAATATCTACACATAACAAGAGGCCAAAAAAACAGAAAAAGCCTTCCTGACAAAGGAAAGCTTTTCTAAAAATATTATAATAAAATAAACTTACTGATTAAGTATCAAAGGCAATCCATCACTTCCGGAACCAATGATAACAGTTTTTGCATTTTTACTATTCGATAGCTCAAGGGTAGTTTCAATACCGCGCATACGCAGGAGTTCGGGCGTAAGACTTCTATTTATTATTTTGTTGGCAGCAGCCTCACCTTCAGCTTCAATACGTTTCCTTTCTGCTTCTTTCTGTTCTTTTTGCAGTTTAAACTCATATGCCAGGGATTCCTGTTCCTGTTTGAGTTTCATTTCAATGGCCTGCTTAATTTCAGGCGGCAGATTGATTGATCTGATCAATACTGCTTTGGTTGTAATAAAATTGGCATTCAGGATGCTTGTTGATTCTTCGATAATGGCATCCTCAACTTCCGCACGTTTGGTAGAATATATTTCTTCTGCCTTATAACGACCCATTACTTGCCGTACCGTTGATCTTACTTCAGGAATTATCAACTGAGTTTCAAACACTTCCCCAAAGTTCTTGTGCAGATAAGGTAGTTCGCGATATGTTGGAAAATACCTGACAGTGATATCCACATTTACGGAAAGACCGTTTTTATCAAGGACATCCATGGTTTCCTCTGTGGTTCTTTCTTTCACGTTATACACGATAAATTTGTTCCAGGGGGCTAAGACATGAAAGCCTTCTCCATACACATTTTCGGTATCCAGGCCTCCGCCAAAGGGACGGAAAATCACACCCCGTTCACCGGCATCAACAATTTTAAACATGGAATTGCCGAATATCAGCAGCAACACCACAGCTATTCCGGCAATAATCAATAAATTTTTCGAATTCTTTTTCATAATATATGTTTTCTATAAGTTTTCAGTTGTATTTGGCTTCACACACATAACCGGGATATTTGAACCCATGATAACTTTTCTTGCCAGCGAACCAATGATTTTTTCCTTGAGGGAATTTTCCTGCTGAATCATAATGACAATGAGATCGCCGTCCACATCATCTGCATAATCAAGAAGGGTATTGGCAACATTATCAACTCTGTTATTCATATCAAGCAATTTGGTTGTGCAGTGTATGTTATGATTAACAAAGAAATCCCTGACCTGTTCTAATAAAAGACGAATTTTTGTTAGTTTAAAATCTTTACTAGGGCTTGTCGCTGACACCACATTTACCTGAGACTGAAAATATCTGGCCAGATTTAGTGTCAGGTGAACTTTTTGGGTAGTACTTTTGCTCAAATCCAGAGGCAAAATGATACGCCTGCATCCTCTGCGGTGATACTTGCCTTTGATACTGACTACCGGACATGGAGCTTCTTTGATAATCCTCATGGTAACAGGCCCGATGGTATGCATTCTTGTTCCTATAAAAATGAAGCGGGCTTTGCTGCTGCGTGCAACTTCAAGGATGGATGGAACTATCCTGCCTTTTTCTATTGAAAAGCTACATTCTACACTGGATTCTTCCTCTACATTCCTGCTCAACTTATTGAGCTTATCAGTTATTCCATCAAGATCATCAATAAAACCTTTGCTTTCAGACTGATCTGTCAGCTTGCCGGTAATGACATGCAAAAGAATGATACGTGCATTAACAAGTCTGGCAATATTGTATGACTGCTCCAGGGCAATCATGGATTGCTCTGAAAAATCGACAGGCACAAGTATAGACTCGGTGGATGGATACATGATAAATTTTTCTTACTTTTGATGTTCACACTAATAACAAATGTAAAACAAAAGACGGTATGAAACAAATTCCAGCTTCAGAACTTATCCTCAACCCCGATGGAAGCATATATCACCTTAAATTAAAACCTGAGCAAATCGCTGATGACATTATCCTTGTCGGTGATCCGGGCAGGGTAAAAACCGTGTCTTCTTTTTTTGACAGCATTGATCACAAAGTTCAAAACAGAGAATTTCTGACACATACAGGCACCTATAAAGGCAAACCCATTACCTGCATATCATCAGGAATCGGTACCGACAACATTGATATTGTCGTGAATGAGCTTGATGCTCTTGCCAATATTGATCTGGAAAAACGGGTAGAAAAGAAAGAACACCGGTCACTGAACTTCATACGCATCGGCACAAGCGGCGGACTACAGGAAAGTATTCCGGTGGATTCCTTTATTATGACTGATATCTCAGTGGGATTTGACGGCATGCTCAATTTTTATGCAGGCAGAAATGCCATTTGCAACCTGGATGCCGAAGCATCTTTCAAACAACATATGGAATGGGACAGCATTCTCAACACTCCCTACGTTGTAGCTGCTTCAGAAATCCTGAAAAAACGGGTAGGCAAAGACCTGAAAGCCGGTATCACCATATCAGCCCCTGGATTCTACGGCCCCCAGGGACGGGTTTTAAGACTGGCATTGCGTGTACCTCAATTGAATGAAAAAATGCGAAAATTTGATTATAAGGGAAGCCAGATTACCAATTATGAAATGGAATCGTCAGCAATTTACGGACTTTCACGCATGCTGGGACATAATGCCCTTACAATTTGCGCGGTGATTGCCAACAGATACAACAAACAGTACAGCAAGGATTATCATCCCGTGGTAAAAAAACTCATCAAAACGGTGCTTGACAGACTGGCAGAATAAAACTGCGTTTTTCTGAATTTCCGGTCTACGACGGAGGAATTAAGCTCAAAAACGGATTGGATGCCGGCAGGATAAAACATTTTGAAAATCCTGTTGTAAGTCCAGCCAGACATCTGATCATCTTAACTGAAAAGCAACTATAGCTATCCATACCCTGGCATGCCGATCCGTAAAGGCAAAAAATCCTGTCTTGCTGAAGGTATTGCTTCACAATCCATCCAACAGGCTTTATTCATGCCAGATTGGTCAAAACAATCCACGTAAAAGGCGGAAGGCAAACCAAGGCAAGCCATAAGCAAAAAGCAGAAAGAAGAATTTATTCAAAGGCAATAAAGTCCGTGTTGGTACTGCCATATCCATCAATTTTGCCTCCGTGCTCCAAATGGTTAACCGACATTTTTACCGGCACCTGTTTTCCGGAGTTATATGCTTCCAGCATGTCATCATCCATAGCCTCCTTTAAGGCTGTTTCGTTATTGATATGAATAAAACTGAATACAGTAATGTTCTGTCCTTCCACCTCAAGCTGAAAATCTTTGAGGTCTTCGTTTTCCACAATCACCGCAGGTTGGTCACTCATTTCATCTAACTGTAACCGACCTTCAATCAGAAATTCACCATCAAGCCTAAAATGGTATTCATCATGTGGCTTGTAATCATATTCAGTAATTTCTTTTCCAAGCACTTTTTTGCCGGTTTCAAGCTCTGCCAGCACATAATGTCTGTTCTGTTCCTGATCGGTCTTTTCTACAGAGCTTTTGGAAGCTTCCTTTTCGGGATTTTCCTTCTTTTCTTCCCCGGTCGTTTCACCACCATTCTGGCTTTCACTACTTTTTTGATCACATGCAACTGAAACAAATACAATTGCTGCCATTAGAATAATTTGCTGAATTTTCATAAGTCAATAATTTTTTTTTTAAAAATAAGCATTATTTGTAAAACAGAAAAAAAATCAGTCCGGATTATGTCCGGCATAATTCCTCCCATATTCTGTGTACAGATTTTGCAGACTATGCATGCGATCCAGAAAATCGTCGTACTTTTTTTTCTGATTCCGGAGACCATACAAGCTCCGCCAATGCAGCGGCCCGTAGAAGCATCATATATTGCAGATGGTCTTCATCGGTGATATATTCTGTCCATAAAATGGCCTGCGCTTTCACCACGCCAGGTTATAAGCTGGAGCAGCCGGGTTTTATTAAGGAGGACGCAAGGCTTTGCATTATACGGCAAAAAGAGCTCATCAGGAAGATATGCTTTTTGCCAGGATGCAGGGGACACAACTAAGCTGGTATGCCATCTCAGACAAGAACAAGAAAAACCTGAGTCTGGATATGTGCTGGATTGATTTCCATGGTAACACATTATACAACAAAACCTTTGATACAAACCTACAGACAGGGAAAAGCTTTATGGTAAAAGATACTTTTGCTGCTGTTGCTGCAGAATGCTGCATTGCTCATGCCGTATTGTCTCAGGGTGGAGAACCACTTGCGTATTACACATACTGGCCGGAAAAACCTGTTGACATGGATTTACCGAAAGCAAATGTGGAAATCCGTGAAGTAGAAAGAAATGCCAGCACCCAGCTTGAAATAACGACCGGTATTTTTATCCCCATGTTTATTCTGGAAAGCAGGTTCCGCTTGTCGGACAATGCATTTTCCCTGCTGCCGGGAGAAACCCGCTACATTAATGCAGATGAAGACAAATCTCTGACAAAAGATGATGTTCGTGTCTGGTGGTATGAATAGGAAAGTTGAAAAAACTGTTTGCCGGCAATGAAAACTCACAGAATCAGGAGGATTTATCACAAAATCCTGATCTGCAATCATTCCATATATGCAATTGCCGGCCATTGTGGCGAGTCCGGGCAAGACAACAGTCAAAACTGATATCACAGAAAAACCCTCAAAAAAAAGATTTGTATCACAAAAAAAAGCTACTTTCGCTGAACAAGCGACTAAGAAATTGTTTTATGATAAAGAATGGCATGATTGCCCTGATATTAATTGGATTGAGTATGACTGCATGCAAAAAAGAAACGGCTGACCTGATTCTGGAAAATGGCCGGATATATACTCTGGATGAGAAGTTTTCCACGGCAGAAGCAATGGTAATAAAAGAAGGTAAAATTGCTGCTGTGGGAAACACAAAAGTAATAAATGAAAACTGGAAATCAGATCAGCGCATTGATTTGGAAAAGAAAATTGTTTACCCCGGCTTTATTGATGCCCATGCACATTTTACCGGTTACGCTGAAAACCTTTATCGCTACGCCGATTTGGTGGATGCTGCCAGTTTTGATGAGGTGCTTGATCGGCTTGATGAGCACGATGCACAGTCGGATGATGCCTGGCTCTGCGGCCGCGGCTGGGACCAAAACGACTGGCCGGGACAAGAATATCCGGATAAAACCGAACTGGACAAACGCTGGCCCGATACACCCGTCTACCTGGTGCGCATTGATTACCATGCGGCGCTTGTGAATTCAAAAGCCCTGGAAATGGCCGGAATTACAGCAGATTCACGCAAAAGTGGCGGTGAATACGTCAAAAAAGACGGTGAGCTTACCGGTGTTCTGGTTGACAATGCCATGGATGATGTCCGTAAACTGATACCACCACTCACGAAAGAGCAATGGCTGGATGCACTGAAAATTGCTGAAAAAAATCTGACCGAAACCGGTCTGACCATGGTCTCCGATGCCGGCCTGGACAAGCAAATGCTTGAGTGGCTGGATGGCTTTTACAAGGCCGGAGATCTCAAAATCCGCAACAATGCCATGCTGTATCCCACTGAGGAAAATTACAAACGCTTTTTGCCGGAGGGCCCGTATCACAGCGACCGCCTTACAATTCAGGCCATTAAACTCTTTGGTGATGGAGCCCTGGGCAGTAGGGGTGCGTATTTGCTTGAAGATTATGCCGATGACCCGGGCAACCGCGGTTTCATGCTGGAAGATACCGCCTATTATGAAAAGCATTGCCAAAAAGCGGCTGAAAACGGTTTCCAGGTGTGTTCGCACAGCATTGGTGATGCCTCGCTGCGGGTGCTGCTGGATGTGTATGAGCCGTTTGTAAAAGATAAAAAAGATCACCGCTGGCGTATTGAACACGCCCAGACGGTTCACCCGGAAGATTTGCCACGCTTTGGGGAGCTTGATGTGATTCCGAGCATACAAAGCACCCATTGCACATCGGATATGGACTGGGCACGAATACGCCTGGGAGAAGAGCGCCTGAAAACCGCTTATGTATTTCAGGATTTACTTAATCAAACAGGCTGGATCATCAACGGAACGGATTTTCCGATTGAAGAAATAAATCCGTTGTACACGTTTTATGCCGCGGTTTTTCGTACCCACCACGACGGGACACCCAAGGGCGGTTTTCAGATGGAAAATGCCTTGTCACGTGAAGATGCCCTTCGTTCCATGACCATCTGGGCAGCCAAAGGCAGTTTTGATGAGGATACAAGAGGCAGTATAGAAGCCGGTAAATTTGCAGATTTTGTTATCCTCGATACGGATCTGATGGAGGCTTCACCCAAAGAAGTGCTGGATGCTGAAGTGCTTGGTACCTGGATACAGGGGGAAAAGCTGTATTGATGTTGGCTCTGAATAAATTGCATTTGAGTTGTGATGAAAATTACATTATATTTGTTACGTTAAATATGTAACGCAAAAAGTGTATCGTAAAAAATGTAATGATATGATTGTAAGAAATCCGTTTCCCATTTCAGATTACGTTTCACCCGAATATTTTTGTGATCGTGAGGATGAGTTAGAGAGGCTCAAGTCTGCTGTTCAGGGCAATCGAAACGTGGCAATGCTTTCCATTCGGCGTATGGGTAAAACCACGCTGATAAAGCATTTGATGTATAGGATGTCAGAGTGGAAAGGGTATAAATGCCTATATTTTGACATATTGCCAAGTGTTGACTTACGAGATTTTGTCCGGATTTTCAGCAATGCAATCGTTCAGGATGCCAGTAAAAAGAAGAATTTTATGAAAAAAATGACTGATTTTCTTTCTTCTTTACAGGCTAAACTGGTGTTTGATCAGGTGAGTGGCTTACCATCTGTAGAGTTTGATTTTAAAAGTGAAAATGAATCAGCCCTGTCTCTTGGAAAAATATTTGCTTATCTGGCAAAGCAAAAAGAAACCTATCTTATTGCGATTGACGAATTTCAGCAAATATTAAATTATCCTGAGAAAAATGTTGAGGCTACATTGAGAACCTTTGTTCAAAATCAACATAAAGATGTGTTTATTTTTTCCGGAAGCAGTAAGCACAAAATGATCTCAATGTTTACCGTATCTTCACGGCCGTTTTATCAAAGTGGTGATCTGATGGAGGTGAATCCAATTGATAAAAGCAGATATGTGGATTTTATTGAAAGCAAATTCAGGGAAAAAGGCCGGCATATTGAAAAACCTATGATTGAGAAAACGATGGAAAACTATCACAGTCATACGTTTTATATTCAGTATTACTTTAACCGCTTGTTTGAAAAAAGTACGAAACGTGTCAAAGAATCGGATTTTAAACGCGTGTCAGAAATGATACTGAAAGAAAGAGAGAGTGTTTTCTATAATTACAGAAGCCTGTTAAGTGATTTGCAATTCAAATTAATGATTGCCTTGGCAAAAGAGGGTGGTACAGTTCAGATTAATGCAAAAGCATTTATTCAAAAGCACGGTTTACCATTGCCAAGCTCTGTGAATACAGCGGCCAAATCATTGATTAACAAGGAAATGATATATAAAGAAAATGCCAGGTACATGGTATACGATGTGTTTTTTGAAAAATGGCTTGAAAAAACCTTCTGATTATACACTTTTTTCGTAACGTAAAATCTGTAATTTGCAACATGAACCATCCAAAACCACTCAAAAAAGGCGATCGCATTGAGATTGTCAGTCCGGCCGGAAGACTTGACCCGGTCTTAATTTCTGCTGCCAGAAAACGTTTGGTGGCGGCAGGTTTTGTTGTGAGCATTGCTCCCCATGCTGCAGGACGGTTTTATAAATATGCCGCTACAGATGCTCAGCGGCTTGAAGATTTGCAAACCAGTCTTGATAATCCGGAGGTAAAGGCAGTACTTTGCGCCCGTGGCGGATACGGAACGATGCGCATTGTTGATCAAATCAGTTTTGAAAAAGCTGCTGAACAGCAAAAATGGCTGATTGGTTTCAGTGACATCACAGCATTGCACGCCGCTGCATACAAGCAGGGTATGATGAGCCTGCACGGCTTAATGGCCAAAGACATTGTGCATGGTAGTGATGAAGCGGTAAAACAGTTTTTGGCTGTGCTTGGCGGAACGAATGATCCGTTGACCATCAACTCACATCCGATGAACCGAAAGGGCAAGGCAGAGGGTCCCCTGATTGGCGGTAACCTGAGCATGTTGTATGCCCTGCGGGGGACACCTTACGATACCGACTGGAAGGGTGCCGTCTTGTTTGTTGAAGATCTGGGAGAAAACCTGTATCATCTGGATCGCATCATGCAAAACCTCAGACTGGGCGGAAAACTTCAAAAACTGGCCGGCCTCATTGTGGGCCAGTTTACCGGGATGGAAGATCCTGAATTCGGAAAACCCACTTACGAAATCATAGAGGAAGCCGTTGCCAGCTTTGATTACCCCGTAATGTACAATTTTCCCATCGGGCATGTATCCTATTCCCGTAGTTTGCTGCACGGGCATTCAGCAAGGCTGGAAGCAGGTGATAAAAATTGTATACTACATTTTGAATAATGACCTCACTTATCCGATAGCTTCAATTTCCGACATAATCTTGTGGGCAAGTTCTTCGGCTCGCTTGCGGGTTTTGCTTTCTGAATATATCCGTATGATGGGCTCTGTATTGGATTTTCGCAGATGAACCCATTCTTTGCCAAATTCAATTTTTACACCATCCACTGTGCTGACGGGTTGACCGGCATACTTCTCTTTCATTGCCTGCAAAATTGCATCCACATTGGTTTCCGGGGTGAGTTGAATTTTATTTTTGGAGATAACATATTCAGGATAACCGGAGCGTATGGCTGACACCTTGCTGCCCCGCTTAGCCATCAATGTCAGAAACAAAGCGATGCCAACCAGTGCATCACGGCCTGAATGCAGGTCGGGATAGATTATCCCGCCGTTGCCTTCACCGCCAATCACAGCATTGACTTCCTTCATTTTCTCAACCACATTAACTTCTCCAACAGCAGAGGCATGATACTCTGCACCCTCATAAGCCTCGGTGATATCGCGTAAAGCACGGGTTGAAGACATGTTGCTTACCGTGTTGCCACGTTTGTTTTGCAGAATGAAATCTGCCACAGCTACCAGGGTATACTCCTCGCCAAACATGCTGCCGTCTTCGCACACGATAGCAAGTCGATCCACATCGGGATCAACCACAAAACCAACATCAGCCCCTTCTTTACGAATGGTTTCTGAAATTGCGCTAAGATTTTCAGGCAAGGGTTCCGGATTGTGCGGAAAATCACCTGTTGGTTCGCAGTAAAGTTCTTTTATCTGGTTTACGCCCAATGCTTTCAGCAATTTGGGGATGCTGATGCCGCCCACGGAATTTACGCAGTCGATGGCAACGGTATAATTCTGCTGACGTATTTTTTCCACATCCACCAGTGGCAAATCCAGAATTGCCTGAATGTGCTTGTCTTCGTAATTGCCGATGGAAAATGATGAACCCAGATTCATCACATCCTGATAGGTGAAATCAGCTGTTTCTGCCAGCTTCAGAATGGTTTTCCCTTCTTCCGTGTTGAGGAATTCGCCCTTATTGTTGAGAAGTTTGAGTGCGTTGTATTCTTTGGGGTTGTGACTTGCCGTGATGATGATGCCGCCATCTGCCTTTTCCATAATGACAGCCATTTCCGTTGTTGGTGTACTGGCAAGCCCGATGTTGATGATATCAATGCCCATGCTGCTCAGGGTAGCGCAGATGATATCTGATACCATGGGGCCGGAAATCCGGGCATCCCTGCCTACCACTACCTGAATTTTATCTGTTTTGGGATTTTTCCCTGATGAACTTATCAGCCAGTCTGCATAGGCTGAAGCAAACAGTACAATATCCTGAGGTGTTAGATTATCGCCGGGTTTGCCGCCAATGGTGCCGCGGATGCCGGATATGGATTTTATCAGTGTCATAATGTATCTTTTGGCGTAAAATTACAAAATATTCGGCTAAGAAGACATGTTTGCCGAATAAATGACGAATCAAACACATAAAACCATGTTATTCAGTATATCAGGCATCCTGGGTGTCAAAACCTGGCCGTTTGAAATCCCATGCTCCCTGAAATTGGACTTCTACAGTACGCTTCATCCTTGAGAGCTGTCGCAAAAATTCCAGCACTTCATCTTCCCATTCGGGAAAAGTTTTGTACAATACCGAAAGTGCCTCAATTGATCGCTGTATAGCAATCAGGGCAATTTTTGCACTACCCAGTTGGTCATTTTGCCAGAGTTCACGCATTTCGGGATCATCCTGCAAGGAAAAATCCTTCATCAGGCTTCTGGTAATTTTGACTCCGATAAAAAGACTATACCAACGGATGACTTCGGCACTGTCGCGCACAGCGGGATCTTCGTGCCCGGAAATTGTCTCCATCTTTGGAGCCAGCCAGTCTGATACGGAAAAACCGTACTTTTTGGCCAATTTCTCTATCGGGGTTTCCGGCTGCTCCAGGAAATTTGGAGGGGTATCCTCATCATCGGTGAGGAGTTCAATGCCAGCATCATCGGCCATTTCCTGCAACATTTCTGCAGCCACTTCGAAATTAAGCCGGATGCGCTCCCAGAATTCCTGATTTTCCATGTCCTGTGACAGCCTGTCGCCATTATCAGCTTGCTCCATGGAAAAAACACGGCAGCGACTGGTGAAGGTGCATCGTTCACACCAGCGGTCACAGTAATTGTGAATGCCGGATATATAGCGATCATCCATGGCCATTGCCCTGATTTTCCGTTTGTATTCCTCTTTATCCATAAGAATATTTATGGTTTACGTTTCAAAAAAAGTGTTTA
>JBKGYK010000077.1:0-13444 GCA_046546095.1 Bacteroidales bacterium
CAAAAAAATATAATGGACCCGGGGATTCTAAAAGTTGGTTAGGTATTTTCTGTTAGGTAATCTGGCTGGAACGTTATATTTTACCAATCGGCATTATATACAAAGCCGTTTCATTATCTGCCATACCAACCACTTGCTTGACATTCTCATCATCAAAAGCTCCTATAGTTACGGTTCCGATATCAAATGCTGTTGACTGAAGATAAACATTCTGGGCTGCGTGGCCGGCTTCCATGTGCACGTAGCGGATTCCCCTGTCTCCGTATTTTTGTGTTGTACGCTCATACACTGCAGAAATTACAAAGATTGCAGATGCTTTCTCTATGCACGACTGACCCAGAGCTGCAGAAGCAAGTTTTTCATTATACTCTCCGGTTTTGATTTTTTTTAGGCTGTGGCTGTCAACAATGAATTCGTATACGCCGTTTTCGAGATTTTCCACATCTGTTGCAACAACATATATTTCCAAAGGATATAATGCTCCAGCTGAGGGAGATGTTCTGAAGCCGTGCTGATCATCAGTAATGCCCTGTGCTGCCCATAATAATTGTGATATTTCAGAAAGTGATAATGCCTTATCCTTATATTCTCGCCTGGAACGCCGCTGTAACAACACCTTTTCCAATGATCTGTTACTCTGATAATCCGGCTCCGGTAATTCTACGATTTTATCACTCATACTCAAATGCACACTTCCTCCCATTTCTTCCTTTTCAAGAGGCTGTCTTAAACCAAAGTGACCGATAAAACCGATTCCTGCTATGCTTGCTAACATAATAATGATAATTTTGGTTTTCATAATATAATTATTTTCTTCCTGTATGCCTTTCTTTGTGATAAATACAAACGACACTACTTATTGTTTACAAATACTTAAATAGCTCATATCATCAACAACAGTCATAGTTGGTAGTATCTGTCAGCAAAGTCTGAACGGCCTGCCAGCAATAATCACAAAAACAAACATCAAACTGTTAAGAAACACAATTTTAGAAAAATCCAATAAGCAAACAGACTATTGAACCCCGGCTTTTGAGTTTTGAACAATGAAATATGGAATTTATCAGGCTCCCTTAAGATAGGTTGGCAATCCAACATTCTGCGGAGACAAGTTTTGTATTTTGATTATTGTTATCTATTGATTGTATTCCTGCCATCATCCGTCAGTACAGGTCTGAATCTTCATGTACCTTTTATTTATGATGTTTTGTTTCAGATACCCGATACCATTAACAAGCATTATAGGCTCTGCTAAAAAAGCAAGCAGTTGATGAAAAAAAGTAAGGAAACATTATTCGTATTTTTTCATTTTATCATCAATGCTGACCCGGCCTCCGGCTGAAGACTGTATTTTGATATAGCACATAAGTTGTTCTGCACCTGCTCTGTAGCAAGCCTCCTGCACTTCTCCGGCCAGTTTCATAGCATCCTGATATGGCGCTTCAATCACCGTTTCAAAGGGACAGACCTTATACGGGAACCCGGAATTTTTTATGATACTTATGGCTTCATCCACCATATCATAAGGGTGTTTGCCACCGCCGGATGGCAACACCTGTATTGCAATATTGACTGTTTTATTCATCATCGTCATCATCATCCAAAGGGTTTACATCATTGTCAAAATCATTTGTAATGTCATTCTTATCAAGCCCATCAAGTGCTTTTTGCATTTCACTATCAATAAACTGGTCTATTTCCTCAACACTCAGCTTTTTTACGTTGGTTACCAGGAAATTATCGCTTAGAATATTACCAAACTGATTGATTTCACTGATCACTTTTTTAAACATCGTTGTAATGTTTGTTTTGATTGGAATCAGGCAGCTAAACATGAAATATGCTTTTTGAAATTCATTTTCTTCAAGTTCGGCATCTTCTTTTTCAAACTGATAGCTGAGTTCTTTCTTTATCAGGTTTTTCTGACTTTCACTAAAAGCAGAATCCAATTCACCATGTAAAAACACAACAAAATATCTGAGTTTATTTTCTTTACCACCCATGCCGGATGAAATAAACACTTTTTCTTCATCTGAAAAAGCAGACTCCATGAGCATCAGACTTTCCTGATATGCCAGATATGCCCAGTCGGCAAGCTCTTCATCAGGATTTTCCAGCCAGGCCTCAATCATACGAAAAGCTTTGACATCTTCCAGTGATGCTAGCTGGCTGAGAAGGCGTTTTTTTTCCTCAGTATCTGTATCGGGATCGTTCAATTTTTCACGGGCTTCACTCAACACAGTTTCTGCATCCGGCAAATTTTCCTTTATGTCTTTGGCTGCATCGAAATACTTCATTTGCACATCAATATCCACCTGCTTTTCCATCACACGAAAGTTATCGCGCTTTTCCTTCAGCAGTTGTTGCAGTTTTTCGTATGCATTATTTCCTTCTAATTCGTTCATGTAAAATATCCCTTAGATATAACAGCATTGTAGTATCACAACACTTCAAAACGGAAAACGTTCCGGCAAAAGCCATGAGTTTTTCAACTATTTTTCTTCGGCATCCTTAACATCAATCACCCTGCCTTTAAAATAGAGGGTTTCGCCAGCCAGGGGATGATTAAAATCAATTACTATCCGTTCATCATCCATTTCGGTTATAAAACCGTCATAATGATTTCCTTCATCATCTTCCATGGGAAAATAGGCACCCAGTTCAAAATCGCCTTCATCCTCTCCCACAAGTTCCTGAAACTCGTCCTCTGTGAATTCCACCAACGCTTCCGGGTCATATTCCCCAAAAGCTTCTTTGGCCGGGATTTCGAAAGAGAAGCTATCTCCTTTTTCCTTTCCCTCCAGTCGGGATTCAAAAATGTCAAGCATCTGGTCTGTACCGAACACGAAAGCCTCCGGTTCATCTTCTCTGGTTTGCTCAACAAGCTCTCCGTCAAAGGATTCAAGCCTCAGTTCGTATTGTACTTTAATAAATTTACCCTTGGTAATCTTCATGATCAAAATCTTTTTTATCAGTTGTATTGTTATTACTCTTATCATTAATACCCAACGGCACAAAGTCAATGGACTCATCCGTTTCCGGGCTAATCTTTTTTTTGCTGAATCGAATTAGTGTCCACGCCATCAGAATATTGGATACAATAATCACAAAGAGGAGTATTCCCTGATTAAAATCCTGAGCACTGAATTCTTTCGGAATGGCATAAAACAACAGGACAGTAATCAGGCCTCGTGGCGCAAGGAAAAGCTGGGGATTTGTATTGTTACCGCAAAAAAGTTTCAGCATCAGAAAGCGGATTCCATAAATAATTGCCAGCACACTTACCGAAATCAGCAAGACCTGATAATTAAAGATGCTTGCCACAGTTATGGTAATACCAAAAATGACAAAGAAAAAAGTTCTTAGCACAAAGGATGATTCGATGGTAATCAGCCTGAAATTTGTCAGAATATTCAGGACTTCTTTATCCTTGAGATATTTAGCCAGTTTGCCACGGAAAAAAATATGCCGGTTATTTAACACCAGGCCAAATACCAGAATAATCAGGAGTGATGACAGGTGAAACTGTTTTGCAACCGCATACAGCAGCACCAGAATGGCAGCAAGCAGAAAGAGTTTGGTTTGAGATTTAATATTCTGAAACAACAATATGAGACCATAGGATGCCACAACAGAGATAATAACGGTTATAAAAATATTGAAAAACCCGCCGAACCACATTCCTTTAGCTGTGGAGGCATGGGTTCCTCCAAGGATGAAATAAAATACCATAATCCCCAAAATATCGGAAAACGTACTTTCATAAATCATAAATTCCCTTTTGTCAGCCTGCAGATTGGATACACTGGGAATAACAATTGCAGAACTCATCACCGCAAGAGGCACAGCATAGAGCATGCCGCTCGTAAGATCAAGGTGCAGAATAAGCATGAGCAGGTAGGTAATGGCTGCCCCGGAAATCAGCAGAGAGAATAAAGCCACAGAAAATGATTTCCATATCAGCGGCCATTTTTCTTTGGTGAGTTCCAGGTCAAGGGCAGCTTCCAGTACAATCATTATCAATCCAACAATGCCAAGCACCTCCAGATAAGGCAGCCAGTTGATTCCGCCCATGCCTGCCAGATTCATTCCCTGTTTAATGAGTATGCCAAATGTAATAAGCATCAAAACACTGGGAACGTTGGTTTTTTTCGCTATCAGATTGAAAAAGTAGGAAACGATAATAACCAAAGAAGCTACGATGACAATATAATAAGGATTCATTTGCGGTTTCTTTTAAAACATTAAACTGACACTAATTACGGGATTATTTGTCGGTGAATACAACTTTTCATTAAAATTATACATAAAAAGTATCAGGGCATAACTTCTGATACCTGCAGGAATTTTCAATCCAAGTCCGGCCATGGGTTGCATCAGCCAGAAACGCTCATCCCTCTGGCTTGTCCAGTCCATTTCAGGAGCCATATTGATCAGATTTACTTCAGCATGTATCAACAACGAACCTCCACCTGCTCCCAATGGTAAGATATCACTAAAATCCTTAATCAGGGCAAAATTGGAAAAAGCTGAGAACCCGTACATGTTTGTGCTGAACTGATAATAGTTGTTTTTGTAGTACAGGTAATTTCCGCCAAGTCCTGCAAACCATCTGGGATGTATCATGTAGCTCACCCTGGGAGAGATATCCACCATGGTAATATTTCCAAAAGACAGCCCCAGCCCTCCCCCGTAGTGAAGGCGTTCCTGCAGGCCGGGTTTATCATCATCATCCTCCAGCTGGTATTGTGCAACACTCAAATGACATGCTGCAACACCAATGGCTATGATGAGTAAAAATTTCTTCATTCCTCCTCCATTATTGCACGATAAAAAACGTCCTGCACATTGGTTCTGGTATCCAGTTTGAGCAATTTTTTATTGTCCATATCGGGATATACCCGGTTTGATAAAAATACATAGAGAATATCAGTTTTGGGATCGACCCAGGCAAGGATTCCTGTAAAACCGGCATGCCCAAAGCTTTCCGGAGAAGCACTCACACAGGAAGGTCCATCCTCCGGATCGTCCAGAGAAGGTTTGTCAAATCCAAGGCCACGCCGGTTTTCGCTTGGGTTCTGTAAAGGTCTTGTAAAAAGCTCAACGGTTTCCGGATGAATGAATTGTTCCCCGCCATAACTGCCTTTATTCAGCAACATCTGCATCATCTTTGCCAGATCCCCGGCATTGGAAAATACTCCGGCATGACCTGACACACCGCCCAGCATGGCAGCTCCCTGATCGTGCACATATCCACGCAATATCTGTTTACGAAAAATTCGGTCATTCTCTGTAGGTACAATTCCCGAAGCAGGAAACTTTCTAAGTGGATTATAACCCATGGTAGTAGCTCCCAAAGGTTGGTAGAACACAGAATCCACCCACTTATCCAGAGGGTAACCGGTTTCTTCTTCAATAAACTCCCTGATCAAATAAAAACCCAGGTCTGAGTATTTATAGGCTTTCCTGCTGCGGAGTTCAGATTCAAGAATATCCTGCAGGATGCTATCCCGTATACTGTGAATGGCATACATATGATCTGCAACCTGATGATCGGTTTTTTCCGAATAACTGTCAGCATAAAAATCAGGGTAACTACCGGGCTCAATGGTGGGTACATAAAAGGGTATCCATGGTTTTAGTCTGGCCTGATGGGTTAGGATGTCCTTAAACATCAATGATCCTTTATTGCTTCCGTCAAGCCAGGTAAGATGGTCACCAAGCCTGTCATTCAGACGAAGTGCTGCCCTGTCGTACAAGTGCATCATGGAAACAGTACTGGCAACAATTTTGGTAACTGAGGCAAGATCATATATATCATCAGGTCTGACAATATGCTTTTTCTGATAGGTATGATGACCATAACATTTATGGAAAAAAACCTTTCCTTTCCGGGCAGCAAGTATTTGTGCCCCCGGAGTGGCTCGTTCATTAATGGCTTCCTGAACAAGAGAGTCCACTTTTGTAAACATGGCCGAATTTATGCCTACCTGTTCAGGAACTGAAGTATATCCAAGTCTGACTTTTTCTGTTATTATACCCGTTCCGGCAGGGTAATTTTCGTTGATGCCGACCGGCAACTTTCCCTGATATGCCAGTCCGCCGAAAATCATCTGCGCCGAAACATCCTGTGTCATTTCTCTGTCATTGTATGCCACTACCAGGCCTGCAAGATCATCAATACCCTGAAAATCACCCAGGGCATATGGATTCCCGAATAAGGTAAATACTACATTGGTACGTTTACTCAAACGTGTAATCACATTCTTTTCTTCCGTATCAAAACCGAAATTTCCTGTGGGCAAACGATGTGTTGCCGTAAGTGATACAAAAACAATGTCTTTTTCAGCAAGTTCATCGATCAGCCCCTGCTTACCAAAATTTTTGACATCACGCTGGTAAACATATGCGGGAATATGGGCATAATCTTTCAATCTAATCTGAAAACTGTTTACCAGCTCAGAGCCCAGATCAAGTGATGCCATTTCTTTTCCTGACAGATTTTTTACCGGAAGCAGACTGTCTTTCATATCCACCAGTGTAATGGCATGTTCAACAATATTCCGCTGTACAGCTTTAGCCCGGGGAGACATCAAAGACTTGTATATTTCCTCCTGCTGCTCACCTGTGCTATCCTTTTTCAGTCCCATCCAGCTTTTGGCAGCAAGGATTTTTTTCACCCGTGTATTAATTTCCTCTTCAGAAATACTACCATCATTTATTGCTGCTTTGATGCTCTCAACCGCCCGGGGCACATCCTGGGGGAAAAGTAACACGTCATTACCGGCTTTACATGCCAGTACTTCTGTTTCACCGGGTTCGTAGTGGTCGGTAACGGCGTGCATGTTAAGCGCATCGGTAAACACCAGCCCGTCAAAACCCATATCCTTGATCAATAGTTCATTGACGATCTGAGGGGATAATGTAGATGCCCTGTCCTGTACCGGATCCAGCTCAGGAACAAAAAGGTGAGCTACCATCACACCACCAATACCGGCGTTGATAAGTTTTCTGAATGGATAAAGTTCTATGGAATCAAGCCTGTGTATGTCATGTGGAATAATTGGCAGTGCTTTATGTGAATCTTTATCAGTATCACCGTGTCCCGGGAAATGCTTGGCAACTGCAAGGACGTGATTATCCTGCATCCCACGTGAGAAATAATAAGCTTTTCTAAAAACCTCTTCCCTGTCTTCGCCGTAGGAGCGGCTGTTTATTACTGGATTTTCAGGATTTACATTGACATCCACAACAGGAGCAAAATTGATGTGTACACCTAGGCTTTTCAACTGCCGGGCATATTCAGCACCAGCCTCATAAAGCAATTGATTATCACGTATAGCACCCAGCATCATTTGCCGGGGATAAAATACAGTTGTATCAAGCCTCATGGAAGGCCCCCACTCAGCATCCATAGCAATCATCAGTGGCGTTTCTGCTGCATTCTGATAACGTTCCAGCAGTTGCAACTGACGTTTAGGCCCGCCCTGCATAAATATTAAACCACCGATATGATGCTCCTTCACCAATGATTCTATATAATCTTCATGTTGCTTATCCTTATTGGAGTAAGCTGCTACCATAAAAAGCTGTCCGATTTTTTCATCCAGGCTCATCCGATTTACCACTGAATCCATCCTGACAGTATCTGTCAACACAAAAGGCGGAGCCTCAGCTTCAAATTCAGCCGTCATCTTCTCTCTACTTTCTGTCTGGTTATTTACCTGCCCCGGAATGAAGGAGCAAAGAACAGCCAGTGCCAAACCTATATGTGCCATATTTTATAAACCATTTCAACGCCAAACAAATATACATAATGCTTTGTTCCGGCAAAGCTATACCGCATCAACTTATTAACCAATGCTTGTTAGAAACAAAAACTGCACCCAAAATGCATTCCGGTCTGCAAAAAATGACGTTTTTTCACCCAAATAATGAAACGCAAAAACCAACACTTTTTTAATATCTATGGATAAGCTGCTTGTTAACAATCCTGATTTATGTACAGCAAATTGCCTGACATGTTGCTGCATGGAACTGACAGCATCACAATATTATTAACAAGTTATTCACAATCAGTTGATTTGCCTGTTAATTAAAAACAAAATAAAAACTTGCATTTCCTGTGTGCTGTGTTGTATATTTATGTTGCAGGTAAGAGATAAAAGCCTGTTGATACGGAAAGACTTTTCAGAAGAGTCTTTTCTACGGAAAAGAAAGTTCTGAAAACGGCCTTCAACAAGAAACGAAGCCGTGAGGCTTCGGAGATGAGAAGACGCCTCCGTTGAGACCAGGTGAGAAGCCAATACTGCAGAGATGCAGCTGGTGTATCACTCCGGGACCATCAGCAGGGGATTCATTTCCCCGATAGATGTACCGGCAACCGAAGTCGGGAACACCCGAATGCTGACAGGTATCACTGTAAGTACAAAGGTTTTCCGGAATGGGCAAAAGCCCGGCAAAAGCTTCGGAGGAAAAAATCCGGAAAAACCGGATCAGGTTTAGCAGAATACAAATTCCACCAGGAATTTTGAATGCTAAACAAGGCACAATAACTGTAACCTGCAGGCATGCAGTACTACGGTAACAGCATGTTCGATAGGGGGCATCGTAAAAGATGCCCCTTTACTGTTTTCAGGGAAAATGAAAAATAATGCATCCAAACCTGTAAAATCATAAACACTGAAAATTATTCTGCCTGGCCAGCTTGTTTCGGTTTTCTGCTCACAAAAATTGTTTCTTCTTTCCTGAGCCTGTACCGATCAATCTTTTCATCACCCAAACTTTCAACAAAGCGGTTTTCATCAACATCAAAACCTGCAGATCGCAGCCTTTCAGCATAATCAAGACCATGCCATCGTACATGGTCGTATTGACCGAATATGCGTTCCCTTTCACGGGGATCAGTAATACTCAGGTCTTCTATGGTTTCTTCATTACGATAATTGATCGGCACCTGAAGGAATGCCCGGCCACCCGGCTTCAACACACGCAGCACTTCTTTCATGGCTTTGATATCACTCTCAACATGCTCGAGAACGTGGTTGCAAATAACAAGATCAAAATGATTATCCTCAAAAGGAATGTCCATGATATCCATTTTTACATCTGCTATGGGACTCAACAAGTCACCAGTGGTATAGTCAAGATTTTCAAGTTTTTTAAAACGCTCTAAGAACGGCTGCTCCGGGGCAACATGCAAAACCCGCATTCTCTCAGTAAAAAGATTTGTCTTTTCTTTAAAAAACAACCACAGAAGACGGTGCCGCTCAAGTGAAAGGCAGCGGGGACAAAGTCGGTTATCATCACCTTTATTACCATATGGCAGCATCTTTCTGAATGTACCTCCACAAACCGGACACTCATATTTATTGCCTCGATAAAATGGCAAAACCATCCAGCGAAAAACATAGGACATGCGTATCAATACGGGGCGCGGTATTTTTCTGACCAAAAAACGGATAAATTGTCTCATCACTAAAATTTTGGTAAAAATACGAAATATCACAACAAATGAAAAAGCCACTGTGCAGTAGCAGGCCGCCCGGCAAAAGAAATCATATTATCTGGCAATATCAGTACATTTGTCAAATTTCGCAACATGAAAATGCGGGACAGCAACAGCTTCAAGACAGTCTCCCGGATAACAAACTGTATGGCAAATATACCCTGATCCTCCCGGAATACTAATTTTGCGGGCGATGATGTCAAGGCAGCAATCAGTTGGAATTATCCGTCATTAACATCATTTCCCTGGAATGAACAGGAGTAAATTCTCCTTCTTTTTACACAATAAAGTTTACAGAAAGTTACTGGTATAATGATTGAAATTTAAATCCTGCCACCCTCATCTTTTCCGTACTTTTACAGTGCATATATGTTGTCAACCACGTTTACATTTACCGTAAATTTAATATCGGCACAATTTATGCTATCACTGGAAAACTAAATGCATAAACATGAAAAAAATATGTACCCTCATTTTCATCCTGACTGCAGGTATTGTAGCAGCTCAACCCGTAGATGAAACAATTCTCACAAAGAATTTCACAGACCCTTATGACATCAAAAAATCCGATCTTGACAACAACAGCTACGATGACCTGGTTGTGTGCGGTGTTGGTGGTATATCCTGGTTTAGCAACACAAACGGCTCCGATTATGAGGTCGAAAACATATTGGATACAGCCACCGTGTTTGATATTGAGGTACTGGATTTTGACGGCGATGGCGATATTGATATTGCCGGAATCAGCAGGTACTCTAACCGGGTATTCTGGCTGGAAAACGATGGCAGTGAAAATTTCACCTACCAACTTATTACCGATACTGTATTGGATCTGAGACATATGTATGCAGGCGATATGGATAACGATGGTGATACAGATTTCCTGATTTCACGCTACGATGGAGGCTTTCAGAATATTCATCTGCTAAACAACACCGGCACCGGCTATACTACGGAACAAGTTGACCGGGTAGACTTTGGCAGCGATATATACGCATTTGATTATGAAAATGACGGAGATATTGATTTTCTGTCAAAAACCAATTACAGCCCATTTTCCACAGAAGAGCTGGCCATCATGGTAAATGATGGTTCCAATACCTTTACCGAGACACAGATATACGAGATAACCGGTGATATACATGTCTCTGATGCACAGTTTGTGGATTTGGACAACAACGGAACCGGCGACCTGCTCATTGCCGATAATATGCAGGATGAACTTTACTGGCTGGAAAACTGCACCACCAGACATAACATCCTTAACGGTGAACATGTCTATGAAGCTACTGCAGAAGATTTCAACAACGACGGCATCATGGACATTGCATGGAAATATGAAGATTCAGGCAATTATGATCTTTATGTGATGCAGGGTAGCAATCCCGGACCTTCTATGAGTTTTACAGAAATGTGGAATTACGATATGGATGTTAGCAGCCATGGCATTGTTCCCATTGACCTGAATCAGGACAACTACATGGAATTCGCCTACACATCTGCCTCACGGGATGAAGTAGGTTTCTTCGCCAATGAAGAAAATTTTGATTTCACACTGAACAAACTGGCAACCAACGTATCACAACCTGAGTCTATGCGACGTGTAGATCTGGATCAGGACGGCGATCCGGACATTGTTTCTATTGGCAGCGATACTGAACTCATCTGGCTGAAAAATAAATCAGACGGCAGTTATGATCAGCATTTCATCGCATCCAATCTGGATAACCCAAAGCAGTTAGAGGTGGAGGACATCGACGAAGACGGTGATCTGGATATCATCATCACATCTTCCGGTAATGATGATTTTTGCATTTTTTACAATGATGGTAACCAGAATTTCACCGAATATCAAATCACATCCCTTGCATCTCAGATTGACAATCCGTCCTATTTCTCAATTGCTGACCTCGACAACGACGGGATCAAGGATTTTGTAATTACAGGCACTTCAATCTCGTCATACAACCCCAAAGGCATTTTCTGGATCAAAAATAACGGGGATGGAACATTCAGTAACCCCATAACAATTGAGGATGACCTGAACATGATGGGTGAAGTTATCACGCACGATTTCGACGGTGACGGAAACACAGACATTGTTGTTGCCGACGGCCCCTATGGGTCTGAAGGCCTGATGGTCATAAAAAACCATGATTCAGCAGCTTATTTCACCATCAGCCAACCCGCTTCCTTCAAAGCAGAAACCATCCGCAAAGGCGATGTGGATGGCGACGGACTGATGGACTTTGTCTGTCGCAATGATGATGATAACGACATTGTCTGGTTTAAAAGCAATGGCGATCTGACATTCACAGAAAACACAATCCCAATGAGCGAATACCGTGATGTGGAATTTGAATTGTGCGATGCAGGCAACGACGGAGATACCGACATTTTCTTTTATGGTAATTATTTTGGTTTTACAAATACAAATGATTTCAATGCGGGGATTTTGGTGAATGATGGCAATGAAAACTTCACTCAGACCTATTTCCTGGAAAACGTTCCCAACATGCTGAGCGCTGTTCCTACAGACATTGATAATGATGGAGATATGGACTTTTTCCTTGGCGTGGATGTTGCAGACAAAATTTCCTTTTATGAAAATATGGCCATTGATCTGATTGATCCTGTCATCTCATCCTGGCCAACAGCATCTGACATTACCTACGAAGACATGCTGAGCAATTCCACCCTTTCCGGTGGTGTAGCATCAGTTCCGGGAACATTCAGTTTCAGCAACCCCACTCACATTCCGGATGCCGGCACGTATACCGCACAGGTAACATTTACTCCGGATGATCCGGCTACCTACAGCACCATGTCTGGCACGACAACCGTTAATGTCCTTGTAGCCACACCGGTGATTTCCACCTGGCCAACCGCTTCAGACATTTCCTATGGCCAAAGCCTGAATGAATCTGTATTGTCCGGTGGTGTGGCAAGCACGAGCGGCAGTTTCACCTTCGACAACCCCTCAACCACACCGTCTGTCGGAACATACACTGCCGAAGTAACATTTACAGCAGACGAAACCAGCAATTACAATACAGTAAGCGGAACGGTAAATGTAACTGTCAATCAGGCTACACCTACGGTTACCGACTGGCCGGCAGCCTCAGCAATTGACTACGGACAAAGTCTCTCGGCGTCGGTTTTGAGCGGAGGCTCTGCATCGGTTACAGGCAGCTTTACTTTTGACAATCCGGCAACTACGCCGGATGCAGGCACCAATTCTGCTTCCGTCACCTTTACACCGGATGATAATGTAAATTACAACACTGTCTCCGGCACAGTTGATGTCACGGTTAATCAAATCACACCCACAGTATCTGACTGGCCCACGGCTTCCGGTATCACATACGGAGAAGCACTGTCGGCCTCGGTACTCTCCGGCGGTACGGCAGATGTTGCGGGCACATTCAGCTTTGACAACCCGGCCACCACACCAAATGCAGGCACTTATACGGCCGATGTCACTTTCACACCAGACGATAACACCAATTACACCACGGTTCCAGGTAGTGTTTCTGTGCTTGTCAGCAAAGCTGATCCGGTAGTTTCAGACTGGCCAACTGCCAGCGATATCAACTGGGGCGATTCACTGAGTGCGTCTGTACTTTCCGGTGGATCGACAGATGTGTCCGGAACGTTCAGTTTTGATAATCCCGCCACAACACCCGATGTCGGCATCTACTCTGCAGCGGTAACTTTCACACCCGATGATGCGACAAATTACAACAGCATCAGCGGTAATACGGATGTGAATGTCAATCCATTGGATCCAACCGTCAGTGACTGGCCAACAGCTTCCGGCATCACATACGGTGAAGCCTTGTCGGCCTCAGTACTCTCCGGCGGTACGGCAGATGTTGCGGGCACATTCAGCTTTGACAACCCGGCCACCACACCAGACGCCGGTGTTTATACCGC
>JBKGYK010000078.1:0-13433 GCA_046546095.1 Bacteroidales bacterium
CAACCCTACCGATGCTCCGAATAGTATTTCATAAACTGAGCCCGCTCATAGATCATGGGTCGCTTAATGTTGGTCTGGGCGAGTTTGCCGATGATATCTTCCAGCTTGTCATAGCCTTTGTCATCCATCCATTTGTTTATGGTATCCAGCATGGATTTGATTTCAAACGGGCCTTTTTTGTACAAGACTGAAGCAACCTGCACGGCGCTGGCACCAACCAGCAGGTTTTTCAATACCGCTTCACCATCATGTATGCCATGAGAAGCAGCCAGATCGCTGCCCACTTTGCCGTACAATGCACCCACCCAGCGCAGGCACATGGCATTTTCTTCAGGAACAGAATATATATGGCCACTTTTAACTTCCTCATTTTCCAAATCCACATCGGGATTGTAAAAACGATTGAATAGAACGAGGGATTTTACCTGTGGCTCATTGGAAAGTTTTACCATTCGGCGACTGAGTGATGTGAAATAATAGCTTGTTTTTACAGCCAGAGGCAAATCACAGGCATTGCTGACTTCCTGTACAATCTGATGATAATTCTTCACCAGCTTATCTGCTTCCTGTTCCGGATCGGAGGGGAGTACAAAAATATTAAGCTCAATCCCATCTGCACCGGCGTCCTCGATTTTTTTGGCAAAGCTTGTCCATTCGCCTGCGGAAATGCAGTTGATGCTGGCAATCACTGGAATGTCAACTGCGGCTTTGGCATCTTTGATGAGTTTCAGGTACTCATCCAGATTGTGCTTGCGGGTATAAAAGGATACATGATTTTCCACATCATCATAATTGCCGTACATGTTGTTGACAGCCTGTGCATCTACCTCCATCTGAATTTGCTCTTCAAACAGAGATTTCAGTACAACCGCTCCTGCACCTGCATCAGCAAGTTTTTTTATTTTATCCACTTTGTCTGTCATTCCCGATGATCCGGCAATGATGGGAGATTTTAGCTCCATGCCCATGTATTGTGTTGTCAGATTTGCCATAATGTCTGGTTTTATTTGTTCTTGTTTTGGATGAAATTGTCAATGCCAATTGCGGCTTTGTGACCATTGGCAATGCCGTGAATCACATCAGGACCTTCGATGATATCACCACCGATAAACAACCAGTCAACAGCCGACTGGAAGTTTTTGTTTACCTTAATTCGTCCGCGTTCGGTGTATTCGAGACCGGCCTTGATGTCTTCGGTAAGGTAGGAGAGGTTGGCGCCCTGCCCGATGGACTCAATCACCATATCGCCGGGGAAGAAATCGGTATCTTCATTGTCAAATTCGGGTGAGAATTTACCTTCTTCGTTGAACACGGATAGGCATTTCTGCACCGTCAGGCCTTTTATCTTGCCATCTTCAATGACAATTTCTGTGGGGCCCCATCCCGGTCTGATGTCGGCTTTTTCCTCGCGTGCTTCTATAATTTCTTCGCGGTCGGCCGGCATGATGTCTTCAGATTCCAGTGAGGTGGTGATGACCTGTACCTTACCGAATTTCTGATTTTGCAGGCGTGCCATGGAGCGGGTGATGTCCATGGCAACGTTACCACCACCGATGACAACAATGCGTTCCTTTACGGGGACCTCTTTGCCCATGGTGATATCGCGCAGCAGGTCGGCAGCCTGGTAGGAATCTTCGTGATCCGTTCCCGGGATGCGGGTGCTGCGGCCGTCGTGCAGACCGGTAGCTGCAAACACAGCATCGTAATCATTCTGCAGACTTTCCATCGTGATGTCTTTCCCGATTCGGGTGTTGTACTGAATTTCTGCACCCAGCTCAAGGATGAAGTTGATGTCTTTGTCAAGCTGATCGTAGGGGAGGCGGTATTCCGGTATACCGTAGCGCATCATACCTCCGGCCTGTGGCAGGGCTTCAAATATTTTCACCTGGTAGCCCATGTTTCGCAGGTAGTAAGCTGCTGATAATCCGGCCGGGCCTGCACCCACGATGGCCACTTTGCTGTCTTTGTTTTCTATGCTGTCAAGTTCAAGTACCTGTTTGTATTCGTCGCTTTCCACCTGATCGGCAATGTAGCGCTTCAGCCAGCGTATGGAGATTGGGTCGCCACGATGCCCCATGGCGCAGACGGTTTCGCATTTATGAGTGCAGATGCGGCCACAAATCTCCGGCAGTGGGTTTGTTTCGTAAAGCTTTTTAAATCCGGCTTCAATATCATCTTCGCGTATGGCTGCGATGTACTCGGGAATACCCATGTGTGCAGGGCAGGTTGCGGTACATAAGCCACATTCGATGCAGCGGACAGCTTCTTTTTCTGCCTCTTCTTTGGAATATCCCTGAACAATTTCCACAAAACTTTTATCCCTGTCTTCGGGCGAGAGTTCGGGCATGTGTGTGCGATCGAGTTCATTGAAATCGTAATTATCACCTGGACGTGTCCAGCCGAGTTCGTTGTCATCCCATGGTTTTTTGTCTATTCCGGGAATGAATTTGAACACTTCGGGGTCTTCGTCTACCCAGGTGTATTCGTTTGACAGTTTTAGCGAATCTGTGGAGCAGATATCCACACAAAGGGCACACCAGCAGCAGCGACCGTAATCTACCATAGGACGGAGTCCGCTGTCACCATCGGTAGTTTCAATGCTTTCAACCGGCACCAGACTGATTGCTTCGTTTTCGCAAATGTCAGAGCAGGCACCACAACCTATGCATTTTTCCACATCGTTCTGGTGAAAGCCTCTGTACCGTGGCGCTCCGGGCCTGTCGTTCAGCGGGTCTTTAACCGTTACCGGGTCTTTCAGGACATTACTCCATGCGGAGAAGGGTTTTATGATATCTTTTAGGGACATGTTTTTATGTTTTTATTCTATGATATTAAATTTATTACTGTTAAAATTTGTTTTTATTTTTGATGTTTTGATTATTGGTCAATGGTCAATGGTCACTGGTCACTGGTCATTGGTCACTGGTCACTGGTCATCTGTCATCTCTCATTTGGTCATTTGGTTGCGCCATAGATAATTAATTTTTAAGGTAACATTTTTCTTCCGATAGAATTAATATAGCTGTTTAATTTTTTATAAATTAATACCTTATCATTTTTTAGTTTAATAAAGATTTCCTCACTTATTAAATTCCGGTTATAAGCTTTTGTACACCATGTTTTGCATTCTGACAAAGAGCCTCTTGAAAAATAGCAGAATCGCTTGTTATCTTTATAGTGATATCTTCCAAAACCTTCTGAAATATTTGCTCCTATTGAATCTGCTGCATCTATCCATTGTTGTCCAAGGCTATATTTATTAAACGAATCCCATTTAATGACAATAGCGTAAACTTCTTCAGCATATTTCATCGCCAGTTGATAAACTTCAAGGTCTTCAATATCCATGATTTCCAGTTTTAGGTTAATCAAAAATGATGATTTGTTTTATCTTGTAATGTTTCATTTTCTTTCCTTTTCTTATAAACTTAATTATCAAAATTTTATTCTTTGTGCCTGTCACCAGCAACCTAACAACCAGTGACCAGTGACCAGTGACCAGTGACCAGTGACCAGTGACCAGTGACCAGTGACCAATAACTCCCATTACCTCTCAATCTCCGGCGGACATGTCTGTAACGACACCATTATCGCACCCACGTCAGCAATATTTGCGTTAATCAACATGCGTTCCAGCAGTGAAACGGCATGAGAATAACTCGGACCACGAACATGAATTCTTCTGGGTTTATCGCTACCATCTGAGACCATATAGTATCCATATTCACCACGTGATGATTCGGATTTTACGTATGTCTGACCTGCAGGTATTTTCCAGTGCAAAGCATTGGGTGTTTTGGCTTTTACGTCTCCTTTAGCCGGGATTTTAGTAAGAATCTGACGGATAAGATCAACGGTAACCTGCAGATCCATCCAGCGGATGCGTGAACGTGTGTATATGTCAGAATCCTGCATTACTGGCACCTCCCAGTCAAGTTGATTGTAAAACAGGTAAGGACTGTCTTTTCTTACATCGCGCTTATAGCCTGCAGCCCGTGCATTGGGCCCGACAACTCCGAATTCATCTATCCATGAAGGGTCAAGATAACCCATTCCAATGGCACGTTTTTTAAACACGGCATTGCTGTACATAACATTATCAATCCGGTGAACAAAGTCATCAATTTCTTTGAGGTTTTCTTCCAGTCTTGCTGCAAATCCATCGGGCAAACCTCCTCTCACACCACCGGGAAGGATATACATGTGATAAATCCGACCACCGGAAAGCTCCTCGAAACGGTCCAGAATTAAATCACGCAGGTACATACCCCACTGCACGCCAATGCCAAGGCCCATTGTGCCACCCTGTCCGGGTACAACCCTGAGCAGCATCTGCAGACGCGACATTTCCAGTGCCAGCATTCGCAGCCATTTGGCCCTGTCCGGAGCTTCTATACCTGATAATTTTTCTGTGGCTTCTGCTAAGCAGTATTCATTGCTGTCGGATTCAGGTACGCATATACGGACGCAGGTAGGGAAACACTGCATGTATTTGCGCCTTTCGAATAGTTTTTCGAATCCACGGTGAAGGTAGCCCACATGCGTTTTGGCATCCACAATTTCATCTCCTGAAACAGTGAGCTCAAGAGACATATTACCGGTTACACCGGGATGGTTTGGCCCTTGCCATATTTTGACAAACTTACCGGATGACAGATCTATTTCCGGTTTGCCATCGGGTCCGTGAGCAGGGTATTTGCTTCTGTCTGGGTTTATATTAAACAGTTTATTCTTCATCCGGATACAGTTTTTGTTTCATATGTTCCTGAGGATCTTTGCTTTCAGGACGTGGCCTGGGGAAGTAAGTTTCCTCTGAATATTTTTTTGTGTCAAATTCTCTTCGCATGGGTGGTGTGCCATCCCAGCCTTCCAGAATAAAGCTCTCATCCACACGTGGACTGCCGGGGAAATCTATACCGAACATTTCCTTTATTTCCCGCTGGAATGTTGAAATATGCTGCCAAAGATGATGCGCAGTTTCCATTTCTGCATTTTCACGTGGGATGTAGCATCGAATGGCCAGATCTTCATGTTTCTCATGATTTGTCAGCAGGTAATTCATCTGAAATTCACCATCTTCAATCCAGTCAACCACTGTTAATAACACAAAATGTGTAAAGCCCAACTGATGCTTCATCAGCGAAAGCACAGGAACCACATCGTTTTTGTCGACATGTACCCAGGACAGGTTATACGGGTCATGCTTTGACCCAATGGTGTTGAATTGTTTTTTTATGAGATCAATTGTTTCTTTCATATTGATTTGAATTTATATTACCAGTTGTAATCCGGCATATTCCAGTCTTTTATGATTTGCTTCTGATTCTTTTTGTAAAAATCAAAATTTTCAGCGTATTCGTTTGCTCCCTCGGCTTTTCCTTCCTTGATGCGTTGTTTGAGTTTGTTGAAACCGGCAATCAGAGCTTCCGGCCGAGGCATACAGCCCGCGATGTACACATCCACAGGCAGGTATTTATCCACCCGGTTGATGGTATTGTACGAATCGAAATACATGCCACCATTGATGGTGCAACTGCCCAGTGCTACAACATATTTTGGGTTTTGCATTTGCTCATAGGAGCGAATGGCGCGTTTGAGTGTTTTTACCGAAAGATACCCTGAAATAATTAGCACATTGGATTGCCGGGGTGTTGGCCGCATAGCGATACCAAAGCGGAACGCATCAAACCTGGGGGTGGTGAGCGGAGGCATTTCAATGGAGCCACAGCCTGTTCCAAAACCCAGAATCCAAAGTGATTCAGAACGAGCCCAGTTCAGAAACTTTTCGATTACCCTGCTGCGGGGATCATGAGATTCGGGCTTGTCATGGATGAAATAGTCTTTCAGCGGATCGATTTCAATCATCTCTCCATCCGGCGTTTTTACTACGCGTTTTTCGTCGTAAGGCTTTTTGAACTTGTCCTGTTTGTTTTCAGGTGTTTTGTCCATATGTTTATCGTTTCTTTCTTCAGCCATAGTTTACATTATTAGGATGACAGCAATGATGCCGAGTATCAAAGGTACGCCCAGGAAAAACCGAACCGATTGTTCGATTCTGAAACGTGGAAATACCACACCGATGAATACGGTAATGAAATAAATGAAAAATGTTTTTATAATCAGTTCTATCCAGTTGTTGGCACCGCCAAAGAGCAGATTCATGAAAAGTACGGCTTCTGTAATATGCAGAATTGCTGCATTGGTTCTCAGCACTCCAAGGTAGGAAGCATGATATTCCGTAGGCGGGCCAATGGGTATTTCTGTGGGCGCTTTTACCAGATCAAATGGTGAATGCATAAAAATCCCAAGCATGGAGAAAAGCAATGCTGCTCCGGCAAATGGATTGGTAACAATCGCCCAGTTGGCAATGCCTCCCTGCTGAGCCGCTACCATTTCGGTGAGGCTAAGTGTGTCGTACTGTACAGCCAGCGCAATGATTCCCAGAGTAAAGGGCAATTCTACGGCTGTGTATTGTGACAATCCGCGGCTAACGCCAATGGCAGAGTAGGGGTGGCCACCTTCTCCGGCTCCGAGTGCCATGCCCAGCATACCGAAAAACTTGAAATACAGGATGAGGATTAAATCCCCGGCAAAGGAAAAATTGCTCCAGTGCGGATTATCGAAAATCAGGGGCATAAACAAAAATAATCCTACACCTCCGCCAAGTCTGAATACCGGCCCCAGGTAAAACATCACGCCATGTGATATCTGCGAACGGGTGCCGTACAGTTTGAATAAATTGATCCAGGGTTGATACCAGCGGATACCATAGCGCTTGCCAACCCTGGCCACAATTTTTCGTATCAGGGCAGTTTTGAGCATCCCCCAATTCAGGACGATAAACAAGCCCAGTAAAGTCCATAATAATTTTGCAACTATATTTTCCATCAGATACCAAAATTTATAATCATAAATACAATTACTGTGTATGCCAGTATGTGAATGAGATAGCTCTGTGCATTGCCAGAGTATATTTTGCGTAAACTATCTCCCAGATCATGAAAGAACGCATCAATTCCTCGCCAGATATTGGTGATGCCGGGTGCTGCAAGAAACCCTACTGCTTTATTGTATCCTGCAAACATGTTGTATGCCATGTGTGTGGTTTCAGGCCTTTCGGGCCGTTCGGCAGCATAAACAATGTTAAACTGTCCCACTTTTTTGGCCTTTCGGCTTGTGAGCAGCAGCCATCCGGTAATTATCGCAAACATGATCATGATGATGACACCAACCTGCCAGCCATTCCAGTAACCGAGTGAAGTAAGGGCAGTACCACCATCCCAGTCAAGTGTGTTTGAAGGGAAAAATCCGGATATCATATTGCCGAGAGGTTGCAGTATCAGCTCGGGTTTAAATGAGAACAGCATGATTCCGGCCATCAGGATGAACATTGGAATCAGGTAAGAGACAGGGGCCTCTTTGACTTTCCTGTGCTGATCTTTCAGATGGCCAAGGAATACGGAATACAATATTCTGAAACTATAAAGGAAGGCAATGATTCCTGCTGTAAACACGATGGTTCCCTGCAGGTACCAGCCTTTCATGATAACAGCGTTGTAAAATAGCCATTTGCCGGCAAATCCTACAAGGGGAGGAATCCCCGCCAGTGTGATGATTGCAAACAAAACACCGATGAAAGTCAAAGGCATCTTTTTTATCAATCCACCCATCTGATACATGTTGTGTGTGCCTGTGCGGATAACCACAGCGCCAATGCCCAAAAAGAGAATGGCCTTGTATGATGCGTGTCCGGCAACGTATGTCAATCCGGCGAGCCAGCCCAGATGTGTCATCATGGAGAAAGCAAATAAAATATAACCCAGTTGACCGATACTGGAGTAGGCAAGTAGTTTTTTTGCATCTTCCTGAAACGAAGCCGCCAGATTACCAACAAAGGCAGATAATGCACCCAGCCAGCCAAGGGCAATCACCAGGGGATGTCCTCCAGCAGCTTCAGCTCCCATGCCAATGAAGAGCAGCAGCAGGCCAAAAACACCGGCTTTTAGCAGAATGGCTGAAACCATGGGCGAAACATCTGATTCTGCTTCGGCATGAGCGCCGGGCAACCAGATGTGCAGTCCAAGTGCTGCCGTTTTGGTCATGAAACCTATGGCGAGCAAGACAGCGGTAAGGCCGGGAAGGTAGCTCATGTTTGCCAATACATCCAGTCCGATGCCCGGGTTGCCGGCTTGTGCAAAGCCAAATCCGGCCAGCATGGCAAAAGCCCCTCCCAGTGAAAAGAGCATGTAAGAAAATGCATGTTTTATTGAACGCTTACCGCGGATAATCAGCAGGTAAGAGCCAAGTGTCATGATTTCCCAGGCAATAAAAAACTGCAGGAGATCAGTGGCGGTGATCAACATGCCCAGGCCTGCATACATCATCACAGCAGCAGGATAAAATCCAACACGTTTACCTTTTTCTCTGAATCCGGGAATCATGGTAAGGATGCCGCCGACAAGGAAAATCAGGGCAAAAAAGAATCTGAGGTTGTCTTCACCCAAATACTGGTCTGTGAGTAGCCAGGTATAGGCACCCATTCCGGCAATGGCAAGGATGTTTTTAAGGCGTGCCGGCAGAAATTCCAGCACAAACATCAAAGCAACAAAAGCCAGTGGCAAATATTGCAGCATGCTGTCGGGGTAGAAATGATTCAGGTAAAAATATACGGTAGTCAACAGCAATGCCGCGAATGTGTATACGGGTATGAGCTGGTGGACTTTCTGTTTGATTCTATCTTCTGATTTTATTTTCAGGCTGTATCCAAGCCAGCGGAACAGGTAAACAGCTTCAAGCAGTGAGCCTGGCAAAAGAAATGCAATCCACCAGGCATGTCCGCTATTGGCGAGTTGCATCACAAGCTCCCATTTTCCGAAAAATGAGGGGAATGGCGGAAAACCTGTCAGGGCTACAATGAAAAGCACGAAAACAAAAAGCAAAAGGGGTGTGTTTCTTAGTTTGCCCCAGCTTTTCAGCTTATCTGTTTTGAGTATGCCTCTGAGCCAGAACAATCCGGCTTTTGCCAGGAAATGCGTGAGCAATATGCTGAAACCTATCAACAATGTGTATTCTCCCAAAACTGCTTGCAAACCAATCACCATCATTACCAAACCGGTTTGTGCGATGGATGAGTATCCCAGCATTCTGCCTGCATGAGACTGTTTCAATCCCATCAGATTGGAAGCAACAAAAGTCAGACCACCGAGTACTGCAATTACCTGCATGCCGGTTTCCCCACCAAGGGGGGCCAGTTTATACAGTACAAAAAGGGAGGCAGTTGCCGATGCGGCACTTAACAGAGAACCAACAACCGGATGGGTAGCCTGATACATATCCAGGCCCCAGCCGTTTGCGGGGAATGGCTTGAGCTCCAGAATCACAGGCATCAGAATTAGAAAAATGGCTGTAGCTCCTGCTTTGATGCCTGTCAGGTTGGCTGCCAGCAGGTCATTGATGTAAAGAGATTCCCCATAGTTATAGGTAAGAATGATGCCTACAAGTAAAAGTGCTGAGATTATGGCTGTGGCAATCAGGTATTTAAAACCGGCCTGTACAGATTTTTCTTCTCTCGTTACCAGTGCCATACCAGCCATTGCAATGCTTGCGATTTCCAAAAACACAAAGAGGTTGAAAATATCGCGTGTCATAACAATGACATTTAATCCCATGATCAGCAGGAGGAAGCTTATCATCAGATTGGCTCCGTATTTTTTTAGCTGATCTGCAAAGAAAATTGCGCCAAAGAGACCTGCAAGATTGATCATACTTGTGATTACAGCCTCTGTTAAGCCCATTTGCAGACTGATGGTAAAAGGAGCTTTGAATCCGGCGGTAAAAACTTCTGTGGTGGTTTGTTGGTTAAACAGAAATCCGGTAAGCCACTGAGCGGAAATGAAACCAATGGCGGCCAGCGCGGCGTAAAACAATCCTGAGGCAAATCCGGCACTTCGTTTGCCAAAAAAACCAAGGCTGAAAGCTACGCCAAGTGCTATTGCTACAATATAAATCGGTGCTACCATTTCAGTGATTTAAAGTTTGAAACATTCAGTGAATTTTTGTCTTTGGCCATTCTGACTACAAAGGTCAGCATAAGGGCGGTAATCCCCAGGCCGATGACAATGGCAGTAAGTACCAGTGCCTGTGGGATGGGATCAACCACTTTATCTGCGAGTTCTGCCTTTGCAACAGCTTCATCTGCAATCGGAGCAGTTCTGTTTTTTACATGACCGATACTCACCATCAGAATGTGTATTCCTGTATTAATCAGGGCAAAACTGATGACGATTTTCATGAGGTTTTTCTGCGTTGTCAGGCCCCATAGACCCATAAGCATGAGCAGAATGCCTGTACCCAATGTGATGTATTCCAGTGCTATCATTCTGAATCGGTTTTAGGTGCGTGTTTTAAATTGGTAACAATGCCGGCAAGCTCGGCGCCTACTTTCAATCCAATAAAAATGTAAATAATTGGAATTACTCCGGCACTTATCAGGTGTCCAGGGCTACCGGCGGGCAGGAGGGAGGTGTCCAGAAATCCGGCAGCGAAAATGATGCCCAGTACCCCAATAATTACAAAACTGAGTCCGGAAAAGGATTCTGTGATTTTAAGAATACGTTCGCTGATGCCGTCTGCAGGATTGGCTAAATATGCCAGAATCAGAGCTGATGCCAGAATAGCACCACCCTGAAAGCCTCCTCCGGGACTTAGGTGTCCGTTTATGAACACATAGACACCGGCAATCATGATAATGGGTTCCAGCAATCGGGAAGCAGTTTTTAGTATCTCACTTGAATCCCGGAAGGTTTCTTTGTTTTTTCCTTTGATCAGGAAAAATCCGAGAATGCTGGCTGTCAGAAATAAAATGCTTACTTCGCCCAGGGTATCCAGTCCACGGTATCTTACCAGTACAGCAGTGACAATGTTGGCAGAACCTGTATCCTTAAAACCTTCATTGGCATAAAAAGAGGCAACAGGATTGAGTTCTTCCTTCACTTCGAAGTCTGATACTCCGTACCAGAACATGACCCCGGCACCGGCTATCAATGCAAAAATCAGAAGTTTTCTAATCATGATGTTTACGGATTTTACTTAATGCATAAAAAAATATGATCACACTCAGGCCTGAACCGATAGAGGCTTCTGTCATGGCTACATCCGGCGCGGCAAGCAGCAAATACATGATGGAGGCCAGAAGGGAAACAGCACCGGCAGAAATAATGGCGATGCTGAGCTTTTTGTGATAGATCGCCATGGCGGCAAATACCAGGATAATAATACCAAGTATAATGGCAATGATGATGTTAAGATTCGGATCCATTGTTTTTATCCTCCTTTTCTTTTTTGTAGGTCTTGTAATGGTCTGTTACCGTTTTGGCGGACAGACGAATTTTTGCTGTATGACTGGCCCTGGCCAGAACATGGGATGATACCGGATTGGTAATGATGATAAAAATCGCCAGCAGTAAAAACTTATTCCACCAGGCAGGTACAATCATGATCAAGCCAACGAGAGTTAGTAGTGTGCCAAGGGTGGATGCTTTGGTGCCGGCCTGAATACGGTTGTAAACATCCGGCATGCGTACCAGTCCAAGGGCTCCAAGGAAAATGAATATTGATCCGGCCAGTACCACAAATGCACCAATTGTTTGAAGTGTTTCCATAATTTATATGCCTTTTTCTAAATACCGGGCGACAATGATGACGCCTAAAAAACTCAATAAACCATACACCAATGCCACATCCATATAAATGACACGACCAAAATTCAGTGCCAGAATAGAAATCAGGGCTAAAGAGGAGATGGTAAGCAGATCGAAAGATACCACCCTGTCACTGACAGATGGGCCTTTGATGAAGCGGAAAAGGGTCAGGAGCATTGCCAGACCAATGAATCCAAGTGATAGTAATAATATTGTGTTAATCATATATTTTGCTTATGATGTTTTCAAAACGGTCAACAATTTTTCGTGTGGCTTCTTCACGGTCTTCAGAACTCACATCTATCCAATGGATATAGATAGTATCATCGATTATGTCCACTGTCAGTGTCCCTGGTGTCAGGGTAATCGAATTGGTGAGAATCATTCGTGCCATGGGAGATTGTAGTTTTGTCTTGACATTGACGATGCCGGGATTGATTGGCAGGGATGGTGAAAGTACACGGCGCGCAACATCCAGATTGGAGCGTATTAACTCAAACAAAAAGACAAAGAGATAAACTATGGTGTAAAAAAATGCAGCCGGCTTGAGTTTTAGCCCTTTAAATACAGTACATCGACTGCAAAGAACCAGCGAAATAATGGCTGCACTTATCCCGCCTGTTATTAACATTGCAGCATCAAAGGTGCCGGTGAGCAAGAGCCAGATCAGCATGAGAATGATAAAGGAAACCACAAAAGATTTTAACTTCATAGCATGTGTTTAAAACTGTTCGAAACAAAAATACAAATACTGCTGTCTAAATCTGTTAAATAAATAACGATAGATAATGTATTCCGAAAAGATATTTAAAATATGTTGATTAAACAAAAATATTGCCTCAAATAGATATATGTCTGATATTATTGTTAGTTTTGCGATAAACATTAGAACTTGAATATGGATTGCCTGAGTACATTTGATGCCCTGAAGAGAGTTGTTGGCAAGAGCACGGAAATCAGCAGTATTAAGAAAAACGAAATCTGCTTTAAAAAAGGAGAAACCCTGGTAAAGCAAGGTGTTACCATTAAACATATGATGTTTGTGAAATCCGGTATTGTTAAACTGGAATTTGAAACAGAGACAGGTGCTGTAATTCTGGATGTGGTACCGGCTGACAGAATGATTTGTATGAGTGGCTTGTTTGGTGACAGCGTTGCAAAGTATTCCGTAATTGCTTTATCCGATACTGAAATCTATGATATCAACAGGGAGGTTATTGAATCCCTTGTAAAAAGTGATGGGAATTTTGCTGCCGCGGTTGTTCAGAACCTGAATAACAACAATCATCATTTGTATGACCGGATCAGCAGCCTCAATCAAAAACAGATGAATGGGAGGGTGGCCGATGTGATTCTCTATCTTGCCAATGATGTATACAAAAGTGATGAATTTCCTCTGCATCTGTCTCGCAGGGATATGGGTAATTTTAGCGGGATGGCGATGATGAGCGTGATCAGAACCATACAATCTCTCAAACAGGATGGTATTATTTACGAAAAAAATGGAAAAATGAGTATACTCAATCGCAAAAAGCTTGAACAACTCAGCGAAAACGGATAGAATTGACCCAAAAATATTCTTAAGCAGATTTATTTTTTTAAAAGGTATTTATATCTTTGCAAACACAAATTTGCGGGGTGTAGCGCAGCCCGGTAGCGCGCTTCGTTCGGGACGAAGAGGTCGTCGGTTCAAATCCGGCCACCCCGACCAGCAAATATGCTCCTGTAGGAGCC
>JBKGYK010000079.1:0-13350 GCA_046546095.1 Bacteroidales bacterium
TAAGCTTTTGGCGCCATTTTTGACCAAAAATGGTGCCAAAAGCAGTCTCTTATCGCATAAGCCATAGCACAGCAGCAGGGCTATACACGGTCGCTGGTTTCTCAACCGGACTTGTTTGGTTGGAGTTTGCCCGGCGGCAGCGATGATGTCCGGTTTCATGCCGCAACGCAATAAAAGCACATTGATTGCGAAAAAGCATCACTTTTTTACTATTCATAAACATCCTTAGCCCTGCTCTGCACAACTTTTCAT
The DNA here is from genome assembly GCA_046546095.1 of Bacteroidales bacterium. Taxonomy (GTDB): domain Bacteria; phylum Bacteroidota; class Bacteroidia; order Bacteroidales; family ML635J-15; genus JAQIBY01. The sequence goes on from JBKGYK010000079.1 coordinate 253, forward strand.
CACAAGCTTAGCATCTGGCTTGTTGCTTCTCCAAAAATAAGTGCCGCAGAGGTCCGCTAAGAAGCTCCGGGAACCGCAGGGAACAAATTCCTGTTGTTGTGCTGGTATTGCATAGAGCTATGCAAATGTGAGGATGTGAAAAAATGCCTGTTTGTTTCAGGGAAAATGCATTGATGTGAATGCGCAGCCGGTATGTTTGAAAAAAACGAAGGGCTTTGTTAAAACAGGTATTTCTAAAACCATGAATTTTTACAGGAGAAACAATTTCAGAGAAAAATAAGGACATTGGTTTTTCAGGAACTCAAAGGTCATAAATCAGTAAGGAATTTGACAAGACAGGTACATAACAGGCAGTTTTTCAGATGACTTTAAACATGTTTTACAAAACATTTTATTTGCCAGTGGTCTCCATGCAGCCAGACGGGCTAATATTAGTGGATTTTAAAGATTTTTATCTTTATAAAAAAAATAATAAAAAACTGCATGCTATTGTTTGAAACTCTTTAATTTTGCTGTATAAAATTGTATTTTAACAAACACGTTATACTGTCATGAGTAAAAACGGAAAAGTAATTGAACGCGAAGAAGTAGTTGTAAAGTTTGCCGGTGACTCCGGTGACGGAATGCAGCTAACGGGCACCCAGTTTTCTGATGCCTCAGCTTCTTTGGGTAATGATCTGTCAACCTTTCCTGATTTCCCGTCAGAAATCAGGGCGCCACAAGGTACCCTGGCCGGTGTATCCGGATTTCAGGTACGAATCGGCACAAAGGACATTGAAACGCCGGGCGATCTGGCTGATGTTTTGGTTGCGATGAATCCCGCAGCCTTAAAGTCTAACCTGAAATGGGTCAAACCAGGTGCCACCATTATTATCGACATTGATAATTTCGATAACAAGCACTACAAAAAAGCCGGATTTGTTGAAGATCCGCTTGGTGATGGTTCAGTTGAAGGCTACAACATTATCAAAGCACCAATAACTCAGCTTACGCGGGCAACCATTCGTGAGCTTAACATTGGCCTTGATAACAAAACAGCAGACAAGGCTAAGAATCAGTTTGTCATGGGCATACTGTTTTGGTTATTCAACCGGAATCTTGAAAACGGAAAAGAATTTATCCGGCAAAAATTTGCCAAAAAGCCTAAGCTTGTTGAAGCAAACATAGCTGTTCTCAATGGTGGATACCATTATGCCGAGACAATTGAGGCTTTATCTACAACATTTCAGATAAAGCCATCAAATGAGCGTAAGGGTAAATTTCGTCAGATCACTGGTAATATTGCCACCAGTTGGGGTCTTATTGCCGGAGCAGAAAAAGCAGGGAAACCATTATTTCTGGGCTCTTATCCCATTACTCCGGCATCGGAGATATTGCAGGAGTTATCCAATCGCAAGGACATGGGAGTTAAGACCTTCCAGGCGGAAGATGAAATTGCCGGTGTAATTACCGCCATTGGTGCGAGTTTCACTGGTAGCCTGGGAGCCACGAGTACTTCAGGTCCCGGTCTTTCTTTAAAAGCTGAAGCACTGGGTCTGGCTATTATGACTGAATTGCCTCTTGTAGTGGTTAATGTACAGCGTGGCGGACCTTCAACAGGTCTTCCTACCAAGCCGGAACAATCAGATCTGCTTCAGGCCTTGTACGGCAGGAACGGTGAAAGTCCGATACCGGTTATTGCAGCTACCTCCCCTGGCAATTGTTTTCATTATGCCCTTGAGGCCAGTCGTATCGCCATTGAGCATATGACACCTGTAATTTTGCTGACTGACGGATACCTTGCCAATGGGACAGAGCTCTGGAAAATCCCTGATATGGATGACATCCCTTCCATCAATGCCCCTGATGTTGAAGACAAGGACCCGAATTATGAGCCCTACCGCAGGGATCCAGAAAAGCTCAACCGTTACTGGGCAGTTCCCGGTCAAAAAGGACTGAGACACCGCGTAGGCGGACTTGAGAAAGCCGATGTTACTGGAGAAGTTTCACATGATCCCTATAACCACCAGCGAATGACAGAGTTGCGCCAGCAGAAAGTTGAGCGCATTGCCAAATATATTCCTCAACAGGAAATATATGGCAGTGAAGAAGGTGGTGATCTTCTTGTTGTCGGATGGGGAGGCACTTACGGCGCCTTACATTCAGCGGTAAAAGAATTGCGTAATCAGGGTAAAGACATCAGTCTGGCTCAGTTTAACTATATTTATCCGCTGCCGGAAAATACAGAAGAAGTTTTCAGTAAGTTCAATAAGATACTGGTATGTGAGATTAATATGGGACAATTTGCTCATTATCTGAGATCGCACCTCCCACAATTCACATATTTACAACACAACAAAGTTCAGGGACTGCCATTCTACATCTCTGAATTGAAAGAAAAATTCACTGAAATTCTGGAGGGTTAATTATTATGGAAGACAAACAGAAACTCACAAAAAAAGATTTCGTTGTTGACGGACCCGTAAAATGGTGTGCCGGCTGCGGCGCGTTCAGTATATTATCATCCATACAAAATGCATTGCCGGAGATGGGGAAAGATATTGAAGACTTTGTCTTTGTATCAGGAATCGGCTGTTCATCACGTTTCCCTTATTATATGGAAACATATGGATTTCATGGGCTGCACGGGAGAGCATCAGCACTTGCGTCAGGGATGAAAACGGCCAATCCCAAATTGTCACTTTGGCAAATTACCGGTGATGGCGATGCTATGGCTATCGGTGGCAACCACTTTATCCACATGATACGGCGTAATATTGATATCAATGTGCTATTGTTCAACAACAAAATCTACGGACTCACCAAGGGACAATATTCTCCAACCACGCCCAAAGGTTCAATAACAAAAACATCTCCTCACGGGACCATCGAAAATCCGTTTAATCCGGGAGAGCTAACCATGGGAGCGCAGGGTACGTTTTTTGCCAGATTGCTGGACAAAGAGCCCAAAATGATGAAAAACGTATTTATTGAGGCGGAGAAACACAAAGGAACATCCATCATGGAGATTCTTCAGAATTGTGTAATCTTCAACAATGCTGTTCATGAAAGTATTGCAAGCAAAGAGGTGCGCAATGACCGAACCATTTACCTCGAGCACGGAAAACCCATGCTTTTTGGTAAGGAAAAAGAAAAAGGTCTTGTGATAAAAGATGGCAAACTTGCAGTAGTTAAACTGGGAGAAAACGGAATCAGTACAGATGATATTCTGATACATGATGCCCATAATCCCGATCCCAATGTTCACTATATGCTTAGCCGTATGACCTATCCGGAATTCCCGGTTGCCCTCGGCATTATCCGCTCGGTAAATGATGGTGACACTTACGACCAGTTGCTTGAGCAACAGGTGGATTTTGAGAAAAAAGAAAGTAAATTCAATAATATGAATGACTTGCTTAACTCAGGCAAAGTATTTAAGCTTGAATAGGAAAAAAATAATCAGCAGAAAAGATAGATTAAGAGGTTGTCATTTATGGCAACCTCTATTTGCATATAATAGGCAGTATAATCTAAAATGCTTTTCTTATATTCGTTCCTTATGATGAAGAAAATCAGCATACCTGTTTATCTGATGGCGGCACTGCTCTTATTTTTCGCCTGTGACACACCATACAGCGATGCAAAAAAAATGCACAGGAGACAGAGAGTATTGCTTGAGTATCAGCAAAAGGCTGTCAGGGATTCTGTATTAACCGATGAGGAAATCAACAGGATGCTGGAAGCATACAAAGAGAATCTGGGCTTTAACAGAAATGTATCCATGAAATACGAAACAGATACTACAGGCATGGCTTCCTATATGGAGCATTTGAATGCAATGAATCAGGACATGGATGAGCACTATACTTCAGTCAATAAAAACCTGAAAGCAAGTGAAGGTTATGATGAGTTCAGAAAAAAACTGCTTGAATTATATTTTGGAAAATAATACCTTGAGAACATGAAACAAAGTACAGGCATCATACTACTATTCATCACGATTCTAACAGCCCTGATTTTTAAGGCTTGCAATGATCCCAAACAAGCAGGACAGGAAATCCTTAATGCAAGCAATTCACTGCTAGAAAGTCAGAATGCAGCCGTGGCTGATAGTGTACTGACAGAAGATGAGATTTCTGATCTTATTGAACAAAGAACAGATCTCCGGACATTGCTGAAATCCACGCTGGATGATATGAACGAGAAAGAAAGGGTCCAAGTTTGCAAATATCTGGCTTCCCACATGTATGAGACTGAAAGGGCATGGAAACAATCCAACCGCCATCTGTTTTATCCAGAAGGTGGCAGTGAGTATTTTCTGCGTTGTAAGAAATTCAAGCCAATATATCAGGATTGCAAAAGTTGGAGGAAACTGGCCTCACGGATTTTTTTCACATCCATACGCAGTACAGCACAACAAGCCATGTCAGTTCAGTACGATTTGGCCAGAAAGCAGGTCAGGGCTGCACAAGACGGTGTAATCACAGATGAAGAAATTGACACCATTATTCAAGCCTTTAATCGCAGTATGGGGACTTATCAGCAGATATATGATTCCATCAGCGGAAATGACAAGTTGATGAATGAATTTGAAAAAGAGCTGGCTGATATTGAGCAGCGTTTTGCAGAAATGAATAAAGCTGACAGAACCAAACTGGCGGAAAGTGAAAACTACGATAAGCTGAAAGATGCCATGGAAAAAGCCATGTATACTGAATAAAACTTTATGGCATACTATTTTTTGTACGACACCAATGCGGCTCAGTTTTGCACATGCTGCATATTCCCGGATAAATTTATTGCCAGGGAAATTTCCTTTTTTACCCTCTATCTGAAATCTTAAAAACCCATTTCCGCAGCCCGACGGAGACGGATACCCTGCTGCACTGCACGGGAGTATTTTGTGCTGTGGCAGGAGTGGACGACAGAAACTCCCTGCCCCAGCAGAACAAAAACTGCCGTGCAGGGTGGCAGGTAGCAGGCGGAGGCGGAGATTCAGCTAACGGATAGCCTGAATGCACTTCTGCTGCCCTGCAATAAGTCACACTTACAAAGCTCAGAACCTGTTTAAACATTTTTTGGGGACATGTGTTATATTGATATATTAATTAGAAACATTCTAAATTATGACTATGAAACACATGAAATTATTACTATTACCCATATTACTTGTGGGTCTTATTTCCTGCGAATCAGGAGATAAAACTGAGAAAGAAAAAGCAGCACATTCAGAGAAAGAGACATCTTCCATCAGTGTGAAAGCTGATGATGTGCCGGACTCCCCTTATACTTTTGGGGATCTGCCCTATTCTGCAGATGCTTTGGAACCCCATATTGATGCTGAAATCATGAGATTGCATTATGGAAAGCATCACAAAGGATACTACAAGAAATTTTTGCATGCCATAGAAGGCAGCTCACTTGAAGGAAAGGAATTGTCGGTAATATTTTCGAAGATAGACAATCACGATGCTTCGGTGCGCAACAATGCAGGTGGTTATTACAATCACTGGGTATTTTGGCACAACATGTCTCCTGAAGGAGGTGGTGAGCCCGGATCTGCATTAAAAGTAGCCATTAGCGATGCTTTTGGCAGCATGGACAATTTTTTCAATGAGTTCAACTCAGCCGCTAAAAGTCAGTTTGGCAGTGGCTGGGCCTGGTTGATTATGGATGAAAACGGTGATTTACTGATTACCAACACGCCAAATCAGGACAATCCCCTCATGAATACAAGTGATTACCAGGGATATCCTCTGTTGGCCATTGATGTCTGGGAACACGCATATTATCTTCAGTATAAGAATGAGCGTGACAGTTATATTGAAGCTTTTCGTCATGTAATTGACTGGGAAGAAGTAAGCAGGCGTTATCAGATGGCACTTGAAGGCAAGCATTACATACCATACAAATAAAATATTGTTACATCTCAAAAAAACAGGAGAAAATATGTTACACGATAAGATTAAAGAAGTACAGTTTCCCGAACTGGGATATGATTACAATGCACTGGAGCCTCATATTGATGCACAAACCATGGAATTACATTACACCAAGCATCACAAAGGCTACTACACCAAATTGCAGAATGCAGTAGAAAACACGGATACCGCTGAGAAAAGTCTTGCCGGGGTATTTAAGAACATCAGTAATTATCCGGCCGGTGTGAGAAACAATGGAGGTGGTCATTACAACCACAGTTTATTCTGGAGTATCATGGGTCCGAATGGTGGTGGTAAACCATCGGGGAAACTGATGGATGCCATTGAGTCGGCTTTTGGTTCATTTGAAAGTTTCCGGGAGAAATTTGAAACTGCAGCCAAGGGGCGATTTGGATCCGGCTGGGCATGGCTGGTGGTAAAAGACAACAAGCAACTGGCTGTTACTGACACACCCAATCAGGACAACCCTCTTATGGACACAGTTGATACAAAAGGGATGCCGGTATTAGCGCTGGATGTATGGGAACATGCATATTACTTAACATACCAGAACCGTCGTCCGGATTACATTTCAGCTTTCTGGAATGTGGTTGACTGGGATGCTGTATCGGAGCGATATGAAGCAGCCATATCATAACAATCAATAACAAACAAATATAAAGGCCTGCATAATGAAGATATGCAGGTTTTTTTTTATTTCTGCGATAATACGGCTCTGCTGAAAAAGAAAACAGGCAGGGCTGAAGTCCGTTTTGTAATATTCATTCTCACAAGCCGGGCTGAATGACGGGATTTAAGATGCATTTGCTCAACTCAGGGCTCTGTTCTCAGCGCCCAGGACTGAGGGTCAGATGGTTATGTCAAAGCACCAAGCAGATTTTAAGCCAACCTAATATATTACCGTTACAATGCCTGTGTACGGCTCGCTACCGTTGTTCAGGTTGATGAGGTACATATAGCTACCTGCAGGAACATATTTGCCATTTTTGTTTCTGCCATCCCAGGGTTCGTCGCCGGGATGACCTTCGTACAGTTTTTGTCCCCAGCGGTTAAAGACTTTTATCACGTATTTATCGAACATTTCAATATTTTCAATAATCCACGTGTCGTTGTTATCGTCGGCATTTGGAGTAAAGGCGTTGGGGATGCGCAGGCAGTCAACGGGGTTATCCATGAGAGTAATTGAATTCAATTTGTACTCACAGTCATTGGCATCCAGAACACGGATATTATAACTTCCCTGCTCAAGATTTTCAATGTAAGGAAGCGAATAGGGAATATCCTCAACAAAATATCTGTAGGGTGGTGTTCCTCCCTCCACTTCCAGTGCAATATATCCATCACTGCTTCCGATGCAGGACGGGTCATCATATGTAAAATCCACTGACAAAGGCTGAGGCTGATTGATGCTTGCGATTGTATACATGGCACAAGCATGTGCATCGGTAACAGTCAGTTCATACACGCCTTCTCCCAGGCCATCAGCAATAGAATCACCTGTCACCTGATTTCCATCAGCAGACCATGCAAAAGAATATGGTTTTGTCCCCCCGTGAGGTCTTGCAGTGAGTACTCCATCCGAAGCTTCGTAGCACGACACATTTTGAACATGAATATCAATATACAATGAGGAAGCCGGTTCAAATACATAAACACTATCATTGTTCTGACAACCCTCATCATCAGTCAAGGTAAAACTGTACCAGCCGCCGTTCAAATCTTCGATAGAAAGTCCGTTATGCCCGTTAGACCACAAGCATACAACAGGCTGAGCTCCACCGGAGATATTGAGTGAAACGGCACCATCTTCACTACCGTGGCATGTGACACTGTCAATCTCAGCATCATAAACTATGGGTTCAGGGTCTGTCAGAAGGTAGCTGTTTGTTCCGGTACATCCACGGTCATCTGTTACAGTAACCTGATAATTATCCGGGGATAATCCACTGATTGGATTGTTTGTCAGGTTACCGGGATTCCACAGGTAAGTTTGTGGTTCGACACCCTCTCCACCGGCTGATAGAATTCCGTCGGAATCACCATGGCATGATACAGGCTCGACAAGATCAATGCTTACATCAATATTTCCGCTGGTTTCCACTGTCATGGTACTGGTATTGCTGCAGCCATTGGAATCTTCAACTGTAATGCTGTAAGTACCGGCTGACACATCCGTTAAAACAGGAGCATTGACAGGTGAGCTATCCCATTGATACGTATATGATCCACTGCCTCCGGATACAGATACACCGCATGAACCCGGTGCATTTGTCTGGCACTGCACATCGCTGACGCTTTCTGTCAAAACAATTTCATCAGGCTGTGTAATATTTTCACTGGCAATCGACTCGCAGCCATTATCATCGGTAACAGTAATGGTATAAGTACCTTCTGCCAATCCGGAAATTGAAGGGACATCATCACCAGTATTCCAGCTCCAGATATAATCCCCGCTTAGCGTGCCACCGGTTGCGCTGGCGGTAAGGCTTCCGTCATCAGTGCCATAACAGGTAAGGTGCTGTACATCAGGAAATGAGACGATGAGTTCCGCAGGTTCACTGAGGGTGATGTCAGTGGAGTTTTCACATGCATATGCGTCCTGCACGCTTACAACATAGGTTCCGGCACTCAGATTTGAATATGTATTTCCGTTGCTCATATCCGGCCAGGTAAAAACCGGAGAATCAGCAGAGCTACTGACCTGTATGTTTCCATCGGAATCACCAAAGCACAGCGGATCATTTGCACTTACTATGCTGATATCCGGTTCCGGATGGACTTCCACATCCATCTGATCTGTGGCTGTACATGTTCCTGTACTGTTTTGATAGGTAATGGTATGAGTACCCACACCGGCAAGAGCTGGATCAAATTCTCCGCTTGAAGCATCAGCGATTCCGTTTCCTGACCATGTTCCTCCTGCAGAGGCTGCGGTAAGAAAAACAGTGGAATCGTTGATACAATAATCAGCAGCAGAAGTAATTGTTGGATCCGGGGCATTTTCCACTGTGATACTTTCAGAGTCGATATCAGAGCATTCCCCGTTGATGATTTCATAGGTAATGAGGTAGTTTCCGGCACTTACTGCTCCCGGATCAAACGCACCAGTAGCAGGGTCGGTTATTCCAGTTCCTGACCAGGTTCCCCCGTCGCTTGCAGCCGTGAGGGTTACCGGACTGTCGGATGTACAAAACGGGCCGGCGGGGTCGATGCTGGCATCAACTGCAGCATATACATGGAATGTTTCGGTATCATTGTCAATGCAAGCGCCCGAACCAATGACATAAGAAATTGTGATATCACCTGAGCCTGCAGCAGCGGGATCAAATTCTCCGGTTGAAGCATCTACAATACCGGGGCCTGACCAGGTACCGCCGGCATCAGCAGCAGACATAAAGATAATTCCGTCTGAAGCACACATATCTGCCTGTGGGCTGATGGTTGCATCCAGGGCATCATCTACGTGGATAGTTACCGTATCGCTGTCAGCGCAGGGGCCGGGTAAAGTATAGGTTATTGCATGGTCTCCGGTTCCGGCAAGTGCGGGGTCAAATTCACCTGTGGTAGCATCGGTAATCCCTGTTCCTGACCAGGTTCCACCTGGATCAGCGGCGGTAAGGTTCACTGATGAACCAGTAGAACAAAACGGACCTGCAGGTGAAATGGTGGGATCTCCACCAGTGTCAGTTACTACTGAGACAGAAGCACAGGATGTTGTATTGCAATCGCCTTCATAGCGAAGGTAGTATGTTGTATTTCCAGAGGGAGTGACACTCAAATTGTTACCACTGCCAATCGCAGTTCCACCACAGGAAGCTTCGTACCATTGGGCTGTAGCACCGGTGCCGGCAGTACCACCTGCAAAGCTAAGCACAACGGGATCACCGAGGCAGACCGTATCCGGTGAAACGGAGGCAGATGAAGGGGCTGTGGAGTTTGTTTTTACGGTTACGGTAACTGATGCACATGCGGTTGTATTGCAGCTGCCTTCGGCCCGCACGTAATAGGTTGTTGTGCTTGTTGGGGAAACAGATATACTTGTACCCGTACCCACGGATGTTCCACCGCAGGATCCGGTATACCATTCCCAGGAAGCTCCGGGTTCCAGACTGCCACCAATCACAGAAAGTGTTGAAGAAGAGCCCGGGCAAATGGCTGCTGGTGTTGCATCAGCGTCTGTTGGGGCAACAGACCCCGGATCAACGGTAAGTGTGACACTTTCACATACAGATGTAATACATGCATTATTATAGTTCACATAGTATGTTTCTGATGATGTCAATGTCTGTGACACTGTTAAAGGGTTTCCGGTGCCAAGAAGTGTTCCCCCGCAACTACCGGTATACCAATAAACATCACTGCTTGCCGGGGAGCCTCCGTAGGCTGTCAGCGTAATATCTGTTGGTGTTCCTGAGCAGACTTCAGCTGGACTGACTGATGCAGAATCCGGTCCTTCGGCGTTCAGGTAATGATGAAAGACAGCAGCTCCGGTACAGGATCCACCGTCAACATACTGATATCCGCCGCCGGCATTTGACAAGCCATTGAATTTTCCTGCCAGATACAGGTATACGCTATCGCTGGCGGGTTCACCGATATCAAAGCCGCTGTATCCGGAATATCCCCCGGAAAAACCGTAATAACTCAGCCACGCCATATAATCGTTATCCATAAGCTGAGCGAGCATAATGTTGGAAGATGTTCCTGCCATGGTCTGGTTATAATAATCGGCATGAGTAACTGTTGACAGTCCTACAGGACTTTGCTGGCCGCATATCCACAAATTGCCATGTGAATCTTTTTTCAGTTTTTTCATACTTGTGTAATCGGGGCCTCCGAAAAAGGTTGAATAAACAACAGTTCCCGCGGTATTTACTTTAAAGAGATAGCCATCCTGTGTACCAGCCTCATTGTCGGTAATGTTTGTTCCATCATTGATTGTTCCGTCGTAATAAGTACATGCATCGCCCGGATCCACGACAGGAAAATCTGCGCTGTAGGTATGGCCTGTCATATACATATTGCCGTCTGAATCAAGTTCCGTATCGCCATTTGCAGCACCTATATTAATTTTATCAAATCCGGCACCACCAATATAGCCACCCCATGCAGGAACAGGTTGATTGGATGCATCAAATTTCATATAGAACAAATCATTGGCTCCCTGATTGGTATATCCATCAGTAATCAATGCAGATTCAAAGGGGGTTGAAGAGCTCCACATTTCATCACCTGCAATATAGAATTCGCCGGTATTTTGATCAATTGCGATATCACAAGCTCTTCCTGTGGATATATCTGCTGTGGCTCCTGGCAGCCATGTTGCCCAGGTCAATGCTCCGGCAGGAGAAAATTCCATAATAAAGCTGGTGGATGTAGTATTTCCGTTTAAGCTTCCCTGATATCCGGATCCGGAGGGGATTCCACTGGAATAGGTAGGATAACCTCCTGATTTACCCACCATCACAACATTATTACTGGCATCGAAATCAATATCAAAAACTTCGAGCTTAGCACCAATATCGAGATATGTAGCCCATTGTCTTGTATTATCCGGAAGAAATTTCAACAGGTAGCCGCGTGTACCTGAGCTCTGGGAATCGTCCCATCCCTGATAGAAGGCTCCTGTCCAGTTTTGCAAAGGGAAATCCCCGGAAGTCATGCTAAATTCTTTTTGACTTGTTCCTGCAATGAACAAATTATCATCCTGGTCAATACCCACAGCACCATTTACATCATCATCTCCTGAACCACCGTACAAACATGTCCACAAGAGCGCTCCGTTGGGTCCGAATTTAGAGATAATGATATCATTATTTCCTGTCACTGTACCATAGGTTATTGTTGTTCCGGCGCTATTGAGATAATCAGATACATCCTGAGCATCAGGGCTCCATTCCCAATCAACCACATAGTATTCTCCTGATGAATTGGAAACCATTTCGCCCCAGGTACCGTAACCATTGTATTCCAGAGAACTTGCCCAGAACAAACCCGGATCAATAATCAATTTTTGTTGCTCATTATATTCAGCCACATCAAATTTCACACTACTTTCATCAAGAACATAACTTGTTTCAATATCACGCTCTCCAGAAAAAGATACAGGTGCTTTGTCCTTGAAAACAAAACTACCTGTGGTAAATTCCACTTGATTATCTTGATTTACATGTATGTCTTCAACACCTTTCCAGTTCAATTTTATTACAGACGGATCACCACCCGGGTGAACAACAAATTCATATTTTAGTACAGAATCATCCTGATAAAAGACCATATCAATATCCGGATAAATATTTTTGTACTTTACCTGATTAAAAGACTTAACCTCCAGTAAGCCATCAGGACAGTGGGGTAAATAAAAATCATGTTTAATTTTTGTATCTGTTTCACCACGGATGTCAATGTTTGTTTCTGCATTTTCAAAATACAGATCAAAACGATGCTGGCTTGTGACGGCTGCAAGTTTTTTTGCCAGATTATCATCCCCCCGTTCTTTTGCTTCCAGGGATTTCTCATTTTCTTCGTAATCAATTTCATGGGTAACAAAAACAACTCTGTCCTGCAGGAAATAAGCGTACACATTGTTATGAGTATAGTAATACTTCACTCCATCAAATCCCTTAATCTGGCCTTCATTTTCGATAAATGTTTGGGATTGGGATTTCTGTTCTTGTCCTGTTGCGATATTTGTCAGATAAGACAATGTGGTAAAAACGCAAAACACGAGAAATACACGGGTATAACTTTTTTTCATAACACGGCTTTAGGATTAAACATCAATCACTGTCTGAGACAAACAAAAAATGTTTGTAATCATACGATCTAAAAACTCTCTCCTCCTCAAATTTAACACAAAAAGGGACATAATCAAATGCCAAAAAACAAATAAATACCAGACATGCAAAATGAAATAGTAAAAAGGGGCTTACCATACGGCAAACCCCTCAATACATATATATGACAATCATTCTAATAAACAACAGTTACAACACCTGATTTTGGTTTGCTTCCATTGTTCAGGTTAATAATGTAAATATAGCTTCCCGTTGGTACTTTTTTACCATCTGTGGTTGTACCATCCCATGGTTCATCACCGGGTTGAGCTTCATAAAGCACCTGTCCCCAGCGATTGAATACCTGCACCTGATAATTCCTGAAAAGATCAAGGTTT
>JBKGYK010000080.1:0-12509 GCA_046546095.1 Bacteroidales bacterium
CGTTGGGGCATGAAGTTTTTATCGACTATTTCAGATAATCATCAAAATAGCGTGCTACCTTATCCATCAGATGGACCCGGTCATATCCCTGCACATTATGTTCTGCTCTGGGATAGACAAAATAATCCACCGGGATTCTGTTTTTTATGCACTCACGGACAAAAACCAGACTGTGCTGTTGCACCACTGTGGGGTCAATGCCGCCATGGATCATCATCAGCCGGCCTTCCAGATCCTGAACACGGGTATTCAGGTTGGCTGTATCATAGCCTTCAGGATTTTCTTCGGGTGTGTCCATATAGCGTTCACCGTACATGATTTCATAATATTTCCAGTCGGTAACAGGGCCGCCGGCAACGCCAACTGAGAACACATCCGGATAATCCAGCATAAGTCTGGTGGTCATATATCCTCCATAGCTCCAGCCATGTATACCTATACGTTCAGTATCTACCCATGGTTTTGTTTTCAGAAATCTGATTCCTTCCATCTGGTCTGCAGTTTCGTGTTTGCCAAGCTGCCGGTGGATGATGTTTTCAAAATCAAGTCCGCGGTTGGCTGAACCCCGGTTGTCAAGGGTGAACATGACATAGCCACGCTGTGCCATGTAGTATTCCCAGCCTCGGGCACCGCCCATCCAGGAATTTGTAACCAGCTGGGCATGTGGTCCGCCGTATACGTAAACAATGGTAGGGTAGGTGGCGTCTTTGTCAAAATCAGCGGGTTTTATCAGACGGTAATGCAGATCGGTTTCCCCGTCAGCAGCCTTGATGGTTCCAAGCTCCATGCTTACCGGCTTGATATCTTTCAACGGGTCGTCGGCAGTCAGTATATTGCGGATAATAGTACCATCGGCATCAAGCAGGTCATATCGGTTGGGCACGGTGACAGAAGAAAAATTGTCAAACAGGTATTTTCCGTCTGAAGACAGTTTGGCCTTGTGGGTGCCGGCATCTTTTGTGAGTTGAGTCATCTCTCCATCATCCATGCTGAGTTTGTAAACATGTCTTTCTACCGGACTTTCTTTTGTTGCCTGAATAAAGATATGTTTTGCTTTCCTGTCAAAACCCAGGATGTCTGTAACCAGCCACTCGCCTTTTGTCAGCTGTTTTTTCAGTTTGCCTTTGGTGTTGTATAGGTAAAGATGATTGTATCCGTCGCGACGGGATTGCCAGATGAAAGTGTCATTATTCCCGGGTACAAAACGAGCGGGATGCTGAGGTTCTACGTATTTATCGTGTTTTTCCTCAAAAAGTGTTCTCTTGAAACTGCCATCTTCAGCATCATACATGTTGAGTTTCATATGATCCTGTCCCCGGTTGAGCACAGCAATCAGAATGTATTCATTGTCCGGTGTCCAGGCAACATTTGTCAGGTATTGTTCCTTATCGCCTTCGGTTTTGATTTGAATGCTTTCATCCGAGCTGACATCATACACATACAGACGGGTTTCTTCGGATTTCATGCCGGCCATGGGATATTTCGTGTTGTCCACACTGGCAATGCGTGTGGTGATGTCAATCATGGGATAATCACTTACCGTGCTTTCATCTTTTACATAATAGGCCAGTTTTGATGCATCGGGCGACCAGAAGGTTCCTTTTTCAATGCCAAATTCACGGCGCGCCACGCTTTGTCCGTATAACATTTCAAGATTGCGGTCATTGCTGATGCCGGTGACGTCGTTTTCATCTGCAACAAACAGATTGCTGCCGCTGGTGAATGCCATGATTCCCGCTTTTGCACGAATATCATAGTTTTCGCTGTTTTCCGGTAATTTGATCTGTTTGCTTACTTCCTGTTTTTCGATATCAAACAGTAGCCAGTATTCGTCTGTGCTGAAGGAAAAACTCCTGTTATCATGCCAGGTGATGGAAGGGAAGTATTTTGGTGCTTCAATATTTGCAGCAATCAGGGCTGTCCCAAGCTCTTCCAGATTTATTATTTCAGTGGCTTCATCTGAAGATACAGATTCGCTCATGAGAGATTTTCCGGAAAGCCAGGTGATTTCATTACTATCGGGCCGCCATTGAATGTTTCTGCGGTGTTCTGGATAATATTCGCGCCACATCCCGATGACGGCATCTTCTATGCTCAGCATTTTGTCCTGAGCCAAGCTATTCTGCAGTGAGAATAATCCCACCAGTAAAAGTACAAATAGTCTGAACTGAATTTTCATATAGCATTGAATTGATTACCGAACAAATATAAAAGAATGCCTGTAAAAATCACATATTTTGCATCTGCAAATGCTTAAAGAATATTTAATCAGGTATCCATATCACTGTCACTATGCTTATTACCCCTGAAAGAATCAGTAAGACCGGGAGTTATTGCGTACAGGATACGCCCAAAGAATCTATCTGTTCCCTGATTTCTGTCTCAGCCTTTGTCTTTGCTTCCCACCCATATTCTGGCAACCCCAAAACTAAGCGGGTGGCTTTCAATGGATGAAAAGCCGGCTGAGTTTAGCCGCTTCTCCACATCCACCTCACTGGTAAATTGCCGTATTGATTCTGACAGGTATTTGTAGGCTGCTTTGTCGCGGGAAATCAGTCCGCCAAAAAGAGGAATGACCCGCTGGAGATAAAACAGGTAAAAAGCCCTTACAAGCCTGTTTTTTGGCATGCTGAATTCCATGATATACAATTTGCCGCCAGGTTGCAGTACGCGGTGAATCTCGCGGAGGCCTTGATTCAGGTTTTCAAAATTGCGGATGCCAAAAAGAACTGTGGCAGCCTGAAATCTGTCATTTTTGATCGGCATATTTTCAGCGAAGCCCGTATGCAGATGAATGTTTTTTTCCGGGAAATGTCTGGCAAATTTTTCTCTGGCTTTATTCATCATCCCGGTAGAAGGATCAAGCCCGTGTATATCCGGTATTCGGGTTTTTGCCAGAAGCATGAGCATGTCTCCTGTGCCTGTGGCAACATCCAGCAGGGATTCGGGTTTTTGCCTGCATAGTAAGCGCCCTAGTTTGCGCCGCCAGATTTTATCCATGCCCAGGGACAAGAAATGGTTGAGGAAATCGTATGTAAATGAGATACGGTTGAATATCTGCTCAACCGTATCGTCAGTATTGTTATGCAATGGTTTTCCCATGCTTATTATTCCTTAATCTTCTCCTCCAGCGCTGTCATGTACAGATTTTTCATGTCTTTGACATAGCCGATGGAAACGTCGTCTACGCGCATATCGCCTTTGGTAACATGGCCCAGGGTAGAGAAAGGGAAGTCGTTATCCAGCATCAGGTCAATGAATTCTTCTTCCTTGTCGGGATCCACACTCACAACAACGCGTCCCTGAGCTTCTCCAAAGAGATAGGCATCTTTTCTGACTTCAGCATCGCTGGTGATATCAAACCCCAGGTTGTGTTCAAAGGATGATTCTGCCAGGGTGACAAACAAGCCCCCATCGGAAATGTCGTGCATGGATTCGACCAGTTGCTTTTGTGCAAGCTGTTGCAGCATATCATTCAGTTTGAGTTCAAAATCCAGATCAAACCATGGGGCGGGAGAATGTTTTACTCCGTGGTAATTGTATAGATATTCTGAGGAACTGATGTCGTTTTTTGAGCGACCAAGCAGGAAAATCATATCGCCTTTGCGCTTAAAGGATAAGCCGGTATGATATGATTTGTCTTCGATAATTCCCAGCATACCGATGGTTGGGGTGGGGAATACCGGAACAGTTTGGCCTTTGATGCTGGTTTGATTGTAAAAGCTGACATTTCCGCCGGTCACCGGTGTTTTGAAAGCTTTGCAGGCTTCGCCCATGCCTTCAATGGCCATGACAAACTGCCAGTATGCCTCGGGATTGTAGGGTGAGCCAAAATTCAGACAGTTGGTGATGGCCGTGGGTTTGGCACCGGAACAGGCTACATTGCGTGCTGATTCAGCCACTGCGATCATGGTACCTGTTTTGGGATCTGCTTTGACGTAACGGCTGTTGCAATCCACACTGAGGGAGAGAGCTGTATTGGTGTTTTTGATGTTTACCACACCGGCATCAGAGGGCTTGTTGGTACTCATATTGTTTGTGCGCACCATGCTGTCGTATTGCTCGGTGATCCAGCGTTTGGAGGCAATGTTGGGCTGACTTAGCATGAATTCTGCTACCTGCCGGTAATCGTTAGGTTCAGATACATCATCAATCCTGAATTTCTTGTGTTTTTTGATGTAGTCAGGTTCCTTGTACTCCCTTTCGTAAACGGGAGCACCGCCGCCAAGGACCAAAGAGGAAGCGGGTACTTCAGCTACTTCCCGGCCTTTGTAGGAGAAATACAGTTTGTCTTCATCAATCACTTCGCCGATTTGCACACAATTGATATCCCATTTGTCAAACACTTTCTGAGCAATGACTTCTTTGCCTTTTTCGATAACCACAAGCATTCTTTCCTGTGATTCTGACAACAGAATTTCCCATGCTTCCATACTTTTCTGACGCAGCGGCACCTTGTCCAGGTCAATTCGCATACCGGATTTTCCTTTTTCGCTCATTTCGGAAGTTGAGCAGATAATACCTGCTGCTCCCATGTCCTGCATACCGACAACCACGCCTGTTTCAATCAGTTCCAGGCTAGCTTCCAGGAGCAGTTTTTCCTGAAAAGGATCTCCTACCTGAATGCTTGGAATGTCCTCAGCAGAATCTTCGGTAATATCAGCGGAAGCAAAAGTAGCACCATGTATGCCGTCTTTTCCGGTAGAAGAACCCACAATGAAAACGGGGTTTCCGGCACCTTCGGCAATGGCAGATACCATACGGCCTTTTTTCATGATGCCAACGCTCATGGCGTTAACCAGGGGATTGGTGTTGTATGATTCATCAAAAAACACTTCACCTCCGACAACGGGTACACCAAATGAATTGCCATAATCTCCAATGCCTTTGACTACACCTTTCAGCATCCACTTTGTGCTGTCCTTTTTCAGGTTGCCAAAGCGGAGGGAGTTGAGCTGGGCAATGGGGCGTGCACCCATGGTAAAGATGTCGCGGTTGATGCCGCCAACACCGGTTGCTGCACCCTGGTAGGGTTCCACTGCACAGGGATGATTGTGGGATTCTATTTTGAAAGCGCAGGCCAGATTGTTACCAATGTCCACAAGGCCGGCGTTTTCTTCTCCGGCACCGGTTAGCAGTCTGCCACCTTCACGTGGCAACGTTTTCAGCCAGCGGATTGAGTTTTTGTAACTGGCATGCTCCGACCACATGACCGAATAAATGCTGAGTTCTGTGAAATTGGGCTTGCGGCCCATATAGTCTTCAATCATTTTGAATTCTTCCTCGTTGACACCTAGCTCTGCAGCGGTTTTGAGGTTAACATCAGGGTATTTCATGGTAGCTCATTTTTCTTTGCAAACAAAGATAGAATTTTTTAGCGAAAGCACAGGCCTTGTTGTAAAGCCGGAAAAAAATATCTGCCGGAAATTTGTCGGGAAAATGCGCTAATGGCTTAGTCTTCCGGCTTGAGGGGAAGGCTTATGATAAAAGTACTGCCCTGGTCTTTTTTGCTTTTCACGGAAAGGGTTCCCTTGTGTTTTTCGGCAAATTCTTTGCAGATAATCAGCCCCAGACCGGTACCGCTTTCCTGATTGGTGCCTTTTGTGGAAATATTCTGATCAACCTTGAAGAGGCGTGATACTTTTTCTTCATCTAATCCCACACCGGTATCACTGACGCTGATGTCAACTGAATGGTCATTCAGGCCGGCATTGACGCTGATTTTGCCATTTTCAGGAGTGAATTTAATGGCGTTGCTGATGAGATTGCGCATCATGGTTTTTAGCATGTTTCTGTCTGCTGTGATCTCAACATCAGTCTCTTTGCCTATGGAAATGTCGATTTGCTTTTTCAGCGCGAGATTTTCCAGAATATAAATATTTTCTTCAATGATATCCTTGATATTCACCGGCTCAGGATTGAAACTAATCTTGCCCGATTGTGTCCGTGACCATTCCAGCAGGTTGGTGAGCAGCTCGTAGCCTTGCTTGGCAGACTGGTACATGAGCTGGTAATAATTTTGCAGTTCTTCTGCCGGGGTTTCTGCGCTTTCTTCAATCAGCAACTCTGTGAATCCCAGTAAACCGGTAAAAGGGCCTTTCAGATCGTGCCCGATGATGGAGAAAAACCTGTCTTTTGTAGCATTGAGCTCCTGTAGCTCTTTTTTCTGATGCCTGATGGTGAGGTGACTTTTTACCCTTGCCAGAAGTTCTGCTGACTTGAAAGGCTTGGTGACGTAATCCACACCTCCGGCCTCAAAGGCCTTTGTAATGCTGTCTGTATCGCTTTTAGCCGTCAGGAATATGATTGGCATATCTTCAAATTCTTTCCTGGCCTTAAGTCTTTTGCATACTTCTATGCCATCCATGCCCGGCATCATGATGTCCAGCAAAATCAGGTCGTAGTCGTGCATTTCGCACATGTCGAGAGCTCTTGGACCGTTTTGTGCAAAAGATATATCATATCCGGCTTCCTGCAAAGTGGCAGCCACAATCTGTATGTTTCCCGGCACATCATCAACGATCAGTATTTTGCTATTTTTGAGCATCATGTTTTGTTTTATGTCAATTCTCTGAATATTTTGTTGATTTGTTCAATATCAAAATTTTCCGCAGCCCTGATAAGATTGCTTCCCTCTTGTTGATAATAATCTGACTTGTGGCTTTTTCCAAAGTCAAGTACTTCTTTTCCAAAATCTTTTATTTGTTGCATGTTCCCCGATACCTCCGTTGCATTCATCTTTTGGCTGAATTTATTGATAAACAGGTTTTGCATCTCTTTGCTTACCTTTTGTTCTTCTTTTTGAGCCTTTGTGTTTTGTTGGCCGGACTTTTTGGTGTTGGGATTCAGGTATTTAACCAGTATGCCGGTAATTTGTTCAGGAGAAACCGGCTTTTCCAAAAAGTCATCGAATCGGGCCCTGTCAATTTCACTTTTCTGATATTGCATACTTGTGGCTGTCACAGCGATAACGGGAATATTTTTACTGTCATCACCGGATTTGATGGCAAGTGTTGCATTTATGCCATCCATCACCGGCATTCGCAAATCCATAAAAATCAAGGATGGACGATGTTTTCGTGTTTTGTTTATAGCCTCTTGTCCGTTTTCTGCCTGTATGATTTCCAGATTGAATTCTTCAATATATGATGTCAGCAAATATCTGTTGCTCAAAACATCGTCCACTATCAGGATGGTTTCACCATTGAAAAGGTAATCAGTTTGTTCTTTTGCTGTATTTTTTGTTTCTGTCTGGATGTTGATTTCGGGTACTTTG
The DNA here is from genome assembly GCA_046546095.1 of Bacteroidales bacterium. Lineage (GTDB taxonomy): Bacteria > Bacteroidota > Bacteroidia > Bacteroidales > ML635J-15 > JAQIBY01. The sequence continues at coordinate 7,277 of JBKGYK010000080.1, forward strand.
ATTTTATTAAAAAAGATGCTGAAAGTACTTCCATTTCCCGGTGCAGACTGTAGTGAAATGCTTCCACCCATGATGTTGATTAAGCGCCTGGAAATAGCCAGTCCCAAACCTGTGCCGCCGTATTTTCTGTTGTCCTGTTTGCTATGCTGCTTGAACGATTCAAAAATTTCTTCCTGATTTTCTGCTGAAATTCCAATGCCGGAATCTTCGATACGACAAACAATATCTATACTGTTATCTTCGTGGGTAAGGGTTTTTTCCAGAATCAGTTTCACGTATCCTTCTTCGGTAAATTTGACTGCATTACCCATGATGTTTAGCAAAATCTGCCTTGTTCGCATCTCATCAATGATGACATGTTCAGGGATTTCAGGATCAATATCCTGAATGAGCTCCAAACCTTTTTCCTGTATCTTTAGTGAAAACACCTGAGTAATCTCCTCAGCCAGTTTCTTCAGATTGGTTGATTCAGGTTGCAGATGGATTTGCCCGGCTTCTATTTTTGACAGATCAAGAATGTCATTTATTAGATTAAGCAATGTCTTGCTGCTGTTCTGTATCGACAGAATAAATTTCCGGTGTCTTTCATCGGAGAGGTCTTTGGCCAGGAGTTCAGAAAATCCGATGATGGCATTCATCGGTGTACGGATTTCATGACTCATGTTGGCCAGAAATTCTGATTTGGCATTGTTTGCTGCTTCTGCTTCCTGTTTTGCCTTAATGAGTTCCTCTCTTGCATTTTTTTCTTTTGTGATATCATTTTTGATGCCAATGTAATGCAGGACATCTCCGTTTTTGTTAGTTATTGAGGAAATCACAGCGCTTTCGTAATAGAGTTCGCCATTCTTTTTCTTGTTGATGAATTCTCCCTTCCATTCATTGCCGGATTGTACTGTATTCCAGAGATCCTGATAAAATTCGTCGGGCAGCAATTTGGTTGATAGAATGCTGGGATTTTTCCCGATAACCTCTTCCGGCAGGTAGCCGGTGATATCGGTAAACTTATTGTTTACATATTGAATGGTAGTATCAGGATCGGTGATTACAATGATCGCAGAAGCATTTTCTACAGCCTTGGAAAGTGTCCGCAGCTCTGTTTCTGCCATTTTTCGCTCAGTAACGTCACGTACAATGCCCAGAGCATTCCAATGGCCTTTAATTTTCAAAGATGACAGAGACAATTCAATGTCAATCTTTTTTCCACTTTTGTGATAAGCCTGTAATTCTATATTCTTGCCCAAAGCATTTCCCTCACCGGTTCTTGCAAATTCGGGCATGTTCCTGAGAAACTGTTCATGGTGTTCTTTTGATGTGGTAATTTTGTGCAGGTTTTTTCCCAGAATTTCTTTCTCTTTATATCCAAAAATTTCTTCTGCAGCATGATTCCAGTAAGAGACTGTTCCATGATGATTTAATAATATAATCCCATCCTGAGCATTGGTGGAGATTTTCTTAAATTTTTCTTCACTTTCACGCAGTTTGTCTCCGATAATCTTTCTCTCATAAGTATTGGCGATGATGTGGCTTATGGTTCGTAAAAATTCCACCTCTTCTTCTGACCAGTATTTGTTTTGGGTGTTTTCATCAAAACCAATAAAGCCTTTGAATTCTCCGAAAAAATGCAATGGTAAAACGAGTAATGACTTGATGCCCTGGGGTTTTACCATTTTCTTTATTCCGGAACTTAGATTGTCAGTGTCGTTGGTATGAATCAGGCCGTCCTGGATAAGCATTTCTTTCCAGGGATGTATATCATCGGCATAGGAAATATTCTGCAAATTGTCAATTTCATGGCTTATGCCTTCATTGCACCATTCAAAGATATTGTTTGTTTTTGTACCGTCTGCTGTGTCAAGAAATATGTATGTTCTGCTTACATCGGCGTATTGACCGATCTGGCTCAGTGCATTCTGCATGTTTGTATCAAAATGCTTGAGTTCATTGAGCTCAAAAGCGACAGTGGATAGCAGCTTTTGCTGAGAGAGGTTTTTCTGAATGTTTTGTTCATATTCAACAGTATCCGATATGTCATTAAGGATTAGCATGATGTGCTTGCGTTCCTTGTACCGGACTGGGATAAAATTGCAGTCGAGCCAAGTGTCTTTGTTGAATGATGTGAGAATGCTGACCTTTTTGTGCTGTTTCTGATCTGTTTTGTCACATGCAATAAAAGCATCGTAGAGGCCCGTTTCTTTCCATGACTGTATGTTGTGGATGTTCTGGCTCAGAATGTCCGATTTTTCTTTGGCTCCAATGGCTGTTACTGCTGCTTCATTGGTCAGAATGCACTGTCCCGATGGTTCGTAAACAATGATGCCCATGGGGGAGTTTTCTATCAGCGTTTTGTTGAATTCCAGTGCAGTGATCAATTTATCTTCGGCTTCTTTTTCTTTGGTGATATCTCTGGCGGTGCATACAACAAACTCCACATCACCGGAGCTGTCAACCATGGGTGTTTTTGTGATGTCAAGCAGACGCGGAATACCCTTGCCGTCAAGGTTCCATTGCTGAAACCTGTGACGTTTTTTCTGCTCAAAACACTTACGGTTGCTGGCAATGTATTTATCGGCAAATTCTTTGGAAAACAGTTTCCTGAAATTTTGGTATTCTATCTCTTCTTTTTTTCTGTCAAGAAATTTTGCGTGCGACTTATTGATGAGCCCGTAGGTATCAGGGTCTTTCAGGTACCAGATTTGCAAATCAGTGTTTTCGCTAAGCAACATCAGTTCCCGGCTTTTGCGTTTTGCTGCATTGTGATCCTGAATCTGCTGAGTGACATCATGGCTGATAAATAAAAGCTGTGTTGATTCAGAATTTTTGTTTTTGAAGGGAACTTTTGTGTGTTCCATATACACTGTCTTGTTGCCTTTGCGATGTGATCGGATACTATTTATCGGATTGCCTGATTCCATGATTTGCTTGTCTTCTTCATTGTGTTCAATAGCTTCATCCTGGTCTTCCAATATGTCAAAGTCTGTTTTTCCAATGATATCCTCCACAGGCAAACCAACAAATTCTGAAAACTTCCGGTTGACATTGATGTACCGACCATCCTGGTCTTTTACGCCCAGTGTGCTGGGGATGGTGTCATATATTTTTTGCAGAAATGCCTGCTGCCGGTTCAGTTCAATTTCATACTGTTTCCTGTCACTAATGTCAAGGGTTATTCCATAAATTACCTTTTTGTTCTCAGATGTGATTTTTGTGTTGCTTTGGGTTACCAGCCACATCAAATTCCCTTTCGGGTTTGTTATCCTGTATTCAAATTCAACTTTTTCTCCGGGATTTTCCAGACTCTGGTTGATTTTTTTCAGAACATAATCTTTGTCCCTGGTATCAATAAGCGTCAGGAAATTTGCAAGACTATTATTCAGGTATCCCTCAGGCAATCCAAGCAATTCTTCTCCTACATCGGAGATAAACGTGTTCGTAAATTTATTGTCTGCGTATTCGCTTTTCCATAAAATGCTTTTGGCGTTTTTTACAGCCTGCTCATAATCCATATGAAGCTGCTGTAATTTCCTGAAAGTTTTTTTCCGTTCAGTCAAATCACGGACAAAGGTGAGCACAGCGGGCTGACCACCCATTTCAATCATGGCGTTGTTTAGTTCCACATCGGAAATGCTGTTGTTGGCGTTGATGATTTTAGTTTCATAAATCGTCGGCACCTCAATGCCATTCATTCGATTTTGATGTATCTCAAGCACTTGCTTCTTCTCCTTTGGAGGAAGAAAATCAATAAAATCTTTGCCAATCATTTCACCCTTGTTATATCCAAAAAAGGTTTGCACCTGATTGTTGGTGAAGATGATTTTTCCGTGTTGCGAAATCATAATGACATCGTTGGCGTTTTCCACCAATTGACGGTATTTGTTTTCACTTTCTTTTAGTTTGATTTCCTGGAGTTTCCTGTCCGTGATATCCACAACTACCCCAATCATGCGTGATGGTGTGCCATCCCTGGCATAATCATTGATGACACCCCTGTCGTAGAACCAGCCATACGTGCCGTCATCTTTTCTGATGCGGTAATCAACTTCGTAAATATTTGTACTGCGTTCAAACATACACTTTCTCATGGCATCCATGGTGGAGTCGTAATCATCGGGATGAATATTGTTGGTCCACTTTGAATAATGCACATGTTCAAACTCTTCCGGATTGTAACCAAGCATTTCTGCTTTGTTGGTACCGGCAGTTACCATGCCGCTTATCAAGTCAAATTCATACCAGGCAATCTTGCCTGTCTTCATCAGGATATTCAGACGTTCATTAAGCTGGTGCTGACTGCTGATGTCTGTTATTACTGCACGTATTCCTTTTATTTTGTTGTTCCGGAAAATCGGTGCAGTGGATAATACAACACGGATTTTGCCTTTTTTTGTATTCATTGTATATTCACGGGGAGGCAATTTATTGCCTGATAAAATGCTTTGCAGATAGAGTTGTACCTCATCGTGGTCCTTGTCAAGAAAGAAATTCAACAGTTCAACTCCTGCTTCCACCTCTTGCTTGGTGTAGCCAAAAGCTTCCAGAGCTGCATTGTTGGCAAAAACCAGTTCTCCCTTCCGGTTGACCTCGCAGATGATTTGTGGAATATCATCAGCAAATTTTTGATATTGTGTTTCTTGTAGTTTACGATTTTCTTTTTCTTTCTTATATGTAGTGATGTCTTCAATGTTTATCAGACATTGCTTATTGTAGAAATGGGAGATATCAATACCGTAATGCTTGTTGTGCCTGGGATGAAAAACTTCAATATGTTTGGTTGTCCGATTGTTACAGACATCACTGATAAGCAGCTCCCAGTCGGCTTCCGGTGAGAGAACATCACTGAATGTCTGTACCGGATACAATGTTCCGGCTTCTGACAGATGAAAAAAGGCCTTTGCTCTGGCATTGTAATCAAGCACTTTTACTGTATCAGTTTCACCATCAGGCAGCTCAACTTTCATATAAATACCCAGCAGGCCAATTTTAATGGCTTCGAGCTCTTGCTTCAGGGTTTCCTTATTGTTTTGCATAAAAAATCTAATGTAAGTTTCCTGTTTCAGGATTTGTAGGAAAACTTCAATTAATGTAAAGATACAAAAATAAAGCTTACGCTTTTTACCTGAATTCATGATGTAGTCTACGCAAAAAGACGCATTTTACATACCTGATAACAGAAAAAATGTGACTTCCTTTATTGTTCCTATGGGGGAGATTCAAGCACAAAACCATCAGCCCTCCT
>JBKGYK010000081.1:0-12177 GCA_046546095.1 Bacteroidales bacterium
TAGGTTTGTAGGTTTGTAGGTTTGTAGGTTTGTAGGTTTATAGGTTTGTAGGTTTGTAGGTTTATAGGTTTGTAGGTTTTGGGTTTTGGTAATAACCTATCAACCTATCAACCTCCCAACCTACTTAAAAATAGATTATCACAATGTAGTAGATCCCAACACCGATAAACAGAATGGAAATCACACGTCTGAACCAGATTTCAAAGTTTTTCAGTCTGTTGTACACTTTTCCTACGCCGGAAACCGTATAGGCAATCAGCCAGGCAAATATGATGACCGGAATCCCGGTAGCCAGAGCAAATACTACAGGCAGGTATAATCCCGAAGCACTTGACACAGTCATCGGAATAAGCATACCGAAGTATAACACGCCGCTGTAGGGGCAAAATGCCAGGGCAAACAGAATCCCAAGTAATAGCACGTCCCAGTATGTGTGTTTGCTTTTTTGCTTGAATTTTTTGGTCAGGTTTCCAACGCCCGGTAATTTAATTTTGATGAGATCAAGCATCAGCACTCCAATGATAATCAGCAAGGGTCCAATGATCTTTTCTCCGTATTTCTGAAACCAGCCTGAAATTTCAAACTGATCGGCTCCGATAAAAATGACCAGGGCCAGACCTGTATAGGCTATGGCACGGCCCAGGGTGTAAACCAGTCCGCTTAAAAACACTCGCTTCTTATCCTCAATATCCTTGCTGATAAATCCGATGGCCGTGATGTTGGTTGCCAGCGGGCAGGGACTGATGGCAGTCATCAGGCCAAGAACGAAAGCCGTAACCACGGGAAGCGAGCTGTTGCTCATAATATTTTGCAATAGGTCTTCCATAAAAAATTATTGGATTAGCGGATCTGTTTTTTCTTTAATGATTTGCTTTAATTTATCCGGATTGCTTTTGGCGTGCATAAATCCATCTCCTGTAATGTCGGTTTTTTCATCACCGCCAACAATAATCAGGCTTTGGCCGGAAACGCCAATCTCTTCTGCCTTCTGCCGGCCTTTGTCAGATTCTATGTTGTAAACTGAAAATGGTACTTCATCGTCGTAAAGCTCCTGAACTGCTTTTTTTGCCTCTGCTTCAACTGTATTGCAGGTGGGACAGCGTCTTTTATTGTGGAAATAGTACACATGCACGTCATCTGACGTTTCTACTGTAGCCGATTGTGTCTTGTCAGCATCATTTTCCTTGTTTCCAGAGCAGGCTGCACCAAGGGTAAGTACAAGCAGGGCAATTCCAATTAATTTTAATGTTTTCATAGGTTTATTGTTTTTTGGTTAGAATTTCGTTCAGTTCTTTTGTGGAGGGTAAGCGGCCGGAGAAAACCACATCACCATCAATGACAAGTCCCGGTGTTGACATCACACCATATTCCATGATTTTCATGATGTCTTCAACCTTTTCAATGCTGGCATCCATTCCGAGTTCATCAATAGCATCTTTTGTTTTCTTTTCCAGTTGTTTGCATTTGGGGCAACCTGTGCCCAGAATTTTAATGTCCATAATCTTATTTTTTTACGTTATCGTTATAAAATTTTGTAAAATCACGTTTTATTTCATCGCGTATTCTTCTGAATTCAGATAGAATAAAGTCCTCACTGCCTGTAACTTCAGCCGGATCTTCAAAACCAATATGCATGCGGTGTTTTACCTTCCCGGTAAACATCGGGCAGCTTTCTTTGGCACCGTCGCATACGGTGATGACATAATCAAATGTGTCATCCATAAATTCAGTCACGTTGCTGGGTTGATGATTGCTCAGATCAATGCCTTCCTCCTGCATCACCTGAATGGCATTTGGGTGAACTTCGCTGCCGGGTTCGGTGCCTGCAGAGTATATCTGTGCATCCGGGGCCAAAGCCTTTAAGTATCCTTCGGCCATCTGAGAGCGGCATGTATTGCCAGTGCATAGAATAAGTATCTTCATATCTTTTTAGATTATCTCGTTTTCGTTGAAAAGCTTATGAAACATGGATTTGGCTTTCTCCCAGTTTTCCCGGTTCAGGCAATACTTGATGTATGGTTGTTCAATTTCTCCCTGAATCAGTCCGGCGTATTTAAGCTCTTTAAGATGCTGGGACAAGGTAGAGCGACCCACAGGCAATTCATCCACCAAATCGCCGCTGTAACAACAGGCATTCATTTGCGATAATTTTTGCAAAATGTATAGCCGCACCGGATGCCCCATGACTTTGGTGATTCGTGCCATTTCTTTGACCTCTTCAGACAATTCAATTTTTTCTTTCATCTTTTCATTTTGTTATTTTACGTTTCGCAAAGTAACGAAATGAAATTTGAATGTGCAAGCTTTTATTAAAAAATAATTTGAATTTTGGGGGATTTCTTTATCAATGACTGACGCACTAAGCTAAAAATCACGCTACATACTTTTGTGATTCTACCAATTCTGAAGTGAATTGTCATCGGTAAGGTACACTAAGAAAAGCAATCCCTGTTTTTGGTGCTGAGGTGCAATTGTTCTTGCTTTACATCAGCTTGTTGTATCAGGGGATTACTTATGGTTGTGGGTATCTGTTATGGTTTTGAGATTTATGTTTGCCGTTTATTGGCTATACTGTAACTATTCGGATACAGTTTGAAAAGAATTGCATGACCATGTTGTAAGCCATGAATGGGTTTTCAATTATTGCTTTGAAGTTAATAATTGTTTACATGTAAAGAAATGTGAAGCTTTCGGTATGCTTACTTGTGGCTCAGCTAATAAGCTGAACTGTAAGCAGAAAATCGTTAAAAAATTTTACCGTCAGCCTCAACATTTCTTATCTAAAGCAAATCTGAAAAGTGATTTACTCATTCAACTTGCCAAGTCTGGCTGTTGTTTTAACCGTTGTTTCTTTCATTATAAACCCAATTCCTAAAACGGGTTTTTTAACTGTAGTTTCATACTGTGGATAGAATATTACATCATAGCCAGTATTGGTGGTCATCAATTCATACAAAGCGTAATTTGCTGTTTTATCATGTATGATATTTCCAACAACAGGCAAATTGGCCATATCAATTAACTCGGAATCTTTCTTAATTGTTCCGGTTTCTTTCTTAAACAATCTTGCCCAATCAATGGTCAGGATTTGGGTTGAAGATGCTTCAGCAGTAACTTGTTCTGATAGAGTGAAGTCACTTTTAGTTAGATCTACTCTGACATTTGGTTCTTTCATGGTTTTGTTTGTGCTGGTACAGCTTGAGAAAAGGATGACCGCAATAAACATTGCACCAATAATTCTTGTGATTTTTTTCATGATTTATTGTTTTTTTGATTCTTACTCATAAGGCTTTTCAGAATACGCCCCGTTTTTTAAGTGGTTTCTGGTCTCCACTGTCAATTGTTAGTTTGTTTCTTTCATTTCTGTTACTTGTACTTTTGGATGGGTAGCCCTATTTCCCCTTTTTTGTTGGTTTGTGTTCTTCGTTAAAAAACATTATTGCGATGTTCGGTTTTATAGTTGTTCGGTAAAAAAACAAGAGCAGAAAAATAGCAATATCCGCATTGTTTCTTATGTAGTTTTCTTTTTTCACCACAAAAATAAACTACAATGGATAAAACTACACATTTTTTTTTAAACTCCGTGTTTATGCATGGATTAATTATTTTATTTGTATTCATTAAATCGAGGATTTGTTTGAAAAATCAAGGTTCGGCAAAGCCAATGCTAAAGCATTTCGGGCAGCTTATTTATTTAATTGATTCAAAAATTATATCAAAAAGAGATTAGACATGACAAAAATAAAAAAAAAGAAAAATGCGAAAAAATCTACAATAAATTTGCAAAAACACATTGATATCTTATTTGCTGTAAACTAATCATCTTTAAGCACAAAAGGCAAATCTTCTTTTTGTTCATGGTATGATTTGATTAAGAGGTTTTTTAGTGTTTCGTTGTGTCGCATATACATATACATGGCACCCTGTGCTCTCAATAATTTTTCTTTTTTATCTGTTCCCAGGTTTAGCTTATACACGTCTTTAATGCCATTTATTAATTCTTCGTACATCTTGTTTTCTTCAGACTCATAATTGGAGAAAATCACTGAAAAACAAAAGTCTTCCAGCGGAGGGTTTCTTACCTCTTCTGTTTCTTCAATCCCGTTTATGCCTTTGCAAAGCTGTCCAACATAATGCCCATCTTTGTTAATGTGCCTGATGTAGAAATATTTAACTGCAATGTTGAGCATTTCGTCTATGGTAATGGTATCGGGAACCGGTTTGATATCGGTTTTGAATATTCCGGTAGAATCACACATTGTACTGTCTGAAATCAGGTTGTTATTAAGGTATGTGACAACGGAATTTTGAAGTTGTTGTTCATCTGTGATGTCGATAAATGCTTTGCGAATGGAATAGCCGGAAAAATGAGTGAGCAAATAGTAACTGTCTGTTAGTTTGTTATTTATTTTTTCTTTGGCGATGTCATTGTCAAGTAACAGATGTTCAGATTTACTATCTGATTCTTTCCCCGGGATAAAAATCTTATCATAGATTATTTTGGTATCATTATTATCCTGTGCGCAAGCATGGTATGTTATAAACAATATCATACAAATGAATAGAGTCTTTTTCATCATAGTCAGGTTATTATGTTAATAATTCAGCAAATATCAGCCTAATCAACAACAATTTTCCCGAAGTACACTTCATCAGCAGCAGAAATGCGAATGAAATACAAGCCTTGTGGTTCATCAATTGTAAACTGCAGTTGATTTGTGTTTTCTGCAGATTCCTGATGTACGAGGCTTCCGGATGCATTGTAAACACTTACACGCACATCCTGTTTGATATCGGAAAACTCAATATTCACGACTCCATCGGTTGGATTGGGAAAGATGTGGAAATCCCCGGGTGATTCGTTGTTCACATGCAGGCCGTATATTTCATAGCATTCAGATATTTTCTCACACTCATTCAAACGAATCAGCACGGCATAATTTCCGTCTGCATCAGGGAAAAACTCCTGCGCCGTTGCCCCGTCAATTTCCATCATACTCATATCGCAATCCAGCCACTGATATTCTGCTCCACCCTGATTGGTGGCAAAGCCTTTTTCCAGCAGAGTGACAGAATTGTCAATGTTTGTTACATCCAGTGTGATGTCAATGATGCTGTCACAACCTGCCATATTTGGAATCGTATCAAAATACTGGCCTGAAGCGTAGTACACATCACCGGATGGTGCCATAAACGAATCGCAGGCATGCACATCCATTTCCGCAACCGAGTTCTCCAGAATTGTCAGGTCAATTTCAATCACGGAATCACATAGTGCGGCATTCTGAAGGGTATCATAATACAGCCCGGATTCCGTGTAAATATTACCCGCCGGAGAGATGTATTCATTGCATACTTCTTCAGTCAGATATGCAGATGTACTTTCCCTGATGTTCAGGTTGATTTCAACGATACTATCGCACATGCTTGCATTCTGTATGGTATCATAATACACGCCGCTTTCGGTGTAAGTGTTTCCGGCAGGAGACAAATAGCTGTCACAAGCATCTTCAGTAATGCTGGCAAAGCTTGTGATTCCCATGTCAAGATTGATTTCAATGATGCTGTCGCAACCTGCAACATTCGGGATGGTATCAAAATACTGTCCCGAAGCGTAATACACATCCCCGGAAGGTGCCATAAAGGAGTCGCAGGCATGCACATTCATTTCCGCAAAGGTTGATTCCAACATGGTTAAATCAATTTCTATGACTGAATCGCAAAACATGGTATTGGGAATCGTGTCGTAATGAATTCCCGATTCGGTAAAAATTGCTCCTGAAGGCGCTGTGAACGAGTCACAAACCATCTCTGTAATGGTACCGGTTGTCGGTCCGATAATGTGAATTATTTCTGTCATGGTGCTGTCAGTATTCAAAGCAGTATCCGTTACGGTAAGGCTTACAGTGTAATTTCCCGTTCCATAATACACATGCGAGGCTGCTGAATCTGAACTTATTGTTCCGTCACCAAAATCCCAGAAATGGGTATCCCCGTCTATGCTGAAATTCTGAAAATATAGTGTGGTAGAATCACATGTTTCGTCCCGGGTGTATGTGAAGTCAGCAATAGGAAGTGCCGTTTTTTCAATGGTATCAACGCTTGGTGATGACCACATTCCCAGGGTATCCTTAAATTGATAATGCAGGGTATATTCGCCTTTCCACATCTGTGTCATATCAATTTGCTGATTCAGTGAGAAGAAAGATTGAGCCGGACTTACCGGTGATTCAACTGCGCTGTCAAAATCATCATCAAACCAATAGCGCCAGGCAATGATTTTATTATCAATGGATAGAGATTCGGGTGTTTTATAAATAAACTGAGATACTGTACTGCTCCACTGACCCCTGTCATCAAGAAAACGGATATAAAAGATATGCACTCCCGGATTGATACCTCCGGCGTCAATATCTGTTGCCAGTAGCAGATTCTGAGATGACGTTACAGATTCGGTTGTTGCATCATCATAATCCGAATCAAACCAATACTGATAAGCCATGATTTCTCCTGACTCAAGTCCGTTTTCCGGGATGCTTGTTTTGTAAACAAATTGTGCTACCGTATTACTCCATTGTCCACGTTCATCCTGGAATCGCAGGTAAAAAATATGCACCCCCGAACTGAGTGCTGTAGCATCAATATCAGAAATCAACTGAAAATTTGAAGATGAAGGAATATCTTGAGAAACGGCCTGGTCGTGCGCATTGTCAAACCAATATTGGTATCTTTTGATTCCATTATTTTGGACAGAAGCCTGTTCCGAAAATTTGTAGAAAAACTGCGCTACAGGGGAGCTCCACTGTCCTCTGTCATCTTTGTGGCGGATGTAAAAAATATGGACTCCGGCTGTCATTGCTGAGGCATCCATGTCAGTCAGCATCTGGTAGTTTTGTGAAGCTGCAACCGTTTGATTAACTGCTGCATCAAAGTCTGAGTTAAACCAGTACTGATATTCGACTATGTTGTTTCCGGTTCCGGAATTCTGAGAAGAGAGTCGGTAGATGAATTGTGCCTGCGGACTGCTCCACAGGCCATTGTCATCCTTAAACCGGATATAAAAAACATGCACGCCTGGTGTCAGAAGTGAAGCATCTATATCGGTTTGCAGATTTACCGTTTGCCCGGGAGCAAGTGCAACTGTTGTAGCTGCGTCAAAATCATCATTAAACCAATACTGATATGCATTGATTTGATTTTGTGCAGACAAAGCAAAGCTGACAGACAAAAATAATAGTATGAAAATCAGGCGTTTCATAATCAATTATCCTGAGCGTTAACTTCAACATGCACATTAAGAAAACCATTCTCATCTGTTCCCGAGCTTATGGTTTTTGTGCTGATGTGGGGATTTTGCGGAACAAAGCCTTCTTTCAGAGGGAACAAGCCGCCATAAATACCAACCTGTGTTCCGTCATCACCCAAATAAGTGGTTTCAGCAGATGATGTTAAATGATAATTATCATCGAAACTGAATGGTTCGGATGGCAAGGAAATGAAAACAGTGGATAAATCAATTCCTTTGTAATTGTTGATATCAATCGGGGTAGAGCCAAAACCAGGATTAGAATGCTGAGAGATACAATTTTGTACTGTGTTTGAATTCCCATCAATAAAATAATTGTTGCTCGGATCATGAAAAATACAATTGCTGATTAAATTGGTATTTGAACCTGTAATAATGTCAGAACTTGCACTGGAAGGGGTGTATAGAAACGAAGAATTTTTAATAGAATTTGAGTTTGAATTATAGATTCTTTCATTAAAAATGCAGTTTGTTATAAGGCTATTGGTAACACCATCCAAATCAAGCCTGTTGATAAAAACCGATTGGATAAATGCGTAATTTTCTCTTAATACTGCCGGAGTTCCACTGGCACCTAAGTCTATCAAGTTATCTAACTTGCAACGTACAAAAGTCACATCATCAACAACCTGAGAGTGATGTTCACTAATGTTATGAGAAAACAGAATGCCTTCAAAATACAATCCGTCAGCACCATCTTTAATATCAACAGTTCCGCTTATTTGGGTGATGGAAGTTGCAGCGGTAGAGTCGGGATGAATGCCGGCACCGAATATTTTTAAACCTTTTTCAAAGCTGGTTGGAGCTGTAAATCCGCCACCCGAAAGATAGAGCGTATCGCCGGTTTCGGCAAGGGTATAAGCATCATCAAATGCTGTGTTGCCTGTAAATACAGCGGTTGTATCAGTGCTGTGTAAAATAATTACTGACTGTGCCGTGATGTAATGCGTAAAAACAAGTGCGATGGAGATGAGGATGAGTTTTTTCATGATCATTGGGTTTAAGGTTTTAAGCCATAAATTTAATCATTTTTCTATTTGGATTGCATGTTAAGATATTAGAAAACGCACAGGTATAAATAAAAAATATGTAATGTTGTGTGAAGTCTATTAAAAAACAATATTTAACTATATTGATAATAAAATTTGTATGTTATTATTTTGTTTTGATGTTTCTGTTTAAGAAATCATACGCCACAATAGCTTATTTTTGCTTTGTTTTCTTAGCTCGTGGGTAAGCAGGAGGTTTTCCGGAGCGCTGAGGGTGGGATCTTTTTCCAGAATTGCATCGGCGATATTGCGGACAAACTGCAGCAGTTGCTGATCACGTCCGAGATTGGCAATTTTCAGATTGATGGGCAGACCACTTTGCTGTGTGCCTTCAATATCGCCGGGGCCGCGGAGTTTCATGTCGGCTTCGGCTATTTCAAAACCATCATTGCTGCGGGTCATCACTTCAATGCGTTGCCGTGACGTGTCACCCAGTTTGTTTTTGGTCATCAATACGCAGTAGGATTGTTCGGCCCCACGGCCTACGCGTCCGCGCAACTGGTGCATCTGCGAAAGGCCAAATCGCTCGGCTGATTCCAGTATCATCACACTGGCATTAGGCACATCTACGCCAACCTCTATCACGGTAGTTGCCACCAGAATATCCGCAGCGCCGCTTTTAAAATACTGCATGGATTTCTCTTTGTCCGCCGGTTTCATCTGTCCATGGACAACAGCAAGCTGGTAATCGGGCCGGGGGAATGCCCTCAGCATGCTTTCCACACCATCTTCCAGATCTTTGAAATCCATGCTTTCAGATTCTTTAATCAGAGGATATACCACATAAATCTGCCGGCCTTTGGCAATTTCATCCCGCATGAATTGAAATACCCTCAGGCGTTTGCTGTCGGTAGCATGTTTGGTAATGATGGGTTTGCGGCCCGGTGGTAGTTCGTCAATGGTGGAAACGTCCAGGTCTCCGTAAACGGTCATTGCCAGGGTACGGGGAATGGGGGTGGCTGTCATCACCAGTACATGCGGCGGCGTTTCGGATTTCTTCCACAGACGTGCACGCTGAGCTACACCAAAGCGGTGCTGTTCATCAATAATAGTGAGACCAAGTTTGTTAAACTGCACAACATCTTCAAGCAGGGCATGGGTGCCGATGAGGATATCCACTTCCCCGCTTTGCAGACCTTCATGAATGAGTTTACGGTCTTTTTGTTTGGTAGAGCCTGTGAGCAGCTCTATTCTCAGGTTCATGCCTTCCAGCATTTTACCGATGGATTGAGCATGCTGTTGTGCCAGGATTTCTGTTGGTGCCATCAGGGCTGTCTGGTAGCCGTTATCTATGGCGATGAGCATGCACATGAGCGCCACCAGGGTTTTGCCGCTGCCCACATCACCCTGCAAGAGGCGGTTCATGTGTTTGCCGCTGCCCATATCCAGTCGGATTTCTTTGATGACCCGTTTTTGTGCGCCCGTCAGCTCAAATGGCAGGTTGTTTTTGTAAAAATCATTGAATTGCTGCCCGACCTGTGAAAACACATGCCCCGGGATGCTTTCCTTACGATGGTTTCTGGCTTTAAGCATACCAAGCTGAATGAAAAACAGCTCCTCAAATTTCAGACGGTACTCTGCCTGTGACAGGGCTTCGTGGCTGTCCGGGAAATGGATGTTGCGGATGGCCTGATCTTTACCAATAAGCCGGTATTTCTGGCGGAGGTATTCGGGTAGATTTTCCGGAATGGCTGTGTTGAGGCTGTTTAGTAGATTTTCCTGCAATTTTTGTACGGCTTTGCTGTGCAAGCGCTGTTTTTTCATGGCCTCTGTGGTGTTGTAATGCGGCATCAGTCCTGTGGCCGGTTTTTGTTGCCATTTTTCCAGGGTTTCCATGTCCGGATGAGCCATGTTGATGCGTCCTTTGTAGCGGGTGGGTTTGCCAAAAATCACATATTGTTGTCCGGGTTTGATGCTTTCTTTGATCCATTTTGCCCCTTTGAACCATACCAGTTCAAGGCTGCCTGTATCATCTTCACAAAAGGCTGTTAGTCTGGAAAAGCGTTTTCCCCCAACAGTTTGTGGCGCATGTACCGTGGCCAGAATCTGTACCGTGGGCATGCCATCCCTGAGTTCTTTGATTTTATAAAAACGGGAGCGGTCAGTGTGCCGGTAGGGGAAATAATTGAGCAGGTCTTCAAAGGTGAAAATATCGAGCTCAGAATTAAGCAGTTCCGCCTTTTTCGGACCCACACCTTTCAGGTATTTTATTTCAGTCTGCAATTGCGATGGCATAGCTTCCGCTTTGAAGGATGAAGATACAGAAAAATTGTGAATTGGGAATGCGGGAACATTCAGGATTTGAGCATGCAGAATTTTAGGTTATTTTCTGTTGTAAATGGTAACCTGTCTCTTTTGATTTTAAGAAAAACTGTCAATGTGTTGATGAAAAACAAGAAAAAACCATCAACGCAATGATGAAAAAAACAAAAAATCTGTCAATGCGTTGATAAAAAATGTGTATATTTGTTGCAAAATACGGACTTATGCATGAAATACGTCAAAAGTTTTACAATAAAATATCTGAAGCAGGCCTTGAACCCATCAGGGATTTTGCAAATACAATTGACTGGAAGAATCGTTTTATCGGGATAAAGGGTAGCAGAGGGGTTGGTAAAACCACCCTGATTCTCCAGCACCTCAAACAGCAATATGAATCGTTTGAAAATGTTCTGTACGTTAGTCTTGATGATTTATATTTTACTGAAAACCGGCTTTACGACCTTGTTTCTGAATTTTATGTAAAGGGTGGGAGATTTCTGGCTTTGGATGAAGTGCACAGGTATAAAAGCTGGGCTATTGAACTGAAAAACATTTATGATGATTTTTCTGAACTTAAGCTTGTTTTTACAGGGTCATCTTTGCTTCATTTGCAAAAAGCAAAGGCTGATTTAAGCCGCAGGGCGGTTATTTATCAGATGCCCGGTCTTTCTTTCAGAGAGTATTTGAATTTTGAAAGGGTGTACGAATTTGAACGCTATGGTTTGAATGATATTCTGAATCATCATGTTGAGATTGCAATGCAGGTGAAAGAGCATATCAGGCCAATCGAATATTTTAGTGATTATCTGTCGCATGGGTACTATCCTTTTTATCTTGAAAATAAGCAGTCATTTCACAGGAAACTGGAAGAAATTTTATTGACTATTCTGGAGGTGGATATCCCACAGTATATAAATATGCCTTCAGCGAATATTTATTATATAAAAAAACTATTGCAGATCATTAGTAATAGTGTTCCCTTTAAGCCAAATATGACATCGCTGAGTGAACGAACAGGAATCAGCCTCAATACGCTTAAGCAGTATCTGTATCTCATGCACGAAGCTGAAGTTGTGACATTGTTGAGGTCACCCTCAAAAGGGATTAACAGCCTGAATAAACCCGAAAAAATCTACATTGACAATCCCAATATGATGTATGCCTTATCCAATCAGCAACCCGACAAAGGAAACATTAGGGAAACGTTTTTTATGAACCAGGTTAAGCAACAGCATCATGTGACAGCTTCAAAAGACGTGGATTTTATTGTGGATGGAAAACATTATTTTGAATTCGGGGGGAGGAGCAAAAACAAAAAGCAAATCCGGAATCTGGATGATTCCTGGATTTTAAAGGATGATATTGAGATTGGTTCCGGCAATGTTATTCCCCTTTGGATGTTTGGATTTTTGTATTAGTCGCAAAAATCCTTAAAAATCCTCTATCCCGTAAATGTTCCCTTTTTCATCTTTATCCGGCTGCCATGTTCTGACATGGATGGTGGGTTTGGCTGTATCCTGGAGGTCAACCAATAAATACAAGTACCTTTCATCTCCATAA